>NZ_LMHA01000002.1:600000-917566 GCF_001427635.1 Pseudoxanthomonas sp. Root65
GAACGTCCTACGTCAATGTTCGCCGCGCAGATGCCCCATGAAGCGCGGCGCGGTGCGGCCCAGCGGCAGCTTGAGCTTGCCGATCGCGGTCATGCGCGCCTCGGCGATGCGGTCGGCGGCGTACTGCGGCGCGATGTTTTCCTTCTCCGCCAGGTCGAAGATCTTGCCGACGGTGTGGTAGATGGTCCGCATCATGCGCATGGCGCGTTCGCGATTGTAACCATCGATCTCCAGCGACACGTTCATCACGCCACCCGCATTCACCGCGTAATCCGGCGCATACAGGATGCCGCGCTTGGCGGCTTCCACGCCGGTGACGTGCGACATCTGGTTGTTGGCGGTGCCGCAGATGACCTTGGCCTTCAGGCGGGGCAGGGTCTGCTCGTTGATGGCGTACTCCAGCGCGCACGGGCTGAATACGTCCACCGGCAAGTCGTAGATCTCGTCCGGCTTGACCGCCTCGGCGCCGTACTCCTCCACCGCATGCTCTACGAGAGCCGGGTTGAGGTCGGTGACGAACAGCTTGGCGCCGCGCTCCTTCAGCAGCTTCACGTACTCCATGCCGATGTGGCCCAGGCCCTGCACGGCGAAGCTGTACTTGCCGATCTCCTCGTTGCCGAACTTGCGGTTCAACGTGGCCATCAGGCCCTGCAGTGCGCCGTAGGCGGTGAACGGGGCCGGGTCGCCGGAGCCGCCATGCACCTGGTGCACGCCCACCACGTACTCGGTCTCGCGGTAGACGTTCTCCATGTCGTTGACATCGGTGCCGACGTCCTCGGCGGTGATGTAGCGGCCGCCCAGCGAATCGACGTAACGGCCGAAGCTGCGGAACAGCACCTCGGTCTTGTCCACGCTGCTGTCGCCGATGATCACCGCCTTGCCGCCGCCCACGTTCAGGCCGGCCAGCGCGTTCTTGTAGGTCATCGTGCGGCTCAGGCGCAGCGCGTCGTTGAGCGCCAGCGCGCTGTCGGCGTAGGGGCGCAGGCGCACGCCACCCAACGCCGGGCCCAGCACGGTGCTGTGGATGGCGATGATGGCCTTCAGCCCGGCGTCCGGGTTGTGGCAGAAGACGACCTGTTCGTGGCCGGAGGTGTCGAGGGTTTCGAAGATCATGGGTGGCTCCGGTGCGCGGGTGGGGCCGGCGCGGGCTTGCCTGCTGGGCGGCTAACGGGTTGTCAGAAAAGAAAAAAGCGACGTTTCCGGATCACGCCGTGGTCGTCGCTGGCCGGCAGTTTAATCCAATCGGTCCCGGCCGAGATGACAGCCGGGGCAGGGGGCAGCGTGCCGTCCGGCCTATTGCCGGAATAGAACGACCGTGCTATTCCTGTCTTCATGACACCGCACGCCGCCACCCACAAAGGCAACGCCACCCGCGAGATGATCGTCGCGCGGGCGTATGACATCGCCGCCCGCCATGGCCTGGAAGGCTTGTCGATCGGCGAACTGGCCACCGCCGCCGGCATGTCCAAGAGCGGGGTGTTCGCCCATTTCGGTTCGCGCGAAGACCTGCAGCTGACCGTGCTCGAGTGGACCGCCGAGCGCTATGCGCGCGCCGTGATCGCCCCCGCCGTCGGTCTGCCGCGCGGCCTGCCGCGGCTGCGCGCGATCATGGAGAACTGGTTCGGCTGGGTCTGCGACAACCCCGACGGCTGCGTGATCCTGGCCGCCGCCCACGAGTACGACGCCCGCCCGGGCCTGCTGCACGACCGGATCGTCGACTGGCTGCGGCAGCTGCGCCAGCAACTGGTGAAGGCGATCGGCATGTGCATCGACACCGGCGAACTGTCGCGCGACACCGACCCGGTGCTGCTGGCGTTCGAGCTGTTCGCCATCGCCCAGGGCCTGCACGACGCCCGCCTGTACGACGCCGAGCAGGCGCCCCGTCTCGCCCGCCGGTCGCTGGACCGCCTGCTGGCGTCGTACGGCGCCCCCGCGGTTTCCACCTCCGCCTGATCCACCTCCGAGGTCTCTGTCATGGCCGCTGTCTCTGTCCCGCGAAATAGCACGACCGTTCGTAAATCATGGAAGCTGGCCGTGCTGAGCGCCCGCTTCGCCGTCGGCAGCTGGCTGGCGCCTCGCGCCACGCTGGCCCGGGCGTTCCAGCTGTTCTGCACGCCCATGCCCGGCGCACGCACCCGGGCGCGCCAGGCCGAGACCGGCGGCGCACGCCTTGGGGAACTGGCCTTCGGCCGCGAGCGCCTGGCCACCTACACCTGGGGCGACCCGCAACGGCAACCCACCGTGCTGCTGGTGCACGGCTGGTCCAGTTTCGGCCTGCGCTTCCTGCCGTGGGTCGAACCGCTGCGCCGTGCCGGCTATGCGGTGGTCGCATTCGACCAGCCCGCGCATGGCCGCAGCAGCGGACGCCGCGCCACGCTGCCGATGTTCGCCCATGCCGCACAGCGCGTGGCCGACAGCCTCGGTCCGCTGGCCGCCATCGTCGGCCATTCGCTGGGCGGTGCGGCCGCGGCGATCGCGATGGCGAACGGCCTGCAGGCCGAGCGCGTGATCCTGCTGGCGCCGGCCGCCGATCCGTTCGACGCCGCGCGCCGCTTCGGCGGCATGGTCGGGCTGGCGCAGTTCCTCAGCCGCCGCCTGTTCGACGACTACCAGGAACTCACCGCCCACGACATCCGCGACCTGCACGCACAGGCCACCGCCCCGCAGATCGCGCGACCCGGCCTGATCGTGCACGACCTGGAAGACACCGACGTGCCGTGGTGCGAAGGCGAGCGTTACGCGCGCTACTGGCCGCAGGCCACGCTGCTCAGCACCACCGGCCTGGGCCACCATCGCGTGACCATCGCACCGGAAACACTGGAGGCCGCGCTGCGCTTCCTGCGCGGCGAACCCGTCGGCCAGCGCGTGGTCTCCACCCGCGAGCTGCCGTTCGGGCTGTGCTGAGCGCGCGCCACCGCACGCCACCGTAGGGTGTGCGTGCCGTGTCCACTGGTGTGCAATTGGTGAGGTCATGACACGCGAGCGGCTACAATCCCGCGTCTGTCAGCACTGCAAGTGAGTCCGCGTGAGCACACCCGCCAGCCAGTTTCCCGCCGCCCAGGCCGACACCACGCCGCTGCGCTTCGTCACCGCCGCCAGCCTGTTCGACGGGCACGACGCCGCCATCAACATCATGCGCCGCCTGATCCAGGGCGAGGGCGCGGAAGTCATCCACCTGGGCCACAACCGCAGCGTCGAGGACGTCGTCCGCGCCGCGCTGCAGGAAGACGCCGACGGCATCGCACTGTCCAGCTACCAGGGCGGCCACGTCGAGTACTTCAAGTACATGGTCGACATGCTGAAGGAACGCGGCGCCGGCCATGTGCGCGTGTTCGGCGGCGGCGGCGGCACCATCACTCCGGAAGAAATCGCCGAGCTGCAGGCCTACGGTGTGGAACGCATCTACCACCCCAACGACGGCATGAAGATGGGGCTGGTGGAGATGATCCAGGATGTGGTGAGCCGTGCCAGCACGGCCCGGGATTCGCGATTCGGGATTCGGGATTCGCAAAGGCAAACGCAACAACCGAGCGTGCGGGACGAAGCCAGTATCGGTCGCATGCTCAGTGCGATCGAAGATGGCGCCTTCTCTGAGGCCGAGCTGGTTCTCCTTCGCAAGGGGTGGGCCACTGCACGCTCCAGCGAATCACGAATCCCCCATCCCGAATCCCGCCCGACCACCCCGGTGGTCGGGATCACCGGCACCGGTGGCGCCGGCAAGTCGTCGGTCACCGACGAACTGATGAACCGCTTCCTGTCGTGCTTCCCGCAGATGCATATCGCGGTGATCTCGGTCGATCCCACCCGTCGCCGCACCGGCGGCGCGCTGCTCGGCGACCGCATCCGCATGAACGCGCTGCGCAGCGAGCGCATCTACATGCGTTCGATGGCCACGCGCCGCCAGCACGTGGCCACCAATGCGGTGCTGAAGGACTGCATCGCGTTCCTGAAGTCGCTCGGCTTCGACCTGGTGATCGTCGAGACCGCCGGCATCGGCCAGAGCGATTCGGAGATCGTCGACCTGGTCGACTTCCCCATGTACGTGATGACCAGCGACTACGGCGCGGCCAGCCAGCTGGAGAAGATCGACATGATCGACTTCGCCGAACTGATCGTGCTGAACAAGTACGACAAGCGCGGTGCCGAGGACGCGCTGCGCGACGTGCGCAAGCAGTGGAAGCGCAACCGCGTGGCGTTCCAGACGCCGGATGCCGACGTGCCGGTCTATCCCACCATCGCCAGCCAGTTCAACGACCCCGGCGTCAGCTGGATGTTCGCCAACCTGTGCCGCCTGCTGCGCGAGAAGCTGCAGCTGCCGGCGGAGAAGTGGACCCCCGCCCTCGACACCACCCTGAAGGAACCGCGCGCCACCGTGCTGATCCCCGGCAGCCGCGTGCGCTACCTGGCCGAGATCGCCGAACAGGGCCGCGGCATCAACCGCCGCATCGAGACCGAAGCCGAGACCGCCAGCCGCGCGCAGCATTACTGGAATGCGTTGAAGGATCTGGACGATCCGGCGTTGCCGAAGGCGTTGGCGTTGTACTCGGCGGACGCAGTCGTGGGAGCAACGTCAGTCGCGACTCACGTCGCTCCCACGGAAGCGCAACCCGTCGACCGTTCCCTGCTCACCCTCCGCCAGCGCTACAACGACGCCATCCAGTCGCTCTCCTCCGAGGCGCTGAAGCTGCTGCGCGAGTGGCCCGCCCGGCACAAGGCGGTCACCGACCCGGTCAACGAATACCAGGTGCGCGGCAAGACCATCCGCATCGACAACTACACCACCTCGCTCAGCCACCAGCAGATCCCCAAGATTGCGCCGCCGCCCTACCAGGGCTGGGGTGAACTGCTGACCTTCCTGCAGAAAGAGAATCTTCCCGGCAGCTATCCGTATACCGGCGGCGTGTATCCGTACCGCCGCACCGGTGAGGATCCCATCCGCATGTTCGCCGGCGAAGGCACGCCGGAGCGCACCAACCGCCGCTTCCATTACCTCAGCGTCGGCCAGCCGGCCGCGCGCCTGTCCACCGCCTTTGACAGCGTCACCCTGTACGGCGAAGACCCGGCGCCGCGCCCGGACATCTACGGCAAGATCGGCAATTCCGGCGTCAACATCCCCACGCTGGACGACATGAAGAAGCTGTACTCCGGCTTCGACCTGTGCGCGCCCACCACCAGCGTGTCGATGACCATCAACGGCCCCGCGCCGATGATCCTGGCGATGTTCATGAACACCGCCATCGACCAGCAGGTGGAGAAGTACCTGAAGGCCGATGACGCGCGCTGGGCCGAGGCGCAGCAGAAGATCGATGCGTTCTTCGCCGGGCGCGTGCGTCCGCAGTACCACGGCGAACTGCCGCCCACCAACACCGGCCTGGGTCTGGGTCTGCTGGGCATCACCGGCGACCAGCTGGTGGACGCCGAAACCTACGCGCGCATCAAGGCCGAGACCCTGGCCACCGTGCGCGGCACGGTGCAGGCCGACATCCTGAAGGAAGACCAGGCGCAGAACACCTGCATCTTCAGCACCGAGTTCGCCCTGCGCATGATGGGCGACATCCAGCAGTATTTCGTCGACAACGCGGTGCGCAACTTCTACTCGGTGAGCATCAGCGGCTACCACATCGCCGAGGCAGGGGCGAACCCGATCAGCCAGCTCGCCTTCACCCTGAGCAACGGCTTCACCATCGTCGAGTACTACCTGGCGCGCGGCATGAAGATCGACGACTTCGCGCCCAACCTGTCGTTCTTCTTCAGCAACGGCATGGACCCCGAGTACACCGTCATCGGCCGCGTCGCACGCCGCATCTGGGCGCGTGCCATGCGCGAGCGCTATGGCGCCAACGAGCGCAGCCAGATGATGAAGTACCACATCCAGACCTCCGGCCGCTCGCTGCACGCGCAGGAGATCCAGTTCAACGACATCCGCACCACGCTGCAGGCGCTGTACGCACTGTTCGACAACTGCAACAGCCTGCACACCAACGCCTACGACGAGGCGATCACCACGCCCACCGAAGAAAGCGTGCGCCGTGCGGTCGCCATCCAGATGATCATCAACAAGGAGCTGGGGCTGAACTTCAACGAGAACCCCTGGCAGGGCAGTTTCGTCGTCGACCAGCTGACCGACATCGTGGAAGAGGCGGTCTACAAGGAATTCGAGGCGATCAGCGAGCGCGGCGGCGTGCTCGGCGCCATGGACACCATGTACCAGCGCGGCAAGATCCAGGAAGAGTCGCTGTACTACGAGCACAAGAAACACGACGGCAGCCTGCCGCTGGTGGGTGTCAACACCTTCCTGCCGCGCGAGCACGGCGGCGAGATCGCCACCGAGATCGAGCTGATCCGTTCGACCGAGGAAGAGAAGGCCCAGCAGATCGCCAACGTCCGCGCCTGGCAGGCCAGCCGCAACGCGCTGGCGCCGGAAGGCGAGACCGACCACAGCCACGCCGCCGCGATGGAAGAACATGCCGAGCCCGAGGTGCACGACGGTCACGGCCTGGCCTACCTGCAGCGCGCCGCCCGCGAGCGCCGCAACGTGTTCGAGGCCCTGATCGAGGCGGTGAAGACGCACAGTCTGGGGCAGATCAGCCACGCGCTGTACGACGTGGGCGGCGAGTACCGGCGCAACATGTAATCGCGCCGTCCACGGCCGTGGCGGCGATCTGCAACCCGGAGGAGAGCCGCCATGTCGTCCCATGAAGTCATCGCGCTGGTCACCGACGTACTGCGCGGGCAGCTGGCGTCGGCGTTGCCGCCCGGGACGCAGGTGATCGTGCAGGCGCCGTCCCCCGACGCGCCCGCGCGGGAGGGCCTGTTCGTCCACCTGCTGCGGATTGCGCTGGCGAAAGCGCGGCGCAACGAGGTGATGGAGCGGCGGGTGGGCGCAAGCACCTTGCTGCCGCCGCTGGAACTGGAACTGGACTATCTGGTGGCCGGCCTGGGCGGCGAGGCGCTGGTCGAGCTGGCCCTGCTGGACGCCACGCTGCAGTCGGTCTCCGAGCGCCCGATGCGCCTGCACGAGACGCTGGGCGAAGGCCTGTCGCAGCCTGCGCGCTGGGCGTCGCTCGCCTCCGGATCGTTGACGGTGCGCTGGCTGTTGCTGGATGTGCCGCTGGAGCAGATGGCCGGCCTGTGGGCCGCGTCCGGGATACGGCAGCGGGCAGGGCTGTTGGTCAGGGCCGAGGTGCAATGGCGCGCGGAGCCGCCGTCACCGGCGCCGGTCATCGGGGTCTAACTCGTAGACCAGATCGCGGAACCCCGCGCTGGATCTCTCCGTTTGCCGGATTCTCTTAGAGGTTCCCTCTCCCTGCGAAGCGGGGAGAGGGTGCCGAAGGCGGGTGAAGGGCGAACGGAGAGGTGGACGCATCCGCGCCCGGTGACACACCGCGCTTTGCCCCTCATCCGCCCTCCGGGCACCTTCTCCCCGCTGCGCAGGGAGAAGGAAAAGTATCGGCACATCTCGGCTGAGTCTTGCCGCGAGCGGCTGTTCCCTCGCCCCGAGTGCGGGGAGAGGGTGCCGAAGGCGGGTGAGGGGCGAACGGAGAGGCGGACGTGTCGGCGCCCGGTGACACATCGCGCTTTGCCCCTCATCCGCCCTCCGGGCACCTGCCCCGGCCGGGCGAAGCACGCCCGGCGTTCGGATGACCCGCGCGGCATGCCGCGCAAGCAGGTCATCCTCACCCCCGCTATTGCAGGGAGAAGGAAACAGCGGAGGCTTGTGGGCTTACCGGTACACCCCGGGCCCGCGCCAGATCAGTTCGCCGCGGCGGTAGATGCGCATGACGTTCACCACGTCGCGGGCGTCGCCGATGGCGGCCAGGTCGGGGTCGCCGGGTTGGGCCAGGCGGCAGCCGCCGGAGCCGCGGGTGGCCACGATCTCCAGGGCGCAGACCATCAGGTCGCGGCGGCCGGGCAGGGGGAAGGCGATTTCCTTCATGCCCTGGGCCTGCCATTCGGCGATGCGCAGTTCGTTGCGCAGGTCGTAGTAGATCTGGTGGCCGTCCACTTCCATGCTGGGGGTGGCGGCGTTGCCCTGCTGGTTGCCCTGGCGTTGGCCGCTGCCGGCGGTGGGACCGTAGTTCTCGGGGGCGGTGTCCTGGGCGAGCATGCCGGGGGGCTGGCCCCATTGGGCGGAGCGGCGCCAGGCGGGTGGGCTGGACGGGGGGCGGTCCTGGGGCGGGGCGATGGCCTGTTGGCTGGCGGGGGGCTGGGGTTGGGCTTCGTCGGGGGCGACGGGGTTCTCGGCCTCGGTCACGCGGGTGGTGTCCACCGGGGAGGTGACGGCGGTGGTGACCAGGGGTTTGCGGGGTGTGGGGCGTTCGCTGGGGGTCGGGGTGCCGGTCGGGGGAACGGGCGGGTTGGGGGTGGCGTCGGTGGGGTCGCCCAGGAAGTCGACTTTGACGCGCGCGCCGCCGGCGCTGCTGCTCTCGGGCTGGGACAGGGTGATCCTGGAGGAGTACAGCAGGGCGGCCAGGAACAGGACGTGCACCAGCAGGCTGACGAGGGAGCCGATGCTGCGCTCGTGCCGTTTGATGTGGAGGTCTTCCCTGTCCAGCGGACTCAGCGACGCCGCGCGCGTGCGGCTTGGCGCGTCACTCATTGGGGGTGAGGGCGTCGGGTGAGGGGGACTTCATGGACTGAGTAGCAGGGGCAAGTAGCGATGACATTACCGTTTAGGCAACATCATGGCTACGATCACTTGAGATCATCCGCCTTGCAAGGGCGCGCATGACCGATAGCCCAAAGTTTGTCGTCAGACGGCCACAAGCCGCCAGAGTGAGTGTTGAGAATCAGGTATGGGACTTAGCGAAAACCGGCTCAGCTATGCGTGCTTACTGCAAGCTGTTGGCCTAAGGAGAACTAATGGTGCACAGGATTGAGGCATTCGGATTAAGCGTCACTGATGCTGCGCTCGTCGTTCGAGCCGCGGCGCTCGGTGAATACTCGTTGTTACTTGGAGCGGGATTCTCTCTTGGTGCAAAAAACAGCGCAAAGAAGAATTTACCTACATCTAAAGGGCTTGCAGAGGAGTTAAAACAGGAGTTCTCCCTGCTGCTAGATGTTGCTACCGCCGCAGATCTCCCTCTTGCCTATGAAGATGCTGTTTACAAAGTAGGCATTGAGAGAGTTTCTAGTTTCTTGAGGAGGAGACTCACCGGGTGCTCGCCATCATGGCATGGAGTTGTGTCTTCTATAGAGTGGTGGAGGGTATGGACACTTAATATAGATGATTTAATTTCTGCCGTCTTCGCAACCAAGAAAATAAGAGAAATTGATTTTAAAGAAAGGTACCGGGTTAGGAACGACCAGGATGGTCTTCAGGTTGTATATCTGCATGGTAGAGCATTAAATCAGGGGTCAAAAGTTTTCTCCCTTCACGAATATGCGGAGGCTCTTCGGGGTGAGGGTTATTGGCACACGGCATTCTTCACTGAGTTCAAAGAGCGGCCGATTATTGCTTGTGGAGCCTCGTTGATAGGCGAGGTTGATCTTGCGCGAACTTTGCGCGCTAAGAATGAGTCCCGTCTAATGAACGGAACTCCTTCAATTGCAATCGTAAAAGACGTTGATGCCGCATCTGCTGAAAGACTGCGCGATAGGCTCGGACTCATCCCGATCGGAGTGAGTGGTGAAGATTTCTTCGGTGCGCTCGCTGCCGATGTGGCTGACTACGTACTGAGTAACCCCGAGCTCCTTCCAAAATCTGTAGATCCGAACAAGGCGAGAGCTTTTGGTCGGCAGTTTAGGCTCTTGTTGGCGGACAGTCCGGGACGATCTCCTCCACGGCAGGATTTTTATGCTGGAGACGAGCCGTTGTGGAGCGACATAGTTTCCGAAAGAGATGCAGTGCTTTCCTTCTCCGGAAGGATAGTTGAATCTCTTCGCTTAGGTCTTCGAGATGGCTCGCCGGCTGTTGGTTTGTACGGGGACGCTGGTTGCGGAAAGACCACAACGCTTCTTCGCGTAGCTAGGGAGTTGAGTCCGATCCCTGTCTACATTTTTACTGGCGATGATGATGTGGATGTAGATGCTTGTCTCGAGTGTCTTTCGTCGCGTAGTGCCGTTCTAATTTTTGACGAGATGGCGGATATCGGAGTGGCTGTATCGGATCTTGCTAGGAAAGCTCAGAAGCGACGGCTGAAGATTGGCGTCATCTTTTCTGACAGAAGTCGTCGACAGAAAGGATTGCTTCCACAGTTCTCAGATATTAGTTCGCTGACCTGGGTCGATCACAGTGAATTGACGCCTGCGGATGCAATTGCAGTCATTGAAAAGAGAAGAGCGGCGAAGCGGCTAGGCTCGATGGGATCATGGCCAACATCTGAAATAAGAAAAGTATTCATAAATAAGCATCACGGAAGCCTTTTGTCCTCTCTTTCTGATGTGGATATAGGTAACGGGTTTGATGCGCGGTTGCTGGAGCTTGCAAAGATTATCGATGGGAACGATGATCTGCGGCACTTAGTATTTGCGATATCGCAAACGCATCGCTGGGGATATCCGTTGCCGCTGCATTTCGCTTCTGCGGTTTCTGGGATACCAAGCGAAGTTATTGTAAAATACTGTTTGGATGATGGCGTATTGTCAGATATTCTTTTTGTGGAGCGCAGAGGAATTAGATTTAGGCATCGAATTCTGGCGGAGCGTGTCTTTGAAAGGAACAGGAATTTTGATCTTATGGCTGCAGTTGCAAGAGATCTGGTTGCAGCCATATCGCCGGTTGTTAACATTCAAGCAATACAGGCTAAGTCGTATGCTCATCGCATATGTAAAGTTCTGATGGAGCGAAGGAGTGTTTACGCGACTCTTGGCGGTGATATCGATAAAGCAAGGGACTGGTACGGGAGCGTGGAGCCGTTTTTTGGATGGAACTCGCGCTTTTGGGAGCAGAGAGCGCTACTAGAGCTAGAGGCGTACAACTATTCGGCTGCATATTCATTTTCGCGCGCTGCCGTTGACAAGGAGCGTCATGCGTTTCCGCTCACCACGTTCGGAACTACTTGCTTAATTATCGCTGGTCACAGGGGCGAATATTCCCTTGATGAGGCATTTAAGTTTTACAAAGAGGGTGAGGCGGCGCTTCAGTTGGCTATGGTGGAAGGGCGTTTCCAGCCAGAGACCTTGCTTAAGCCGGTTGAAACATTTTTCCTGCATGCCGAACGGCTTTGGCCACTACTTTCCCAAAGGCCGGATATGCGTCGAAGAGTTCAAGATGACTGGCGCCAATGGCTTAGGCACGCTGAGGATGTTGGCTATTTTCGGCACAAGCCAGAGCTGGAAGCGGAGTATCAGGGGTGGCTTCTCAAGACGGCCCTAAAATAGGGTGTTTTGGTGCTTCCTTCCTTTGCAAGAATTGCTGGCCAAACCGTAAGGCGGGCTTGGGTCCGCCTTACGGAACTGTCGCTGACCGACGCCTGCGACCGCGTCCTCCACCTCAACCTGCACCTGGCCACCCTGCTGAACCACCAACGCTGGGTCGACCTGCGCGAGAACGTCGACAACTACCGCCGCCAGCCCGATGTCGCCGCCCGTGTCGCCACCGCATGGAGAGCCTCACTCGCCTGAGCGACCGCCACCGGGTGCTCCCTTTCCGTCGATAGAGCGCCCCAAACCCTCTTCGATTCGCCCGCAAGCCTCTCCAGAGCGTGAAAAAGCCTGACGAGAGCGCAAAAAAGTCTCTCTCTTCTCACTGCCAGCCGCTCTAAAGCGCCGCAAAGCCTCTCTCCTCACGCACCGCGCCGCTTCAAAGCGCCAAAAAGCCTGAGGAGAGAGCAGGGAAGTCTCTCTCTTCTCACTTGCACCCTCTCTGGGGCGACCGAAAGCCGCTCTCGTCACACATCGAGCCTCTCCGGAGAGGGAAAAAGCCTGACGCCCGCATGGCAACGCCTCGCCGAATGCCGCGGCCGCAGCCCGTGACCAACGGCACCGCACAGAGGACCAACGTCACTCGTGCACCTCCCGCCGACCCGTCACAATTCCACGCACCTGGACATCGGACGCCCGTGATGACGCCTCGTCGCCTGACCCCCGCACTGCTCACCCTGCTGGCCGCCACCCTCGGCCTCACCGCCCCGGCACGCGCCGCCGACGACGAAGGCCGCCTCATCACCCGCAACACCGACGGCGCCTGGTTCCTGCAGCAGCCCGAAGGCACGCCCGGCAAGGGCTGCGTGGCCCGCTTCACCGCCGCCAAGAAGGACCAGTCGCAACTGGCCCTGATCGGCCCCAGCGCCAAGACGCCCAGCGGCGCCCTCCTGCTGCACGGCCCCCGCATCGCCGCACCCCCGGCCGCGAAGGAAGTCAGCGTGCAGGTGCAACAGGACGGCCTGCCGCCCGCCACGATGCGCGGCGCCCTGATGCCGGCCAGCGGCGCCAAGGGCGGCGGCTTCGTGATGATCCCTATCGGCGACCTGAAACAGACCATGGCCTCCATGCGCGCCAAGGAAACCGGCATGACCGCGCGCGTGGACGGCGTGGACGTGTTCGCTCTGTCCTACGACGGCCTGGACCAGGCGCGCAGCGCCATGCTCGACTGCCTGGCCGGCAAGCCCTACACCGGCGGCAAGAGCCTGGCCGAAGCCACGTCGGAGATTCGGCTGGTGGGCACCGGCACCATCGCCGGCACCGCCTTCTACAAGGGCGCGATGCTGGCCAAGAAGCAGTACCCGCCGAAGGGCAGCCAGCGGGTGGGGCTGATCCACATGAGCGACGAGTTCAAGCAGTGGTTCGAGACGGTCAAGCAGAGCCAGAAGATGCCCGACCGGATCCCCGAGCGCATCGCCAAGCACTTCATGTTCGCCACCATCCTGGACGACCAGGGCAGCTTCCGCTTCACCCGGCTGCCGCCCGGCGAGTACCTGCTGATCGCCGACTTCTCCTACAAGGAGACCGTGACCCGCAGCGAAGTGACCGGCCGCACCGACGTGTTTGTCGGCAACCAGCACATCGGCTCCAACGACCAGGTCGCCTACTGGTTCGAGGACGTGAAGAAGAACACCACCTTCTCCAAGACCGTGCACCTCAAGGACGGCGAAGCCCTGCAGGTGAGCCTGGACAAGTCGATGCTGGGCTGCTTCTTCATCTGCCGCTGACCGCGCCGCCGGCGTAACGGGGCAGGGCTGCCGGCGTTTGCGTCCCCCGTAGCCCGGGTAAGCGCAGCGCACCCGGGGCCGACACTCTCGCCGCACCCACGGTCACCCGCGTAGGGCGGGCCTTGGCCCGCCGCCGGCGCTTCTCACACAAAGACGCATCGTCGCCTGTTTCCCGGCGTTGTCTTCCAACATCAAGATCCGACGTTGCATCAAAAACATCCAGCGTTGGATCAAAAAGATCCAACGTTGCATCGAAACCATCGGCTCATCTAACACCAAGGCCCAACTTTCCATCAAAAAGATCCAACGTTGGATCAAAAACATCCGTTCTTCTAACAGTAAGACCCAACGTTGCATCAAAAACATCCAGCGTTGGATCGAAAACATCGGTTCTTCTAACACTAAGAGCCAACGTTCCATCGAAACGATCGAACGTTGCATCGAATAGATCCAGCGCTGCATCGAAAACATCCAGCGTTGCATCGAAACGATCCAACCGCCGCCGGACCCCCTGCGCGCCGGCCAGCAAACCGGCCCGCCGACACCCGCCTCAGGCGCCCGACACCCGCGCCTTGTTCCGCAGCGACAGGCAGTAGGCCACCGTCACCCCGATGCCCAGCAGGATCGCCAGCGAACCGCCCACCACCGCCACGTCCTTCGGCGCCGCGATCCAGAACCCCGCATAGACCAGCCCGCTGAGCGCCATCGACCACCCGGCCACGCGCTGCGCCTGCCGCGCCCGCGCACTGGGCACGAACCGCTTGGGCATCTGGTTGCCGAACCACGCCACCATCAGGCCGATCGCCCCCATCACGATGCGGTCGACCATGTCGCCGTCGATGTAACCGCGCGAGCGGGCGAACGTGGCGCACAGCGCCAGCACCACGAGGCCGATCCCCCAGGCCAGGCTGGACATCACTTCTTTGTTCATTTCGCAGCTCCTTTCTTGGACTTCGGCGCGGTACTGCCCGCACCGAAGGAGTGGACGAAGCCGAGCAGTGCGTCTTCGAGCACCGACAGCTTCAGGTGGTAGATCACCGACTTGCCGACCTTTTCCGCATGCACCAGGTCGGCCTCCTTCAACACCGCGAAGTGCGCCGACATGGTCGGCTTGGACACGTCGAACTGGTCGCTCAGCTCGCCCGCGCTCAGCGGCCCCTGACGCAGCAACTGCAGCACCTGGCGGCGGGTGGGATCGGAAAGGGCGCGGAAGACCTGGCTCATGGTGCGATAGTTAGCTAAACGTCGAAATGTGTCAACTGCCGTCCGTCGGGGCGGGGCGTGGCACCATGCACGCCTCCTCTGGTTGTGAGACGACGCATGCTGCGCGCGCTGGTCCTGTCGCTGTGCCTGATATCCCCGATGGCGGTCGCCGCCACCCCCGTGTTCGACGTCCACGTCCACCTGCGCGATGGCGAAACTTCCTTGCAGCAGTACCGCGACGACGTGCGCGCCGCCGGTCTGGACCTGTCGGGCATCGGCGTGATGTGGTTCGGCGGCCCGCACCAGGCCCGGCAGGGCGAGCTGGCGAAGATCCGCGCCGGCAACGACCGCGTGATCGCCCTGGCCGCGCAGCACGCCGACGTGCTGCCCATCGCCACCGTCCACCCCTACGACGGCGACGCCGCGCTGACCGAACTGGCCCGTGTGGCCGCCGCCGGGGTGAAGGTGCTGAAGATCCACGCGCATACCCAAGGCTTCGACGTGGCCGACCCGCGCGTGGAAGCGCTCGCGCGCCGCGCCGGCGAACTCGGCGTCACCGTGCTGATGGACAACGCCAACATCCTGCCCGGCGACAGCGAGAAGCTGTTCAACCTGGTGGTGCGCGTGCCGAAGACGACCTTCATCCTCGCCCACATCGGCGGCCTCAACTTCCGCTTCTGGAACATCCTCGCCCTGGCGCGCACCGCCGACGGCTTCGGCTTCGAGAACCTCTACTTCGACATTTCCGCCACCGTGCTGGTGGTGGCCGATTCCCCGGTGGAAGAAGAATTCCTCTGGACCCTGCGCAACGTCGGCCTCGACCACGTGCTGCTCGGCTCCGACTACCCGCAGATCGGCCTCGGCCGCACCGTCGAAGCATTCGAACGCCTGGACCTGAGCGACGACGAGAAAGCGAAGATCCGTAGTGTCAACGCGAAAAAGTTGTTCGGACGCTGACGTTTGCATGTCGTAGCCCGGGTAAGCGCAGCGCACCCGGGGCAGCGTGCAGCGCATGCGCGGACGGAACAGCGCCCCTCATCCGCCTTCGGCACCTTCTCCCCGTTGCACGGGGAGAAGGGAAGTGCGCATGCGGGTGTTGTGTTCGCGAGGGAGCAACATTCACCGTGGTAAGCGCATGCGGCAACGCGCGTCGTGACGCGCCGCTGTCAGCTTCAAGCCGAAGCGCTTGATCACGTCCATGAATATATGTGGTTGTCGGTAATGTAGTCGCGTCGTAGCATCGGCCAACGCCGGTCGGGAGGGATTCTGGATGCGTAGATGGACGGTGGTGGCGCTGTTGGGTCTGGTGGCATGCACGGGAATGCGCGCTGGGCAGGCGGGCAGCGAAGCGGCCCCTGCTTCCGCTGGTGCAAGCGGCACGTTCGCGGGGGAATGGGAGGCGTGCCACGGTGAGACCCCGTCGGACCAGTGCAGCCGCTACGTGCTGCTGCAACGGGGCGACCGCATCTGCGGTACCTGGTTTCATTTCGCCACCGGAAAAGAGTACAGAGGCAGGATCGTTGCGCGCGCGGACTCGCCCACGGAGGCGCGGCGCACGCACGTCTGCGGTCGGCCGGGTTCCGAAACCGATACCGAGTGCGAAGACGGCTGGCAGACCATCGACAAACCGCTGCGGATCTGTAAGGGCGAGCTTTCCACGTCGACGCGTACGGACGGCTCCTGCTTCGGTTACTACCAGGCCGTGCCCATGGCTGACGACCAACGCGATGCGCTGCTGGCGGAGCCGTGGATGGAGGATTGCCTGGCTGGCGATCCGTGAGGAAGGTCTCTTCGCCTGGTCGTTGTCTCCGCGAGGCCGTAGCCCGGGTAGAGCCGAAGGCGAAACCCGGGAATGCGCGATCGCCGGGTCATGGCGATGCGTCGACGGGCGGGGTCCCGGTTTTCGCTGCGCGCTAACCGGGCTACGGGTCGTGCAGGATCCGGTGTCGGGTTTATCAATCCAGCCTACGGAAGCGGGAGTACGTCGGGTCGGCGATCGGCTGCGTCGGCATCGGCCTCGCGCAGCTCCGCCAGCAACGCGCGCGGTGTGTTGCCGGCGATGGCGTGGAACTCGGCGATCAGGTGGGCCTGGTCGTAGTAGCCGGTGTCGGCGGCGATGGCGGACCAGTTGACCGTGTCGGTGGATTGCGCGACGCGCACCGCCTGCGCGAAGCGCTTCAGGCGTGCATAGGTCTTGGGGCTGAGGCCGAGTGTGTCGTGCAGCACGCGGCGCAGGTGGCGCTCGCTGATACCCAACTCGCGCACGACCTGGCTGAGGCTGGCGACCTGCAGCCGATCCAGCGCCGCGGGGAGGAACGCCGGTGCCACATCGAGCGTAGGCTGCCGCGCCGCACGCGCCGACACTGCCGCTTCCAGCATCGCGCCGGCGGCCTGCGTATCGGCGGCATCGGCCAGTTGTTCGCGCAGGCGGTGGACGGCGGCCGGTCCCCACAAGGCGTCCAGCGGCACCGGCGTGCTTGGCAACTCGGTGGCGGAGATGCTCAGGGCGGCTTCGTAGGTGCCGGGTCGCAGGCGCGCGAGCACCGCGCGCTGTCCGCCACGGATGAACTTGCGCTGCACCTGGGTGCGGGGCCCCACCGCATGCACGTCGACGCCGTCGGGCAGGGTCGGGCCGAAGCGCACGACGATCTGCGCTTCCACCTGCGGGATGGCGACGCGCTGCCGGTCGCGCGGGTACTCGCTTACCGTCCACGCGACGACCGGACGCGGGGCGGCATCGATAGCGGCAGGGGTCACGGGGGAGCGGGGGAGGACAGACGGCATGCGGCATTGTGATGGCCGCGTCCGGCGGGCCGCAACCCGCATGCGATGGCCGATTTTTCCAATGCGCGGCGATGTCCGCCGATTATCGTGGCCCGCATGAACAAGAACATACTGATCACCGGCGCGACCGGAAAAGTGGGAAGCAGGCTTGCGAAGCGGTTGGTGCAGCAGGGTCACACCGTGCGTGCCCTGGTGCGCGACGCTGCACGTGCAACCGGATTGTCCGATCACGGCATCCAGCTCGTCGTCGGCGACCTGATGCAGCCAGCGTCGCTGCCGGCGGCCGTGCAGGGCGTGGAGGCGGTGGTGCATTGCGCGGCGTTCTTCCGCGGCGCCACGCCGGAAGAAGCGCATGCGGTGAACAACCTGGGCACGCAGCATCTGGCGCAGGCCGCCCGCGATGCCGGCGTGCGGCGTTTCGTGTTCACCAGCACAGGTCTGGTCTATGGCCCGAACGGCGGTGTCCCCGCGCATGAGGACGATGCGTGCGCGCCGCGGGATGCCTACCCACGGAGCAAGCTCGCTGCCGAGCGCATGCTGCTGGATATCGACGGCCTGGATGCGCGCATCCTGCGCCTGCCGTTCGTCTACGGCGACGGCGACCCGCATATCGCGGAGGCGGTGCCGTTCATGCGTACGTTCCCGCCGACGCAGCGCATGTCGCTCGGCCACCATGCGGATGTGGCGCAGGCGGTGAGCCGCCTGCTCGCGGCGCCATCACCTGCGCATCGCGTCTACAACGTGGCCGATGATGAAGCGCCCGACCTTGCCACGCTGTTCGCGTCGGTCGGTCATCCGCCGCCGGATGGCAGCGATCCCGAACGCGCACAGGCCTTCGCAGCGGTGATGGACACGCAGCGCATCCGCGATGAGCTGGGGTTCAAGCCGGTGTTCCCGAGGCTGGCCGATGCGGTGGAGGCGGGGCAGGCGTGATGCCGTCGCGCGGCCAGCGGCGCGCGATCAATCCTCGTCCTGCGCCTCGCGGCCCTGCTGACGGATCAGCGCCAGCTCGCGCGCGTCGTTGATCGCATCGCGCACGCCATCGAGGTCGACGCTGCGTTCGTCGGGCGTGAACTTGCCGGTCAGTGGGGTGTCGGGCAACAGCGTGCCGGCTTCGAACAGCACCCACATTTCTTCGCCGTACCAGGTATCGAGCAGGTCCGGCGCCCAGCGGCCCAGCGTGGCGGTCAGGTTGTTGACGTCGCGCAGCAGCATGGTGCGCGCGGCGTTGTTGCCGGCGGCGCTGACCACCTGCGGGAAGTCGATCACCACCGGGCCGTCGGGACCGACCAGCACGTTGTACGCCGACAGGTCGCCGTGGATCAGGCCGCAGCAGAGCATGCGCACCACCTGCCGCACCAGGATGGCGTGGTAGTCGCGGGCCTGTTCGGGCGTCAGTTCCACCTCGCCCAGGCGGGGCGCGGAGAAGCCCTCGGCGTCGGTGACCAGTTCCATCACCAGCACGCCATGGAAGAAGCCGTACGGCTCCGGCACGCGCACGCCGGCTTCGCGCAGCTGGTACAGCGCATCGACCTCGGCATTCTTCCACTCGGCTTCCTGCTGCTTGCGGCCGTAGCGGCTGCCGGTGGCGACCGCGCGCGCCTCGCGGCTGCCGCGCGACTTGCGGCCTTCCTGGTACTGCGCGCGCTTCTGGAAACTGCGCTGCGCCATGTCCTTGTAGACCTTGGCGCAGCGCACGTCGTCGCCGGACCGCACCACGTACACGGCCGCTTCCTTGCCGCTCTTGAGCGGGCGCAGCACCTCGTCGATGACGCCTTCGTCGATCAGCATCAGCAGGCTGGCAGGGGTCTTCACGGCGTCCTTGTGTGAGCGGGTTCGCGGCGGGCGCACGCGACAGGCGCGCAGTGTGACCCAAAGCGGCGCGTCGTGCAGGCGCGGGGACACAAAGCGTGACGTCGTCTCGCCGCCGGGTCAGCGAGCGCGCACGGGACAACGGGCAGGGCATGCCGGTGTTCGTCGGCGGAAGGGTGGCATGGAGGGAAGCGCCTCGTGTCCGGCCTGCGGGCACGTCGACGCTGCGGGAAAAGACGCCTCACAACGCGGCGATGCCGTCGCGCTTCTCCACCAGGAAATCGATCAGCGCGCGCACCTTCGCCGGCATGTGCTCTCGCGACGGGGCATACAGGTAGAAGCCGGCATGGCGATGCGTCCATGCGGCCAGGACGCGCACCAGACGGCCGTCGGCGAGGGGCGCGCGGATCGCCAGGTCGACCACCTGCATCAGGCCCAGGCCCTGCAGCGCCGCGCGGATCATGCTGCCGTCGTCATTGGTGACCAGGCTGCCGGCGACAGAGCGGGTGAACGGCCGGCCGGGTTCTGCCGGATCACTGAACTCCCAGTCGTGCAGGGTACCGCTGCCGACGAAGCGGTAGTTCAGGCAGTTGTGGTGCACCAGGTCAGAAGGTGTCGGCGGCACCCCGTGGCGCGCCAGGTAGTCCGGTGACGCGGCCACCGCCATCGACAGCGGCGGACTGACCGGCACGGCCACCATGTGCTCGGCCAGGGTCTGGCCGAGCCGGATACCGGCATCGCACCCGTCCGCGATGATGTTCGACATGCCATCGGCCATCACCAGCTCCAGCGTGATCGCCGGATACCGTGCGTGGAACTCCCGCAGGTGCGGTTCGATCAGTCCCTTCGCCGCAAGTCGCGAGGTGTTGATCCGCAGCAGGCCTGAGGGCGCCGCGTCCGCATCGTCCACCGTGTCGACCGCACGCGTGATCTGTCCCAGCGCGGGGCGCAGCGTGTCGTACAGGCGCTGGCCCGCTTCCGTCAGCGACATGTGCCGGGTGGTGCGGTAGAGCAGGCGTACGCCCAGCTCGCGCTCCAGCGACTTGAGGCTTTGCGACAGCGCCGCGGGAGACACCCCCATGGCCTGTGCCGCGCGCGAGAAGCTGCCGTGCTCGGTGACCAGCGCGAACCAGGCCAGGGCGGGAAGGAGGGAAGGATTCATGTCGGCATCTTAAACCTCTGCTTACAACTCTCGTCTGATTTTTGGGATTTTTCTGAGGGAATCCCCCTCGTAACGTGTCGCTTCGTCGGGCAGGCCATGCCTCCCGCCCACTCCTGATCTCCCCAAGCCATGCCAGGACACTCCCCCATGTCGAACCGACCTCTCCGCGTCGGCATCATCGGTGCCGATGCACAGGCCAGCTGGGCCGGCGCTTCCCATGTTCCCGCGCTTGCGGCACAGCCGTCGCTGGTGCTCGCTGCCGTCGCCACCCGTCGCGACGCCAGCGCGCAGGCTGCCGCCGCCGCCTTCGGCGCCGAGCGGGCCTATGGCGATCCGCTGGCGCTGATCGCCGACGACAGCATCGACGTGGTCACCGTCGCGGTGAAGGTGCCGGACCACCATGCGCTGGTGATGGCCGCCCTGGCGGCGAACAAGGCCGTCTACTGCGAAGCCCCGCTGGGCGCCACGCTGCAGGAAACCGATGCGATGGCCGCCGCCGCGGCGGGACGGCACACCGCCATCGGCCTGCAGGGCCGCCACAACCCCTCGGTGCGGCGCGCGATCGCGTTGATCGCGTCCGGCGCGATCGGGCACGTGCTGTCGGCGCAGGTGCGGGCCACGACCTTCGGCTTCGGGCCGACCACGCTCAGCCGTTACGACTACTTCAACAAGCGCGCGTCGGGCGCCAGCTTCCTGACGATCACCGTCGCGCATGTGCTGGACATCATCGAGGCACTGCTGGGCGGGATCGTCGAGGTCGATGCGCGGACCCGGACGGTGTGGCCGCAGATCGCGGTCGTCGATACCGGTGCGGCCTCGGCCCGCGAGATTCCCGACCATGTCGACCTGATCGCCGCGACCGCGCGGGACGCATCGGTGTCCGTGCAGGTGCTGGCGGGCGTCGAACACGATCCGCACTTCGTCATCGAGGTGCGGGGCTCGGCGGGTTCGCTGCGACTGAGCGGCCATCACCCGGCCGGCGCGCAGGTCGGCGACCTGGCGCTGACGGCCAGCGTGCCCTTCGACAGGCCGGATGCGCCCGTCGCCGACGGCGTGGGTCCGACCGCCGCGGCCTTCTGGAATGGCGCGGCCATCAACGTCGGCGAGGTCTACGCCAGTCTTGCGCGCGATATCGCAGCGGGCACGTTCCACACCCCCGGCTTCGCGCACGCCGCGCACAACCGCCGCCTGATCGCCGCCGTGGAGCGAGCGGCGGATACCGGCATGCGGCAGCGGGTGTACGCATGATCCTTTCCCACCAGACCCGGAGAATCCCGTGAACGACAGGACACCTTTCGACAGCACCCGGCGCGACGTTGTGATGGGCATGGCGGCCGGGGTTGCCGCGCTCACCGTCGCGGCCAGCGACAGGGCCACCGCCGCGACGCCCGGCCGCAGCCGTACTCCGGCCGGTAGCGCACCGTCGCAAGACCTGCGCGGCAGGCGAGCGCTGGTCACGGGTGCGTCGCGCGGCATCGGCGCCGGTATCGCGCTGGCCCTGGCCGAACGCGGAGCCGATGTGGCGATCACCTATCTCAACTCGGCGGACGCAGCGGCGTCGGTCGTGCGGAGTATCCAGGCGACGGGCAGGCGCGGTGTCGCGATCCGCGCGGACAGTGCGGATCCGGCGGCGATCCGGCGCTCGATCGACGAGACCGTGAGCGGCATCGGCGGACTGGATATCCTGGTGAACAACGTTGGCATATCCCGCGACGGCCAGTTCGCGCAGATGCGCCTGGAGGACATCGATGCGCTGCTGCACGTGAACGCGCGTGCGGCGGTGCTCGCTTCGCAGGCCGCGCTGCCGCATCTGCCGGCCGGCGGCCGCATCATCACCATCGGGTCCTGCGTGGCGGAGCGTGTGCCGTTCCCCGGCCTGACCGTCTATTCGATGACCAAGTCGGCGATGCTGGCGTTGACGCGTGGCCTTGCACGCGACCTGGGCCCGCAGGGCATCACTGTCAACCTGGTGCAACCCGGTCCCATCGATACCGACCAGAACCCGGCGGACGGGGCCTGGGCGGATATCAACCGCCGCTTCACATCGCTCGGCCGTTACGGCGCTCCTGCCGACATTGCCGCCGCGGTGACGTTTCTCGCCAGTCCTGCCGCCGGCTTCATGACCGGCTCGATCATCACCGTCGATGGCGGTTTCAATGCCTGATCGCCACGCGGGTGGCGACCACGGAGAGTGGGCATCGATCGGCCGGATGCGCCGGTGCTCCGCGCAAGGCGTGCGCCGCGGTGGCTCGCGGATCGGGGAACGGCCGACTCAGCCGTCGTCGCCGCGGATGCGCGTCACGCGCTGGCGGTAGGCACGCAGGTTGTCGCCATCGATGCGGGTGCGCTGGGTGCCCTTGACCTCGTCGATCTTGCGGTCGCTGCCGGTGACCGGCTTGGCCACCACCTCGGTCTCGCGCTCGAAGGCGTGCGACTTGTCGGTGTTGCGGTAGTAGCGGTAGATCGCCCAGTACAGCGCGGCGGCGCCGGTGGGGCCCAATGCCAGCAGCCATAGGCCGTTGTCGTCGCTCATGCGCCTGCCCAGATGATCCAGAGGGCGATGCCCTCCAGGAAGGTGCCCACGGTCAGCGCGGTGAGCAGCAGTTTCCACTGTTGCACGGGCACGCTGCCCATCGTTTCGCCGGTGCGGCCGTTGACGGCGATGTAGTGCAGCAGGCCGCCGTTCTTGCCGGGCTGGTGGTACGAATACAGCCAGACCGGCAGGTACATCGACACCCAGCGCGTGCCGTGCACGTCCAGGCGTTCCTGTTCCCAGCGCACGCCGCGGTCATAGCGGTGGACGGAGCCTTCCACCTGCGCGCGGGCGATCGACAGCAGCTGGTCTTCCAGCCGCGGGCGCAGCTGTTCGACGTCGGTGTCGCGCTTTTCCGAGGTGAAGCCGGACAGGTAGGAGGCGTTCCACTTCACCGCGTTCTTGGTGTCGAACGGCAGGATGGTGTTGATGATGTTCTGCGTGTTGACCTTGACGTCCAGGTTGCCGCGCTCGCGGGAGGATTCCAGCGGCAGGTCGTCGACGGTGAAGTCCACCGCGCGCTCCACCTGGTAGACGTCGGCGTCGTAGTAGGTCTTCTTGTTCTTGTCGGTGCCGCGCGTGTAGGTGCGGGTGAGGATCTCGCCCTTGCCGGCGAGCTCGGCGCTGGCGTTGCCGTCGACGATCATGTAGGGCAGGTAGACGCCGACGACGTTCTCGGGCGAGAACTCGTCCTTGAACGCCTTCAGCGCGAACAGCCGGCGCTTGTCGACGAATTGGCGGATGCGCGCGACCGCATCGTCCTTCTTGATGCGGAACGGCAGCACGGCGTCGGGCACGGCGCCGTTGGCGATCTGCTCGTTGACGCCGAACACGTGGCGGCACCAGTGGCAGCGGGCGGTCATGGTGCTTTCGGTGTTGACCATCACCTCGGCGCCGCAGCCGGTGCACTTGAAGGTCATCAGGCTGGCGACATCGGCATCGATGGCGCGCGCGCCGCTGGCGATCACGGTGCCGCGCAACTGGTCCAGCCCTTCGCCCAGGCCGAACTCCTCCTCGACCCGCGCGCCCACCCATTCGTTGCGGCAGTACAGGCAGACCAGCACGTCGCTGCCCGGCTTGTGGCGGATGTCGGTGGCGCCGCACTTCGGGCAGCGGTTCAGGCCGTCCTTCAGCTCGGCCGCGGCGGTGTCGAGGGCGACCGGATCGGGCGCCTCGATTTCCTCGCGGATCGCGTCGGGCAGGGTGGCGGGATCGACCGGGAAGGTCCCGGGCAGCGGTGGCACCTCCTGCGGCGAGCCGGGGCCCGACACAGGAGGGACCGGCGGCAACGGCGGTGGCGCCGGACGGTGGGGGGTGGACATGCGTGCGTCCGCTTACAGGCCCAGGGCCTTCGCCTTCAGCGCGTCGTAGTCGGACTGGGTGATCAGGCCGAGGTCGAGCATTTCCTTGGCCTTCTTCAGCTTGGCCACCGGATCGTCCGCCGCGGGCGCGGCGGGCGCGACCGGTTGCTGCATGTTGCCGATGCCCATCATGCCGCTGGCCATGCCCACGCCCATCAGGCCGGCGGCGCCACCGGTCTCGCCGGCGGACTGGATGCCCTGGGCCACGCTGGCCTGCAGGTTGGAATTGCCGCGTGCACCGGACAGCGCATCGGCGCGCTGCACGGTCTTCAGCAACTCACGCGTGTTGGCGTCGTACTCGATGGAGACGATGGCGGTCTTGACGATGGCCAGCCCACGATCCGACTTCCACTGGTAGCCCTGTTCGACCGCCGCCGACAGGCTCTGCGCGAAGCCCAGCGAATCCTGCTGCAGCTTGGTGATGCGGTTACCCTTGGACGGATCGTTGGTGTACAGGCTGAAGGCCGGGGCGAGCGAGCCGACCACCTCGTTGAACAACTGGCCGGCGGCCGCGTTGTCCAGGTCGGTGAAGTCGAACACCTTGCCCGGCTGCAGGTAGCTGGCCGGCACGAAGTTCTTCACGAACAGGATGGGGTCGACGATCTTCAGCGTGTACGAGCCGCGCGTGACCGCGCCGACCTGGGTGTTGAGGAAGCCGTCGTCCCAATAGATCTCGGACTGCGTGCCGAAGCGGTTGTCAGGCAGTTCCTTCAGCGAGACGAAGAACGCAGCCTGCTGCGAGCCCGGCTGACCGCCGAACTTGAAGCGCTCCCAGCTCTGGGTGATGAAGGTCGACACGATGCCGTCGCCGGCGAAGATCGACTTGGAGTTGAGGTCGTCCGAGCGCCACTCGTAGCCGCCCGGCTCGGCGACGAACGCGGTGATCGCGCCGTCCTGCATCAGCAGCAGGCCGTAGCCTTCGGGCACGACGATCTTCGAGCCGTTGGTGATGATGTTGGACGAGCCGCTGGTGTTGGAACCGCGCCCGGCGTTGGTGCCCTGCGGCACCGCGCCGAACAGCGCCGCCGTCGAGGGCAGGCCCTGCGGCACCGTGTAGAAGTCCTTCCACTGGTCGCCCAGCACGCCACCGACCGCACCCACCACCGCCTGTACAAGACCCATGACATCGCTCCGTGATTCGCGACGGGTAGGGGCACCCGCCAAGCGTGACCGAGTATACAGAGCGCTACGACAGCTTCATGGCGCAGAGGTCATGCGCCGGACCTGCCGGAGGTCATCCCGGCGCAGCGCTGCGCCGGGCGTGAACCGCGCGTCAACGCCGCCGGGGGCGCACTGGCGATACTGCAGCGATGGATGCCTATGTGCTCGCGCTGACGCTGATCGGACTCGCCCTGCTGGGAGCGGCGTGGATGCCGCACCTGCTGGCGCGGCATCCGCTGACGCTTCCCATCGTCTACGTGCTGGTGGGCGCTGGCCTTTACGCCCTGCCGCTGCCGTTGCCGCCCGCCGACCCGATGCGCTTCCCGGCGGTGGCCGAGCGCCTGACCGAGCTGGCTGTCCTGGTGGCGCTGACCGGGGTGGGGCTGCGCATCGACACCCGCTTCGGCTGGCGTGCGTGGGCGGTGACGTGGCGGCTGCTCGGCATCACCATGCCGCTGACCATCCTGGCCGGCCTGTGGCTGGGGCAGGTTTGGCTGGGCTATGGCGTGGCCGCCGCCGTGCTGCTCGGCGCGGTACTCGCGCCGACCGATCCGGTGCTGGCGTCGGACGTGCAGGTGCATCCGCCCGGCGAGGGCGGCGAGGATCCGGTGCGCTTCGCCCTGACGTCCGAAGCCGGGCTCAACGACGGCCTGGCGTTTCCCTTCGTCTGGCTGGCCGTGGCGTTGGCGCTGGAGGCGGCGGGCGAACCGATGGCATGGAGCCGCTGGTTGCTGCTGGACGTGGGTTGGCGCGTGCTGGGGGGCGTCGCGATCGGTGCGGTGGTCGGCTACGGGCTGATGCACCTGATCTTCCGCAGCGAGCGCGAGCCGACGCTGTCCGGCAGCGAGGATGGCCTGGCAGCGCTGGCGATCACGCTGCTGGTCTATGGCGTGGCCGAGCTGTGCCATGCCTATGGGTTCCTCGCCGTGTTCGTGGCCGCGCTGGTGATGCGCCAGTCCGAGCGCGACCATGCCTACCACGCCACCCTCGACCGTTTCGCCCACCAGTGCGAGAACCTGCTGATGGCGCTGCTGTTGTTGTTGCTGGGCGGGGCCCTGGCCAGCGGCATCCTGCACGCGCTGGGGTGGCGGGAGATCGTGTTCGCGCTGGTCTTCGTGCTGCTGGTGCGGCCGTTGGCCGGCTGGCTGGGCCTGTGGGGCCTGCGACTGCCGGCCCGCGACCGCTGGACGATCGCCGTGTTCGGCGTGCGCGGGATCGGTTCGTTCTACTACCTGGCGTTCGCGACGCATCAGGCGGACTTTGAAGAGGCGCCGGCGTTGTGGGCGGTGGTGTGCCTGGTGGTGGTGCTGTCGATCCTGATGCACGGGCTGAGTGCGCAGCGGGTCTTGGGTTGGCTTGATCGCCGCCGGCGCGGACGCCGCTGATTCCGGCACGGGTGCCTGCGCATTGTCCGGTTGATCGCGATCAATGCGCACACAGCGCGTCCGCGCGACGCTGGAGGCTCCTGTCAGGAGGTGGCGCGATGAACGCGAACGTGGGCGGTTTCGACAAGGGCGTGCGCGTGGTCGTCGGCGCGGTGCTGATCGGCTGGGCGCTGATCGGCGGTCCATGGTGGGCCTGGCTCGGCGTGGTGCCGTTGGCCACCGGCCTGTTCAACGTCTGCCCGCTGTACCGGCTGCTGGGCGTCAACACCTGCCGGCGCTGACGCCCGGGCCTGAAGCCCGCTCAGCCGCGGACCGCCGCCTCGATCCTTGCCACGTCGATCTTCTGCATCGTCATCATCGCCTCGAAGGCGCGTTTGGCCACCGCGGGGTCCGGGTTGGCCATGGCGTCGGTCAGCACGCGCGGGGTGATCTGCCAGTTCAGGCCCCACTTGTCCTTGCACCAGCCGCAGGCGCTCTCGCGGCCGCCGTGGCCGACGATGGCGTTCCACAGCCGGTCGGTTTCTTGCTGGTCATCGGTGGCGATCTGGAACGAGAAGGCCTCGCTGTGCGTGAACGCCTCGCCGCCGTTCAGGCCGATGCAGGGAATACCGCAGACGGTGAACTCCACCGTCAGCACATCGCCTTCCTTGCCGGACGGATAGTCGGCCGGCGCGCGGTGCACGGCTTTCACTGCACTGTCGGGGAAGGTCTTCGCGTAGAAGTTCGCGGCTTCTTCGGCATCGTGGTTGTACCAGAGACAGATCGTGTTCTTCGGGGTCATGGTGTGCTCGGTGTCGGGTGGGATGAAGGGGGTGCGCGCGATCATCGCGCGGGGGTGAAAGGAAGGGGTGAAGCATGGGCATCAGTCATGGGCGAACGAGCCGCTGCGCACGTCGCCATCGCGCAGATAGCGGCCGATCACCACGCCGGCCGGCGTGGTACGCGTGGCTGCCAGCCGGAACGCCGCCGGCTGCGTGCCGTCGTCGAACAGCCGCTTGCCGCGACCGAGCAGCAGGGGATAGACCAGCAGACGCAGTTCGTCCACCAGGTCGGTGGCGAGCAGTTGGTGCACCAGCTCGCTGCTGCCCTGGGTGATCAGATCCGGCCCGTCGCGGTGTTTCAGCGCACGCACGGCCGGGACGATGTCGGCGCCCAGCGCATGGCTGTGCTGCCACGCCAGCGTCTCGGGACGGTGGGTGGCGACGTACTTGGTGACGCCGTTGAAGGCGTCGGCGATGCCGCCGTGCGGCGCATCGCTGGCCACCTGCGGCCAGTAGCCGGCGAAGATGTCGTAGGTGCGGCGTCCCAGCAGCAGCGCGAAAGGGTGCGCGAACAGGCCGTCCATCGCCTCGTCGTCGCCCTCATACGGCCACACCCAGCCGCCGTGCGCGAAGCCGCCGCTGCGATCTTCGTCCGGGCCGCCTGGCGCCTGGATGACGCCGTCGACGCTGGTCATGGCGGCCACGATGAGTCGGCGCATGGTTGTGCTTCCCGGCGGATCGATGTGTCCGCCTCTCTTCCACGACGACCGGCAGGACCGGAAATCGACAGGCGAGGGAGCATCCGTCCGCGCGGGATTCCGGCGGACGCGACGCCGCTAGGCCCAGGGCGCCAGCGCGATGCTCAGCTGGGCCTGGAAGCCCTTGTTCGACACCACCGGCACGGCGAACAGCATGGGCGTGGCCTGGGTGGCGCCGACCGCCTTGCTGCCCATGCGCGCCACCTCGGCGGCGTTCTTCGGACCGGTGGCCCAGTGTTCGTCCGCCCAGACGTAACGCAGCGCCCAGTGGCCAGCGTCGTCGCGCTTGGCGAACAGCACCAGGGTGTCGCGGAACAGGTACTCGCCCGGGATGTGCTGCTTGAGGAAGAGGGCGCCGTCGACTTCGTAACCGGCAGTGGACACCGCTAGGTCGATCGAGAAGGACACTTCGCTGCCGGCGGTGATCTTCGAGCTGTCCAGATAGACCGAGAACAGCACCGGCGCACGCGCGTTGCGGATGAGCGTGCCGTCCGGGCCGAACAGCTCCGCGTACTCGCGGCGCACCGCGCTCTCGTGCGCCTTGGTGCGCGAGGTCAGGTCGTAGGTGTAGGCGCCGCGCGGCGCCACCGTGGTCTCGATGTAGTACGACGAGGCGATCTTCTTGCCGCGCTTGCGCGCCTGCTCGATCTCCGGCGGGAACGGCAGCGCGCTGATGTCCAGCCGGGCGGTGGCGCTGAGGTCGCCGAACAGGAAGCGCGAGAGGTTCTGATAACCCTCCTCGGAATTGACGATGCCGAAGAAGCCGCTGTGGCTGCGGTTGACGAAGGCACGCGGGCTGTTCGCCACGTAGGCGTTCTCGATCCGCACCAGCCCGTCGCTCATCTGCCCGGCGGCCATCGACGACAGGCCATGCGCCACCGCGTAATCCCGGCTGTTGGTGCCGACCAGGCTGAAGAAACGCTCGGGCGGGAACCCGGAATCGCCCAGTGTGTTGACCTTGTCCTTCGGTACCTTGAGGTATTTGGCCATCACGCCGCGGTTGAAATTGTCCATGTCGTTGATCGACAGCAGGCTGGGCACGTTGATGCCGCCCATCTCGATACCGTTGTGTGGGGTGGCGTAGGTGAACACCTTGTCGACCAGCCCGCGCACCTCGGCGCTGGCGATGTCCGGGTTCTGCAGCAGGCAGCGGCAGATCAGTCCGCCCATCGAATGCGCCACCAGGTAGACGCGGAAGGCCTTGCGGTCGGCCTCGCTGTTGCCACAGATGCGCTCGCGCAGTTCGGTGATGCGCGCGGCCAGCGCCTTGGCGGCATCGGGGATGGACAGCGCCTTGCCGTCGCCGAAGGCGGGATCGGCGGCGTCGTAGTAGCGGTGGATCACGATGCTGCGCGGCGACAGCTTGCCGGCGTTCTCGGCGCCGGCCGCATAGGTGTCGCGGTAGTCGTAGTCCTTCATCAGCCGTACCAGCGGCGATTCGAACACGAACTTCACGATGCGCCCGTCCTGCGCCTGGCGGATCTTGGTGGAGCCGGCCTCGAAGCCCATGTAAGGCGTGGACGTGGTCTGGATCACCTCGTCGCGGGTCATCGCGTAACCGCGGACGTAGATGATGGGATAGAACGGTCGCTGGATCCTGGCCATGGGCTTGCCTCCCTTCGCATCATCGGACGATTACCGGTGCTTCACGGCGGAGCGGAGATGCCGCGGCCATGCGTGCATGCGCCCGCCGCGCCGCAGCGGTTAGGATGAAGGCCCGATCCATGCGATGTCCAATCGAGGTGGCATGAACAGGCGACATTTCCTTGGCAGTGCGGCCCTGATGGCCGCTGCATCCACCGTGCCGTTCGCGGTCGGTTCCACCGCCTCGGCAGCGCCGTCGCGCGCGCGCCTGCTGCCGCCGGCGCTGAATCCCGGCGACACCGTGGCGCTGGTCAGTCCGTCGGGCGCCACCGACGAACCGTTCGACCTGCAGCTCGCCCGCGAAGCGATGGAAGCGTTGGGCTTGAAGGTCAAGGTGGCGCCGCATCTCGCATCGCGCTATGGCCATCTCGCCGGCCAGGATGGGGAGCGGGCCGGCGATCTCAACGCGATGTTCGCCGACCGCGAGGTGAAGGCGATCGTCTGCGCGCGCGGCGGTTCCGGTGCGGCGCGGCTGCTGCCGCTCCTCGACTACGCCATGATCCGCCGCAATCCGAAGATCCTGCTGGGCTATTCGGACATCACCGCCTTGCACAACGCGCTTCTGTCGCAGGCGGGGCTGGTCAGCTTCCATGGCCCCATCGGCATCGGCAGCTGGAACACCTTCAACGCGGACCAGTTCCGCCGGGTGTTCTTCCAGCGCGAGCAGATGCAGTACGCCAACAGCGCCGACAAGGGCGATGAACTGGTGCAGCGCAAGAACCGCACGGTGACGATCACCGGCGGCAAGGCGCAGGGCGAGCTGGTGGGCGGCAATCTGACCGTGCTGACCGCGCTGGCCGGCTCGCCGTACCTGCCGGACTTCAGCGGCAAGATCCTGTTCCTGGAGGACGTGTCCGAGGCGCCGTACCGCATCGACCGCATGCTCAGCACGCTGCGCCTGATGGGGGCGCTGGACAAGGTCAAGGGCATCATCTTCGGCGAATGCACCGAGTGCGATCCCGGCGGCGGCTACGGCTCGCTGACGCTGCCGCAGATCTTCGACGATTACTTCCTGCCGCTGAAGGTGCCGACCTACCGCGGCGCGATGATCGGCCACATCCGCCAGCAGTTCATCGTGCCGGTAGGCGGCAAGGTGGAGATGGATGCCGATGCCGGGACGTTCCGGATGCTGGAGCCGGTGTTCCCGCAGTGATGCGTGCGGGCCGGCTCAGGCCCGCTGCCGTTTCCCGGACATGGCGACGTGCTTGCGGCGTCGCTGGTCGACACGGTGGAAACGCTCCAGGGCGAGGCCGGCCAGGTCTGGGAGTTCACCGGGTATCGCCACGGCGGGCGCGAGCTGGCGGTCTATTCAAGGGGCGCAGGACGCTGAATTCCTTCGTCGCACCGATTCCCCGCCAGGCCCATCCCGCGGCCATGCGCGCCGCGCTGGCGGAGATTGCGGAAAGCAATCGCGAGGACGATGACTGCGTTCCCTGCGTGACGGCCGGCACCTGCCAGGCGCCACGATCGGGCGATTGAGCAACGACGCCGCGAGCCTGCCCGCTCTCGGGCGCGCCCGTCTCGCGCTCGATGACGTCGTCGTGCGTTGGCGTCTACGCGTCGGCGGCGCCGACCTTGCGCAGCACCCGGGTGGTGCCGAGCACTTCGATGGCGCCGCCGGCCAGGCGGAATGCGTCCATGTCGGCGGCGATGGTGTCGCTGGTCAGTGCGCCACGCGGGCTCGCGGGGCGACGGGCGAACACGCGGCTGGCGCCCTGGGCGCTGTCGGTGGGGGCGTCAGCTGAGGCGTTCTTGCGGGGTCGGGCCATGGGAGTTCCTTCAGTAGAGGGTGAGCGGGATGCCGCGCGATGTGCGATCGAGGTAGTCGGCACGCACATCGCGGCAGTAGGGGCCGGCCATGACGAAGCGACGGCAGATGTCGGGGCGGGTCTCGTAGATCGAGCAGCACATGCGCGCCGCGTCGATCGCCACGCACCAGCCTTCCTCATCGCGCGCCATCACGTGCAGGCCGGCGTCGGTGCAGGCGGTCAGGTGCTCGGGCACCCGGTCTTCCGGCTGCAGGACCACGGTCAGCCGGCAGCACACGGCATCGCAGCGCTCGCACAGCGGGACGGCGACGGCGTTCATGGTCGCGATGCCGGGCGCAGCCAACCACCGCGAGGCGGAACGCCACGGCGGGGAAGGGCAGGCAAGGGGTCGCGAGGCATGGAGCGCTCCCGGTGAGGCGTCCACCCCGTGGGGTCGTGACGCATGGAGGAAAGCGCAGCGGGCGACGTTGTCGGCGGTCGGACGGGACGCAGGAGAAGACAGCCGCCCCATGGTACGCCCCCCGGCGTGTTCCCGCCGGAAACGGGTCGCTGGAACTGAACGCACGGGTCAGATTGGGCGGCCCGCGCTACATCAACAGGCAGTCGATGCCGTCCAACACGATGTGGATCAGCAGGCCGATGCCGAACGACAGGAGCGGTACGGCTTACACCGCGATCGCTTGCCAGGGATGCGGCGTATGGGGAAGCCCAGGCAGTGGTGCGATTGCGGGCAGCAGGCCCTGCATGGGATGCTGCATTGCGCTAGAGGGGGGAGGGGGACCGCGTGGGCGTCTTGAGATCTTTTGCGGCTTGCTTGGCGGCCGGTAGTTTGCTGTTGTTCCTAGGTTGGCTGCTGGAGCCAGAGCACCGGCGGATGCAGGACGCCGAGGCGATCGTTGACGACATGGCGCGCACTTACCTGGATGAAGGATCGGTAGGCGCAGCGCTGCCGTCCTGGACGGCGATCACGTCGCAGCCCGTCCTATGGGCGCCTTCGACGCACGGCACTGCCAGCATGGGGCCTTTGCCCGCGTTGAACGCTATGTCCGGCTTCCACTTCGAGCGGGTCATCGTATCTCCGGTGGTCGCGAGTTTCGTGCCGGAGCAGGTCGTAGTGGCTGATGTCACAGGGGATCGTCTGAATGACATCGTGATGACGGCGACGACTTTCGGTGAGCTTGTGCTGCGCGTCCATGCGCAGAAGGGGGACGGTACGCTCGAAACGCCTCTGGAGTACCGCGTTCCGATCTACTCGGGTCGCGGCGGTAGCGTGGAAGCCGTCGACCTGGACAACGACGGGCTGCCCGAGATTGCCATGGGCACCGAGAACGCGATCATGGTGTTCAAGCGCGCAGGGCAGACCTTCATCGCCACCAGCCGTTCTTCGCCGCGGCGCTTGTTGTCGCTGGGCGGAATCGATCTGGATGGCGACGGCCATCGAGATGTATTCGCGCAGAGCTGGGCAGAAGGCGCGGAGCTCTTCTTCAGCGATGGCGTGGGAGGATTCCGTGGCAGTCGGTCCCTGGATACCCCGCTCGCCGGGTACAACACCCTCGAGATCGCCGACTACACCGGTGACGGGATTCCCGATGTCGTCATAACGAACGCGCAGGGCTGGTCTAATGTCCATGTCTATCCCGGTATCCGCACAGGCGGACTGGGCAGCCGGATCGACATCGCGTTGGCGTCCACCAGTACGTTTCCACCGGAGGGCATGTCCGTTGCCGACATGGATCGTGACGGTAATCCGGACCTGCTGGTGTCCGACGGCGGTAACGTGCTCAAACCGGCCAAAGGCATCCACATCCATTACCAGCGCGATGGGAACCCGCAGGCGGGTTATCGGTTCATTCCGTTCCAGGGTTACTACGAGCGACCGGGTGCGGTCCAGATCGCCGATCTGGATGGGAATGGGTATCCCGACATCGTGACCATGATGAACAGCAACAACCAGATGGGATATGTGTTGCAGGGGCCGACCGGATTCGCTGCATCGATCGTGGTCACGACCTCTGACAATCCTTGGTACAACAGCTTCTATCTCGACAATTCCTTTGCCATCGGCGACGTGGATTCCAACGGGTGTCCGGACGTAGTGCTGGCCGAAGCCAGTTCATCATTGAGGGTGTTCTACGGGCGCAACTGCCAATTGTCCGATCGCGTTCAATCGCGGCCATTGCCGCCCCGGCTGCAGTGAGTCGCTACATCAACAGGCAGTCGATGCCGTCCAACACGATGTGGATCAGCAGGCCGATGCCGAACCAGCGGGTCTTCCTGGGCAGGGCCAGGCCGGCATAGACGGCGATGGCGGGCCAGGTGTGCAGGGGATGGAAGCCGATACTGCAGCGGCCGGGTGCGTAGACCGGGTCGGCGAGCAGGTGGTCGAGGTCGATCACCCAGGCGGTCAGCATCCACAGCGCAGCGCGTTTCCAGTCTTTCGGCCAGCACAGCCGCGCCACCGCAAGCGGCACGAGGACGTGCAGCAGCAAGTGCAGCGGGGCGCGCAGTTCCAGATCGCTCATGACGGTCAGACGCGCCCGGCCAGCCAGCGGTCCAACTGGTTGGCGAAGGCCTGGCGGTCGCGCGCGCCGAAGACCGCCGGTCCGCCGGTCTGCACGCCGGCGCCGCGCAGTTCGTCCATGAAGTTCCGCATGGACAGGCGCTCGGCGATGTTGTCGGGAGTGAAACGGTCGCCGCGCGGATTGATCGCCTGCGCACCGTTGGCCAGCACGCGCGCCGCCAGCGGGATGTCCTGGGTGACGACCAGGTCGCCGGCCTGTGCCCGTTCGACGATGGCATCGTCGGCCACGTCGTAGCCGCCCTGGACCTGCAGCGCGCGGATGAAACGCGATGGCGGCGTGCGCAGCCACTGGTTGGCCACCAGCGTGACCTGGACCCGTACGCGCTCGGCGGCGCGGAACAGGATCTCCTTCACCGGCCCCGGGCAGGCATCGGCATCCACCCAGACCTGGGCGGCGGGGACCGCGCCGTCACTCATTCCGGTGCGGCGTCGGACCCGGATTCGTCCGCCTCGGGACCGCCGTCGGGGCGGGCGGCATCGCGCTCGGCGCGCTTCTTGGCGTCTTTCTCGTCTTTTTTCTTCTTCTTGGCCAGTTCGCGCTGGCGCTTTTCAAAGGAATAGTTGGGCTTGGGCATGGGGCAGGGGGGTATCCAGGGAAAAGGGTGGGACGGATCGCGGGCGCGATGCGCAGGGGTACACGATAGCCCGCATCCGCCGCGCGCGGGCAGGGGCGGGCACCGGGCCTCCTGTTTCCAAGGGTTTCCGGACCTTGCGGACCCGGTTCGGGTCGCGCGAGTGCGCGGGCGGCCATTGCCCTGCGCTGGCCGGGGAGATGGCCGAACCCCTGCGGGAGCCGCGCTGGCAGACTGCCTGGCCTTTGCCGCGTCGGCCGTTGTCCGGGAGGTGGGCGTTCCCTGACGTCCTTTCCCGCAAGATCGTGCCGCCCCCCGTGATGCGGCAGGCCCCCCGCTCAGCGCGGGGGCTTGCGCGCCACCGCCACCACGAACTCGCCCGGCATGCGGTATCCCTGGCCGACGCGCCACGGCGCGATCGCGCGAAGGTAGCGTGCCTGCACGCGCCGACGCGTGGCGGTATCGAAGCGCGACCATGCCATCGCCACCGGACCGCCGACGAAGGCGGCATCGCACGCTTCTTCACGACTGGCGTAGGCCAGCACCGCATCGACGCGCTGCTCCTGCACATCGACGAAGCCGCTGCGCGTGCACAGGTCGTCCAGCATGCCGGCGTGGCCAAGCTGGAAAAACAGCGGGCACACGTCGCTGGCGACTTCCTCGTCGACGAGGGGAAAGATCGGCGACCACCCGCAGCGGGCGCGCTGGCCCCACACCGCGATCGCTACCCGGCCGCCAGGACGCAGCAGCCGGTGGATCTCGCGCATCGCCTGTTCGGGATCGGGCATGTACATCAGCCCCAGTGCGCAGTAGGCCACATCGAAGCTTTCGCCGGGTATGTCCAACTGTTCGCCGTCCATGCGCGCGAAGGTGGCGTTCGCCACGTCCAGGTCACGAGCGCGCTGCACGGCCTGTTCCACCATGCGTTCGGCGATGTCCACGCCTAGTACCCGGCCGTCGGGCCCCACGTGGCGCGCGGCCGCCAGCGCGATCACGCCGGTGCCGCAGGCTACGTCGAGTACGGCCTCGCCGCGCACGGGCACGGCGAGCGCCAGCAGGCGACGGTGTGCCTCCGACAGCGACGCCTCCCACAGCGCGTCGTAGCGATTCGCCGCCAGGTCCCAGCCGTATCGCTGGATGCGTCGCTGCAGTTTCGCCTGCATGTTCACCGGCGGGTGACCACGGTTTCCAGGTACTCGCTGGGCACCACCAGGCCATCGCCATGGCCGACGCGCATGCGCTCCATCAGGGCGATGAGGTCTTCTTCGAGCTGCGCGGCACGCTCTGCCGGCAGTGCCTGGAACGCTTTCTGCACCGGCCCGTACCAGGTACGGAAAACATCGACCATGTGCGTCGCCGAGCGGTAGCGGAAGTTGAACACGCGCGGTGTCGCCGAGAGGGCACTGACTTGGTCACCGAACAGTGCGTGCAGGTGCGCATGCGTGCCCCACAGCGACGGCGCTTGCACGCCGGCCGGCGGCGGCAGGTGACGGCCCAGTACCTTGAACATCTGGCCGATGAAGCCGTCCGGCGTCCAGTTGGCCATGCCGATGCGACCACCCGGACGGCATACGCGCAGCAGTTCGTCGGCGGCGCGCGCATGGTCGGGCGTGAACATCACGCCGAAGGTGGACAGCACCACGTCGAAGCTCCCGTCGGCGAATGGCAGCGCCTCGGCGTCCGCAGGCAGGAACTCGACCTGCAGTTGCTCCGCCTCTGCACGGGCGCGTCCGAGGTCGAGCAGCGCAGGCACGTAGTCGGTGGAAACGACACGACCGCCCCTGCGCGCGGCAGCCAGCGTGGCATTGCCGTTGCCGGCGGCGACATCGAGCACGTGCTCGTCCCAGCGCAGGTCGACGGCTTCGGCCAGTTGTTCGCCGACGATCTGCAGGGTGGTGCCGACAACGGCGTAGTTGCCGCTGGACCAGGCGGCCTGCTGGCGCTGCTTGATCGCAGCCAGGTCGGGGGTGGCGGGGAGGGAGGCGGGAACTGCGTTCATCAGGAGAACTCCGGTTTGGGGTGGCGCAGACTGCCGGCCAGGTCCATGTGTTGTCCTGACGCCGCGTCTGCCGGAACTGGCCGTGCGTCCGTGGCGTGCGCGCGATCGCCCCGGGCTCCTGAATTCCTTGCCGTGCGTCCGCCGGCTGGCCGCGCGGCGCGGCGGGCGGCGTTATCGGGAGCACAATCCGGTCCCTGACCTGCACATCGCGGAGCTGCACCGATCTATGGGTACACCACACGACATTGCCGGCGCGATGCGCCGGGCCGTCGCCGTCTTCACCCGTCGCCCCGACATGGGCCTGCACGACGACGTCAGCGCCCGTGCGCGATGGCGGGACGGCATGCATGTCGTCGCCACGCATGCGTCAGGCATCCAGATCGAGACGGACATGCCGGCCGAACTGGGTGGCAGCGGCGAACTGCCTTCGCCCGGCTGGTACTTCCGCGCCGGTATCGCGGCCTGCGCGACGACGGCCATCGCGATGGTGGCCGCGGCGGAAGGAGTCGCCCTGGATCATCTCGAAGTGGATGTCGGCAGCCGCAGTGACACGCGGGGCCTGCTGGGCATGCGCACTGCCGACGGCGTGGACATCGAGGCTGGTCCGGCGACCATGCGGGTGGCCGTCAATCTCGCAGCGGCCGACGTGGAGGCCGCGCGCCTGGCGGCCATTGTGGAGACAGCGCTGCGCCGCTCCCCGATGCAGGGCGCGTTGACCGCACAGCCAGCCATGACGGTGACCGTCAACGTCGACAGCGCGCTCGGCAGCTGAGATGGACGCGCTGTCTGAAATCCTGCGGGTGGTGCAGATGTCGGGCGCGTTCTTCGTCAACGCGCGGTTCAGTGCGCCGTGGTGCTACCAGTCGCCGAAGGCGGCGTTGGCGGCGCCGTGGTTGGACCCGTCGGCGGAACAGGTGGTGATCTTCCATCTGATCACCGAAGGCGAATGCCTGGTGGAACTCGAGGGCGCGCCCTCCGTGCACGCGCAGGCGGGCGACGTGGTGATGTTCCCCAATGGCTGCGCGCACCGCATGGCATCGGCGCCGGGTCTGCCGCCGCCGCGCGGGGCCGCCGATCTGAAGAAGCTGTTCTCCAGCCGCCCGCGGCGGCTCGCGTACGGCGGCGGCGGTGCGCCCACGCGCATCGTCTGCGGTTATCTGGCCTGCGATACGCGATTGGCGCGGTTGTTGCTGGATGGGCTGCCGCCGGTCGTGAAAGTCAGCCTGCGCGACACGCATGCCGGTCCATGGCTGGAGTCATCCGTGCAGTACGCGCTGGCCGAGGCGCGATCGCCGCGTCCGGGCGGCAACGGCCTGCTCGCCAAACTGGCGGAGCTGCTGTTCATCGAAATGCTGCGCCAGCACGTGCACCAGAGCGACGGCCATGCCGGTTGGCTGGCAGGGCTGGGCGACCGTGTGGTCGGGGGCGCCTTGAACGCGATGCACCGGCGTCCTGCGCACGACTGGACGCTGGCGGATCTTGCACGTGCCGCCGGCACCTCGCGCTCGGTGCTTGCCGAACGCTTCCAGCACCTCGTCGGCACGTCACCGATGCAGTACCTGACGCAATGGCGCATGGTGATGGCAGCCAACCTGCTGCGGCGAAGCAATGCGCCGCTGTCGCGCGTGGCCGAGGAAGTCGGCTACCAGAACGACACCTCGTTCAGCCGCGCCTTCCGTCGGGAGTATGGCCAGCCGCCCGCCGCGTGGCGGCGCAGCCTGGCCGACGCCGGTCAGGCTGCGCACGCGTGATCGGTCAGGAAGCGGCCAGGCCCGCTTCCTGCCGGTGATCTCCGTCATCCGGGTTTTCCTTTCCGTCCGGGCCGGGGCCGTATCTCTCGAGGATGCCGGTGTCCTTGTCGGTCCCGTGGGTGGTCATGCGGCTGGTCTGCGGCGTGCTGGTCAGCGCATCGTGGTGGGTGCCGGTGCCGGTGCCGGTGCCGGTGCAGGTGCGCCGCGCCTCGCATGTCGTCTCACGGAGCTCACGCCGGTGCTCATGCTGTCGTTCCATGTGCTCCCGTACATGCCGGTGACGTGGTCGACACCATGCAGGCCCTGGCCCGCGAAGGGTGGGCCCATCGTCTTGAAGCGCCTTCAGCGGCGCACGCCGGTCACGCCATCCAGGGCGCGCTGCGCCTTGAAGCCTGCCTTTTCCAGCCGCTTCGCCACTTCGCCGGGCACGTCGCGGCCGCTGGTCAGCTTGTTGGGGCTGCCGGTGTAGTGGAACAGGGTGCCGCCGCGGCGCAGTACGCGCGCGAGCTGGTCGTAGAAGGCCTGCGAGTACAGTTCGCCGGCGATGCCGAAGCGCGGCGGATCGTGCAGCAGGGCGTCCATCGACGCGTCCGGCAGCTGCGCAATGGCCTGCGACACGTCGGCGTGGATCAGCTGCAGACGGCCGCCGGCGTCGGCGGCCTCCGGATCGGGCGACCAGGGGTTCAGCGTGCGCAGCCACAGCACGTCTTCGTTCTTCTCGAACGAAACGATGCGCGCGGCGCCGGCGTCGAGGCCGCAGGCCGCGAAATAGCCCAGCCCGCCGCAGGTATCCAGCACCGTCTTGCCGCGCGGCTCGACCAGCGCGACCTTGCGGCGCGCGTCGTCCAGCGGGGATGCCTTCGAGGTCGGCAGCATCTTGATACCGTCGATCTCGAACGTGGGCGCACCCCACGCGGTGGGCACCAGCTTGATCAGCGAACCGCGGTAGCGCGACACCGGCGCGAAGTCCTCGCCCTCCCACCAGTACAACGTGCGGTCCTTGAGCTTGCCGGGGTAGGGGTAGTCGATGTCCCGCCACTGCCAGCGGTCGGCGCCCAGTCGTGCCTCGCCCTGCGAGCGGCCCAGGTCGAGCGATCCGGTCCACGCGTCCTGGGCGCGGTCGCGCGCGGCGAGCAGCGCTGCGGCGTCGTCGCGCGTCAGCAGGGGGCCGGTGTAGTGGGGCATCGTGAGGTCGTGGTTCGGGAAGACCTCCATTTTCGCCCCGATGACGCATGCTGGACAGTGCGCAGGCGCCGACTGCGCCCAGGAAGGCCGCTGGTATAGTGCGGCCCCCGCCGGTTTCGCTGCCTTCGCCATGACCCCATTCGACCGTTTCCATCCCATCGGTACCCCCGGCCAGCCCTGGGGCGCGGCCGAAAAGGCGCAGTGGCGCGCGCAGCAGCGCGTGCGGCGCCGCTACGTGGACGATGTCGGCGTCGCGATCGAGGGCCTGCGCGAGCGTTTCGACGTGGAGCAGTACGGCCTGCTGGACTACGGCCCAGGCGAAACCTATCCGCTGTACGCCGTGCGCAGCCGCGACTGGAACGAAGCACTGCCCACGATGCTGGTGACCGGCGGTGTGCATGGCTACGAGACCAGCGGCGTGCATGGCGCGCTGCAGTTCCTTGAGCAACGCGCGGGCGACTATGCCGGCAAGGCCAACCTGCTGGTGGTGCCCTGCGTCAGCCCCTGGGGTTATGAACGCATCCACCGCTGGAACGCCGATGCGCTGGACCCCAACCGCTCCTTCCGCGCCGGCAGTCCCGCGCAGGAGTCCGCGGCGCTGATCGCCCTGGTCGCCCCGATCAGGGACCGCGTGCTGATGCATATCGATCTGCACGAGACCACCGACAGCGACGAAACCGAGTTCCGCCCGGCGCTGGCCGCGCGCGACGGCAAGCCCTACGAGCCGGGCGAGATTCCGGACGGTTTCTACCTGGTGGACGACAGCGAGCGCCGGCAGCCGGACTTCCAGCGTGCGGTGATCGCCGCGGTGGTCACGGTCACCCACATCGCGCCGGCCGACGCCAACGGCGAGATCATCGGCTCGCCGGTGGTCGCCGAAGGCGTCATCGAATACCCGGTCCGATCGCTCGGCCTGTGCACCGGCATCACCGACGCGCGCTACACCACCATTACCGAGGTCTACCCCGACAGCCCCAAGGCCACGCCGCAACAGTGCAACGATGCGCAGGTGGCCGCGGTCGTCGCGGCGATCGACTACGCGCTGGCGCACGGTTGAATCGAGGCGCCCTCGGCCCCATTCCGTTTCGTGAACCCGTGGTGTCGGTGGCGGCGTAAGCTGGCCGGACGCCCGTGCGTGCGAGGAGACGACCATGGCAACCGGATGGGCCGGCGATGGCGCCGTGCAGGACCAGATCGATGCGACCGTCAAGGACGGTATCGAACGCGCGCGTCGCGCGCTGCCCAAGGGGCCGAGCCTGACCCACTGCGAAGAGTGCGGCAAGCCGATTCCGGTCGCACGCCAGCAGGCCGTGCCGGGCGTGCGCCTGTGCGTGAGCTGCCAGGAAGCGGCCGACCACGAAGAACACGGCGCCGGCCTGTACAACCGCCGCGGCAGCAAGGACAGCCAGTTGCGCTGATCCGCTGCCAGCGCGGCGTGGGGTCTTCACGCGCGCTTGCGGCGCCGGTGCACAGGATGGGGATTCCTCCGTTCCCCGCAGGCACGCCATGGCACGCCCCATCTGGACCGGCACACTGTCGTTCGGCCTTCTCAACATTCCGGTCGCGCTGATGTCCGGAGAGCGCAAGGTGGACATCAGTTTCCGCATGCTGGATTCCCGCGACAGGAAGCCCATCCGCTTCGAGCGCGTCAACGCCGACACCGGCGAGGAAGTGCCCTGGAAGGACATCGTGAAGGCCTTTGAGTACGACAAGGGCAGCTATGTGGTCGTGGAGAAGGAGGACATCGCGTCCGCTGCGCCCGAAACACACGAATCGGTGGACGTGGAAGCCTTCGTCGACCGTGACGAGATTGGGCTGCGCTTTTTCGAGAAGCCCTACATCCTGGTGCCCGGCAAGAAGGCGGAAAAAGGCTATGTGCTGCTGCGCGATACCTTGGCAGGCACGGGCAAGGTCGGCGTGGCACGCGTGGTGATCCGTACCCGCGAGTATCTCTGCGCCGTGGTGCCGGAAGGGGATGCGCTGGTATTGATGATGCTGCGCTATCCCCAGGAGCTGGTCGAGCCCGAGGAGTACAAGCTGCCGGCCGGCAAAGCGGGCGATTACCGCATTACCGCGAAGGAGCGCGAGATGGCCGAAACCCTGATCGCCTCGATGTCCGCGCCGTGGAAACCCGACGACTACGAGGACGAGTTCCGCAAGCGTCTGGAGACGATCATCAGGAAGCGCATCAAGGCCCGTGGCGCCACTACGAAGATCGTGGACGTGGAGCCCGCCGAGAGCGAGGACGCCGCCACCAACGTGGTGGACTTCATGGCCCTGCTGCAGAAGAGCCTGGACAGCAAGAAGCGCACACCGGCCAACAAGCAGTCCGCCAGGAAGGCGCCGGCCAAGAAGTCCGCGCGCAAGGCCACCAAGGCGATCAAGGCGACGAAGAAGGCGCCCGCCAAGCGCACGCCCAAGGTCGCCGCGCGCTGACCCGTGGCGGGAGGCCGTCGCATCGTGCCGGTGGAGGGGGTCGGCACCGGCGCCAGCGGGCGCGCGTGCCTCTACGTGCTGCCGTGCGCCTACGAGGACCACGCCAAGCTCGGCATCGCGACCGATCCGCTGGTGCGCATGCAGGCGTTCTCGTCGCGCTTCTACGAGTTCTTCGACCTGGATCGGGGCTGGCTGGCCGAAGCCGACAGCATGCGCGAAGCCCGCCACTGGGAGACCCGCTGGAAGCGCGCCCTGCGCGACCATGCTGCGCCACCGCCGTTGCAGGTGCCCGCACAGGCGGCGGGGGAGACGGAATGGTTCCGGGGCGCGATGACGGCGCTCGACGGTGCACGGGACGAGCTGGCCGCGCAGGGATTCGTCCTGCACGCCCCACTGCGCCATTGGATCACCCGGCGCCTGCAGGAGCAGCGCGAGCGTCTGGAGGCCGGCGAGCGGGCGGCCAGTGCACATTACGGTGCGCCGGATGGGTGGCCTGCGGCCGCGTCATGGGCGCCCCTGGGAGCGCTGCGGGACGCGCTCGATGCCTACGTCGTACTGGGCGTGGCGCTGGACGATGCGATTTCGCCAGCCCTGCAGGCCTGGCTGGCGCGCAACACGCTGGCGCCCCCCTGATGCTGCTGTCGCGGGTCTTGCACGCGCTGTTGACGGGATGCGCCGCATAACGGACGCCATCGAGGATACCCATGAGCCTGCAGGAGTACCGACGCAAGCGCCGTTTCGACCGCACGCCCGAACCTGCAGCGGAGCGGCGTCGCGCGCGTGGCGAACGGCCCATCTTCGTCGTCCAGCTCCATCACGCCAGCCATCGCCACTACGACTTCCGCCTGCAGGTGGGCGACACGCTGAAGAGCTGGGCCGTTCCCAAGGGTCCCAGCTTCAACCCGGAGGTCAAGCGGCTTGCCGCCGAAGTGGAAGACCACCCGATCGACTACGCGGATTTCGAGGGCGAGATCCCGAAAGGGCAGTATGGGGGTGGCCATGTGGCCACCTTCGACCGTGGCCTCTGGACCACCGACGGCGACGCGGAAGCGCAACTGGCCAAGGGACACCTGCGCTTCCGGTTGTTCGGCGACAAGCTGAAAGGCGGCTGGCACCTCGTCCGCACGCAGAAGTCGGGCCCCCGGCCGCAGTGGTTGCTGTTCAAGGAGCGCGACGACCACGCCGGCACGCAGGAGGCCGACGATCTGCTGCAGGATGTGACGCCTTCGCACGAGGGGAAAGCCGTACGGCCCGCAAAGAAGCGCCGCAAGCGCGCAACGGCCGCCTCGCGAAGCGCACAGCGCTGGGCCGGGCGAGCCGCCCGGCTGGACGGCACGCGTGCGACCCGCCAGCGGCCCGGGTTCCGTCCGCCCCAGCTGGCCAGGCTGCAGGCCGATGTGCCGGGTGGCGATGCGTGGCTGCACGAGGCCAAGTGGGATGGCTACCGGCTGATCGCACAGATCGCCAAGGGCAAGGCACGCGTGTGGTCACGCAACGAGATCGAGTGGACGACGCGTGTGCCCGAGATCGTGGCGGCCATCGAAGCACTGGACCTGGACGAAGCCGTCCTCGACGGCGAACTGGTGGCCGGCGCCGGCAGGCAGGAGGACTTCGCCCTGCTGCAGGCCACGCTGGCCGGCGAGAAGAATGCAGCCCTGTCGTACGTGCTGTTCGACATCCTGCAGGTCGATGGCGTCGACCTGTCCGGCAGTCCGCAATACCAGCGCAAGGCGCTGCTGGCCGAGCTCCTGAAATCGCCGCCCGACCGGTTGGTCTACAGCTCGCACATCGTCGGCCGCGGTGACGAGGCCCTGTCCATGGCCCTGGAGCGCGGGCTGGAGGGCATCATCAGCAAGCGTGCCGACGCGCCCTACCAGGCCGGGCGCGGTGACGCGTGGCGCAAGGTGAAGCAGCGCGCGTCCGACGAGTTCGCGATCGTGGGCTTCACCGCGCCGAAAGGCAGTCGGAGTGGCCTGGGTGCGCTGTTGCTGGCAGCGCCGGAGGGTGCGCGAGGTTGGCGCTATGCGGGACGCGTGGGCACCGGCTTCAGCGATGGATTGCTGGAAGCGCTCGCCGCGCAGCTGGCGCCGCGTGCACGCACTACACCGACCGCGCGGGTGGAGGTGGACGATCCCGAGTTGCGGCGTGCGCGTTGGGTGGCGCCGACACTGGTGGCGGAAGTCTTCCACCACGGCCTGGGCAAGCAGGGGCTGCTGCGGCAGTCCTCGCTCAAGACCGTACGTCGCGACAAGCGCGCGGCCGACCTGCGCGAACGGCCGGCGCCACTTCCCCGTACCGGAGCCGCCATGCCTGCCTCTCGCCGTCCCCCTGCCGTAGACGATGTGGCGCTGACGCACCCCGAACGCGTCATCTTCGCCGACAGCGGCATCACCAAACGCCAGGTGTTCGACTATTACCGCGCGATGTCGCGCTGGCTGCTGCCGGAGATCGAAGGCCGACCCCTGTCCATCGTGCGCTGTCCCCAAGGCGCCGGCCGACCCTGCTTTTTCCAGAAGCATCACACGGCGGGCATGGAGCGCGTCGATTCCGTGCCGTTGCAGGAGGAGGGGGGGGCACGTGCAGACTACCTGGTGGTGCACGACGAGACCGGCGTGCTCGAGCTGGCGCAGTTCAATGCACTCGAATTCCATCCTTGGGGCGCGCTGGCGCAGACGCCCGAGCGGGCGGACCGGATCGTTTTCGACCTGGACCCGGGTCCGGACGTTCCCTGGAAACGGGTGGTGGATGCCGCGCGGCTGGTGCGCAAACACCTGCGCGCGCTGGGGCTGGTGTCGTACGTGCGGACATCCGGAGGGAAAGGCCTGCACGTGGTGGTGCCGCTGAAGCCGGCGTATCCGTGGCCGCAGGTGAAGGACTTCGCGCATGCATTCGCCGAATCGATGGCGGCTGCCGATCCGCTCGCCTACGTCGCCACCGCGACCAAGAAATTCCGCAAGGGCCGTATTTTCATCGACTACCTGCGCAACGGGCGCGGCGCGACCAGCGTGGCCTCGTTCTCGTTGCGCGCGCGCGAGGGCGCGCCCGTGGCAATGCCGCTGCGCTGGGAAGAGCTTGGCCGGATCAAGGGTGGCGACGCCTACTCGCTGGCCTCGGCGCCGCGACGGATGGCGCGCCTCGATCAGCATCCGTGGGGCGATTACACGGACCTGACGCAGGATTTCGCTGCGGTGGCGAAGCGGCTCGACCCGCGTGCACGCAAGCGGAAGAAGGGAAGCTGACCCTGGCGAGCAGGGCGTGCGCTGACCGCATCCTCGTGGTCGGGCCTTACAGACAAGGAAAGCCCCGCACAGGGCGGGGCTTCATAGTGCCGATGCCGGTGGGCTATCAGCTGGCGCGCTTCAGCACCTGCTTGCGGTCGCGCATCACGTTGTGGCACTCGCGGACGCTGGGCAACAGCGCCTGGGCTTCGGCGCGGGCGGTGGCCGGCGTGTCTTCGTCGGCGATCGTTTCGTTGAACGCCTTCAACAGGCGATCTTCCGATTCTTCCAGTTCGGCGACGTAGCCGTAGGTCGTGTCACCCAGCGTTGCGCGGACCTTGCCGTAGAACTGCTGCATGCTGCCGACCAGGGTGCCGTGCTCGGCGGGCTCGCCGCCGGCGGAGGCCACGACGGCACTCAGGCGCGAGACGATGTCCTGCTTGACGCCGGCGATGCGCGTGAAGAGCGTTGCCAGCTCCTGGTCCTTCACCTTCCCGGCGGCATCGGTATAGAAACTGTGGCCATCGCGGGCGATCTCGATCAGATCGTTGAGGCTGTGCTGGATCTTCTTCTGCGTGTTCATGATGAACTCCTGTCATGGAAGGGACAGAGCGTCATTCGCTCTTGCAGGACAAGTTCGCGCACCGGGCATCAACATCGCGTGACCGTTCAACGGAAGCATTCATCGATGTCGCGAACGCGCGAAGCGCGAGTGAAATTTCCATGAGATGACGGGACGTGCGATAGGGAAACCGCACCTTTCACCCAGCGTCGCACCTGCAGGCGCGGTCGCGATGCTGGTCTGTCCGTACCATCCCTGCGGCTTCGGAGTAAGGGAAGGCAGGGAACGGAGCCTCAAGATGCGCGCGCCGCGGCCGCTACGATGTCGTCGACTATGCAATCGCAGGTGAGCGCGTGGGCTTACGGGGAATAATGGGCGGGTGGTGGAAGCGGGGACGACGCGAGGTCGCGCTATCCAGCGTGGCCATGACGCCTCACCCCGATATCGCAGGCGTCGCGGCGGCCGAGCATTCGGCGCCTTCGCGCGACTGGGCGGGGCCGCTGCTGCGGTTGGCGCAGATGGACATCGATGCGTGCCTGTCGCCGGAAGACAGTCGAGCGGTGATCGCGACGGCCCGCGACGCGCTGGCGCGCTTCGCCGAGGATCCGCAGCGGTTGCCGCGGCGCCCGCAACTGCTGCCGCAACTGCTCGGCGCGCTGAACGATGACGACGCCTCGGGCCGCGACATCGCCGGCATCATCGCGCGCGATCCGACGCTGGCGGCCAACCTGCTGAAGCTGGCCAACAGCGCGCTCTACCGGCGCGACACGCTGGCGGTGGAAAGCCTGGATCGTGCGGTGGCGATGGTCGGTGTGGACGGCCTGCGCCATCTGGTCGCGGTGGCACTGATGCAGCCGGTGATGCGGGTCGAAGGTGGCGTGTTCGGGCGGCTGCCGGACCTGGTCTGGGACCACACCCAGCGCACCGCGCTGGTCGCGGCACGGCTGGCCGGTCCGTCGGGCCGCGAGGCGGTCTTCGCCGCCCAACTGCTGGCGCTGCTGCAGGGCTTGGGCGCCATCGTCGTGGTACAGGTGCTGCGCGATGCGCTGGCAGGATCGCAAGGGCGCTTGCCGGATGCGGCCGCGATGGCCAGGGTGCTGCATCGCTGGTCGCCACGGCTGGGATGCGCCGTCGCCCGCGAGTGGGGCCTGTCCGAGCGCCTGATGCAGGCGCTGCGCGAACAGGCGGCGGACGATGTGGCGACCTTCAGTCCGCTCGCACGCGTCTTGGCCAGCGCGGCCCCCGAAGCCGCCGACGCGATGGAAGCGCCACCGGTGGCCGACGCGGCCTGAGGCCCGCCACTTTTCTTCCGGAGTCCATCGGCGCACGCGCCCTTGTCGCGTCGGCGGCCATGCATCAGGCGTGCTGTCGCGCCGCCTGCGCCGCGAACAACGCATCGGCTTCCATCGGTTCGCCCATCAGGTAGCCCTGGTAGAGGTCGCACCCCAGGCGCCGCAGCTGCTGGCGCTGGCCGAGGGTTTCCACGCCCTCGGCCACGACCCGCAGGTTGAGCGTCTTGCCCAGGGCGATGATCGACGACACGATGGCGGCGTCTTCGGCATTGGATTCCAGTTCGCGCACGAAAGCGCGGTCGATCTTCAGTTCCGACGCCGGCAGCCGCTTCAGGTACAGCAGGCTGGAATAGCCGGTACCGAAGTCGTCGATGGAGATTTTCACGCCCATTCGCGTCAGTTCATCGAGGATGCCCAGGCTGGCGTCGGCGTCGCGCATGGCCGTGGTCTCGGTGATCTCCAGCGTGAGGCTGCTGGCCGGCACGTCGTGCCTGCGCAGCGCTTCGGCGACGATCGCGACCAGGTTGGGCGACGAGAACTGGAGCGGCGACAGGTTGATCGCGACGTTCGTGATGCCGTGTCCCTCCTCGCGCCAGGCGCGCATCTGGCGGCAGGCATCGTCCAGCACCCAGTCGCCGATGGGCAGGATCAGGCCGCTGCGCTCGGCGGCTGGAATGAAGGCGCCCGGCGCGAGCAGGCCCAGTTCGGGATGCCGCCAGCGCAGCAGCGCCTCGGCGCCGACCATCTCGTAGTGCGGTGCGGAGAACTTGGGCTGGTAGTACAGCACCAGTTCGTTGCGCTCGACGGCGCGCCTCAGTTCGTTCAGCAGCTTCAGCTGCTGGTGGGCGCTGATGTTCATCGAGGGCGCGAAGAACGTGTATCCATTCCGGCCGTTGTCCTTGGTGTGGTACATGGCCGCGTCGGCATGCGCCATCAGTTCGCGCTCGCTGTCGCCGTCGGACGGATACAGCGCGATCCCCATGCTGGCCGTCACCTGCAACTCGGTGCCGTGCACGTGCAGGGCGGTGGTACCGATGGCGTCGATGATCCGCTGGGCCACCATGGCCGCATCCTCGGGATCGGTCGCGGCCACCACCAGCACGAACTCGTCGCCGCCCAGCCGCGACAGCGTGTCCTGGCCGCGCAGCAGACTGCGGACGTGCGTGGCGACCTCCACCAGCAGCGTGTCGCCGGCCTGGTGCCCGTACGCATCGTTGATGCCCTTGAATCCGTCCAGATCCAGGAACATGACCGCGAACTGCTCGTGCTTGCGCCTGGCTTTCTCGATGGCCTGCTCGATGCGGTCCTGAAGCAGGATACGGTTGGGCAGGCGGGTGAGCGGATCATGCAGCGCGGCCTGCAGCAGCTCCTCATTGGCGCGCGCCAGCGAATGCGCCAAGTGATGCGTGCGCGCATGCATCTGACGGTCCAGCACCGACACGATCAGCGCAATGCCCATGATGGCTACCGTCGCCACCACCACGAGGATCGCCAACCACTGGGTAGGCACGCCGCCATCGCGCGCGGCGCCGCACCAGCTGTCGGCGGGAAACTGGGCCGCCGCCATGCCGGTGTAGTGCATGCCGACGATCGCGAAACCCATTACGACCGCGGCGAGTGCGCGCAGCAGGTACTTGCGACGGCCGCCGCTGCGCAGATGGAAGGCGATCCACAGCGCCGCACCGGACGCGGCCACGGCGATCGCGATGGACAGCGTGAACCAGCCGGGGTGGTACTCGATGCCGGGCCGCATCTGCAGCGCCGCCATGCCGATGTAGTGCATCAGTGCGATGCCGCTGCCCATCAGCATCGCGCCCAGCAGCAGCCGGCGATGCGGCAGGTGCGGGCGCGACACAAGCCACAGCGCGAACGCTGACGAGCCGACTGCGGCCAGCATCGAGCAGAAGGTCAGGGTGAGGTCGTATCCCAGCGGAATCGGCAGATCGAAGGCCAGCATGCCGACGAAGTGCATCGACCACACGCCCAGGCCCATCGCGAACGCACCGCCCGCCAGCCACCAGCGCGCCGCCGTGCCCTGCGTGGTCGCGACACGGCCGGCCATGTCGAGCGCCGTGTAGGAGGCGAGGATGGCGACCAGCAGGGAAAAGAGAACGAGGATCTCGTTGTACGTGCCGGTCATGGGGAGGATCGTGGCCCGTGGGGAGGGCTCTCCAGATGACGGTATCGGCCAGCTCTAATGATTCTTGAGGGCGGCGTGCCGTGCCCGGCGATCTGGCGCAGGACTTGCATCGACCTTGCCGTGCCCGCGGCGGTCGGCAGCGGTGGAGCCGACGCGGGTTCGCGGGTACCATGGGCCCGTCGCGCAGGCGGTGGACGCCATGGGGTGGTGTCCACGGGGAGTGTCCGTGCACGGCGTCGAGCGACGGGCCCATTTGCCGGGTCTTCGTGATAACAGGGGAAATTCTTGGACAAGTCGGTCTGCATGCAGCACGCGTGCGCACACCCGTACGTTCCGCGCCTGCCGGTGCGGATGGCATGTGATGCATCTCGGCTCGCGCCGCAGCACGGATCGGTTGCGTGAGCCGGCGATTCCATTTCATTTCCGGGTTGCCGCGCTCCGGCTCCACATTGCTGGCCGGCATCCTGCGGCAGAACCCCCGCTTCCACGCAGGCATGAGCAGTCCGGTCGCCGGCCTGATCAATGGCGCGCTGGAGCAGATGGGCGCCGGTGGCGAGTCCTGGGCCTTCTTCGACGAAGCCAAGCGACGCACCATCTGCCGCGCATTGCTGGATGCTTACTACGCGGACAATGCGGCCGACGTGGTGTTCGACACCAACCGCACCTGGACGGCGCGCATGCACCAGCTGGTCGAGCTGGTGGATGACTTCAAGGTCGTCTGCTGTGTGCGGAATCCTGCTTGGATCATGGACAGCTTCGAGTCCATCTACCGGAAGAATCCCTTCGACTACAGCCGGATGTTCAGTCCGGCCACGCGGCAGACGGTATACAGCCGCTGCGAACAGCTGATCAACGCCGGTGGCGCCGTCGGCGGGGCATGGACGGCCTTGAAGGAAGCCTACTACGGCGAGTTTTCCGACCGTCTGCTGCTGGTCGATTACGAACTGCTCACGCGTCATCCGGCGCGGACGATGGAGCTGGTGTACGACTTCATCGGTGAACCGCGCTTCGGCCACGATTTCGACAACGTGGACTACGCCGAAGAGGCGTTCGACCAGGGGCTGGGCGTAAAGGGTCTCCACACGGTCAGGCGGAAGGTCGAGTTCAAGACCCGGCGCAGCATCCTGCCGCCGGATCTCTTCGCGAAGTACCACGACATGGATTTCTGGCAGGACCAGGCCGGCACGGCGGCGGGGATCATCGCCCCGCGTCGCGACGGCGGCCAGAACACGGACAACACCAAGGACACACCATGAAGCGCGCCCTGCTTGGCGGCCTTTCGACGCTGCTGCTTCCCTTCTCCGCACACGCTGCTACCACGTCGGCCGGTGGATACCTGATGCGCGGTGGCTACCAGCCGCGTAGCTACATGCGGGTGGGCGTCGGCGCCAGTGACCTGACGACGAGGGAGTTGCGCAACGGTTTCGCAAGTCACGGGAAGGCCGTGCGGCGCATCGACGGTCCCGTCATGCCGGGATCGCTCGAGATTCATGCGCCGGGACCGGTGACGGAACTGGTGATCATTGATGCCGCGGTGCCGGACAAGGCCGCCTTCTACCGGGGCGTGAAGCCTGGCGTGGATATCGTCGAGATCGATACGTCGCGTTCGGGCTTGGAGCAGTTGAAGCTGGCACTGGCGCCATATCGTGATCTCGTCGCACTGCACATCGTCTCCCACGCAGAGAATGGCGTACTGCACCTGGGCAACAGCCGTATTGATTCGGAGGCACTGAAGCGCGAGATCGATACATTCGCCGCGTTGCGTGGTGCGCTGGCCGATGGTGCCGACCTGCTGCTCTACGGCTGCGATCTGGCGAGCGGGAAAGAAGGCGAAGCGTTGTTGGACATCGTACGCGACATGACCGGCCTTGATGTGGCAGCGTCGAGCAACAAGACCGGCAACGCGGAGCAGGGTGCTGACTGGGATCTGGAAGTGCGCCGAGGCGATGTTGTCGCCGCGCTCCCGTTCGCCGAGAAGAGCTTGCGGGACTTCTCCTCGGTACTGGCGCCAGCCACCTACAACAGCGTGAGCTTCTGTCCCGGTGCCGGCACCGTCAACAACTACTGCGTGGGAGGCTCACTGGCGTCGACGGACGGCAAGCTGGTGATTTCCGCGAGCACGCCCCAAGTGTACGCGATCTCCGCCAACCATATCGCGAACAACCCCGGCTGGCCGGCCAATATGGTGCCCAGCTACAGCTACCCCTACACGACGAGCGGTCACATCCAGTTCCAGGCGAACACTGCGAACATGGAATCCTTCGTGCTGACCAGCGTCCGCAAAATCGTCAACTGGCAGGGCGCGTGCGCCAGCGCGCAGCTCATCGGTACGCGCAAGTCGGACGGTTCCACCGTGACCGACAACATCGCGTGGGGGGCGGGCGCCGCCACCTACACACCAAGCAACCTGGCCGGTGTGGCGCTGACGGCATTACGGGTCCAGGTGAACAACTGCGCCTACGATGTGTCAGGCAACCTGCGTCTCGATCAGCTTGTCATTGATGACGCCCCCAGCTCGGTGCCGGTGCTCACCGATGCCCGCATCAGCATCTCCGGTGCCAGCGGCACCGGTGGCGCCTACAAGCTCGGCGACACCGTCACCGCGACCTGGAACAACACCGCCGGAGGCGACAACAGTGGCGCCATGACCGGCGTCACCGTGGACTTCAGCCAGTTCGGCGGTGGAGCGGCGGTGGCCGCGAGCAACAGCAGCAACACCTGGACCGCCACGTATACGCTCACGGCGGGCGCCATTGACGGGATCAACCGCAACGTCAGCGTGACGGCGACCAATGCGGGCGGCACCACCACGACTGCCGACACCACCAACGCCACGGTCGACAACGTGGCGCCGACGGTGACCGACGGCAACATCGCCATTTCCGGCGCTTCGGGAACCGGCGGCACCTACAGGATCGGCGACACCGTCACGGCGACCTGGAACAACACGCCTGCGGGCGACAACAACACGGATACGATCAGTGGTGCCACCGCGAACTTCAGCCAGTTCGGAGGTGGCGCGGCGGTCAGTGCGACCAACAGCGGCGGCACCTGGACGGCAACGTATACGCTGCCCAGCGGTGCGCTGCAGGCGACCGGCCGCAATGTCTCGTTCACGGCCACCGACAATGCCGGCAACACCACGACGGCGGCCGATACCACCAATGCCGCTGTCGACACCGCACCACCCGCTGTCACCGGCATCACCGTGAGCGGCTCGCCTGCGGCCACCGCCACCAGCGTGACCTTCACAGTGGCATTCAACGAGTCGGTCGCGAACGTGTCGACCGATGATTTCGCGCTGGCGACGACGGGCACGGCCACGGGCACCATCAGCAGTGTCTCGGCGAGCAGTGGCACCTCGATCGACGTCACCGTGAGCGGCATTGCCGGCACCGGCGACTTGCGACTGAATCTCAACGGGTCCACCAACATCGCGGACGCGGCCGGCAACAGCGGCCCCACCGCCTTCACCAGCGGCGCGACGCATACCGTCGCCATTCCCACCGCGCCTGGCGCACCGACCATCGGCACGGCTACGGCCGGCGATGGCGAGGCCAGCGTCACCTTCACGGCGCCGGGCAGCAACGGCGGTTCGGCGATCACCACGTACACGGCCATCGCCAGTCCCGGCGGTGCCGTCGGCACGTGCGCGGGGCCGGCTGCCTGTACGGCCACGGTGACGGGCCTGACCAACGGCACGCCGTACACCTTCGTCGTGACCGCGACCAACGCCATCGGAACGAGCGTCGCGTCGGCTGCGTCGAACGCCGTCACGCCCAAGGGCAGCCAGACCATCACCTTCACCAACCCCGGTGCGCAGAACTTCGGCACCGCGCCGACGTTGACCGCCAGCGCGACCTCCGGCCTCACGCCGACGTTCAGTTCGTCCACCACCGGCGTCTGCACCATCACGTCCGGCGGCACGCTGACCTTCGTTACCGCCGGCAGCTGCACCATCGACGCCGACCAGGCGGGCGACGCCGCGTGGAACGCGGCGACCACGGTGACCCGGACGTTCACGGTCAACGCGGTGGTGCCCGGGGCGCCGACCATCGGTACCGCGACGGCGGGCGACACCCAGGCCACGGTGACGTTCACCGCACCGGCCTCCATCGGCGGTGCCGCGATCATCGCCGGCGGCTATACGGTCACGGCGAATCCCGGCGGCGCAACCGGCACCGGCTCGAGTTCGCCGATTACGGTGACCGGCCTGACCAATGGCGTGGCGTACACGTTCACCGTGACCGCGACGAATTCCGCCGGCACCGGTGCCGCCTCGGCCGCATCGAACAGCATCACGCCTGCGTCGCCGCAGACGATCACCTTCGGCAATCCGGGCACGCAGAACTTCGGGACATCGCCGAATCTGTCGATCCTGGGGGGCGGTGCGTCTTCGACGTCGGGCCTGGCCGTGACGTTCACGTCATCCACCACCGGCGTCTGCACGATCACGTCCGGGGGCGTGCTGACCTTCATCGCCGCCGGCACCTGCACCATCAATGCCGACCAGGCGGGAGACAGCAGCTACCTGCCGGCGCCGCAGGTCAGCCGGTCGTTCACCGTCATTCCCGTGGTGCCGGGTGCACCGACGATTGGCACCGCGATCGCAGGCGACACCCAGGCGAGCGTCGCGTTCACCGCCCCGCTGAACATCGGCGGATCGGCCATCACCAGTTACACCGTGACCGTCAACCCGGCCGATGTGGCGCCTATAAGCGGCGCGTCGTCGCCCATCGTCGTCACCGGCCTGACCAACGGGCAGGCGTACACCTTCACGGTGACGGCGGACAATGTGGCGGGCACGGGTCCTTCGTCGGCGGCCTCCAACAGCATCACGCCGGCGGCGACGCAGACCATCACCTTCAGCAATCCCGGCGCGCAGAACTTCGGCACCACGCCGACGCTCACCGCGACGTCGGATTCCGGACTGACGCCGACGTTCACGTCATCCACCACCGGTATCTGCACGATCACGACGGGCGGCGCGCTGACCTTCGTCAATGCGGGCACCTGCACGATCAACGCCGACCAGGCGGGCAACGGCAGCTATCTCGCAGCTCCGCAGGTCACCCGCACGTTCACCGTCAACGCGGTGGTGCCGGGAGCGCCTACGATCGGCACGGCTGTCCTGGTCAGTTCGACCGAAGTCGATGTGGCATTCACCGCGCCGGCCAGCAGCGGCGGCATCGCCATCACCGGATACACGGTGACCGCCAATCCGGGCGGCGCCACCGCAACGGGATCCGGCAGTCCGGTCCGCGTCACCGGCTTGACCCCAGGCACCAGCTACACGTTCATCGTGACCGCGACCAACAGCGCGGGCACGGGCTCCGCCTCGGCGGCGTCCAATGCCGTGGTGACCGCCGCGACGCAGGTCATCACGTTCGCCAACCCCGGCAGCCAGGACTTCGGCACCACGCCGACGCTGTCGGCAACGGCTGATTCCGGACTGCCCGTAAGTTTCGCCTCGGCGACGCCATCGGTGTGCACGGTCACGCCCACCGGTGCGTTGGCCTTCCTCACGGCCGGCACCTGCACGATCACCGCCGACCAGGCGGGTGATGCCAGCCATCTGCCCGCCGCGCAGGTCAGCCAGACGTTTGCGGTGAATGCGGTGGCGCCCGGTGCTCCCGTGATCGGCACGGCCACGATGGCCTCACCCACCTCGGTGACGGTGACGTTCACCGCGCCGGGTTTCACCGGTGGCACGCCGGTCACCGGCTACACGGTCGTGGCGAGTCCCGGCGGCATCACTGCCACCGGTGCGGGAAGTCCGATCACGGTCGGCGGCCTTGCCAGTGGCACCGCCTACACGTTCACTGTGACGGCGCAGGGCAGTGCAGGCAGCAGCGCCGCGTCGGCGACGTCGAACGCGGTCACGCCGATCCCGGCCCTCGATGTTGCGGACGCCAGCGCCACGCTGGCGTACGGTGCGCCGGCCACGCCGGTGACGCTGTCGGTCACGGGCACGGCCACCTCGGTCGCGGTGCTCATGCCGCCTGCGCACGGCACTGCGACCGCAAGCGGCACCACGATCACCTACCAGCCGAATCCGGGCTATGCCGGGCCGGACAGCTTCACCTACACCGCCAGCGATGCCTACCAGACGACCGCGGCCGCGACGGTGACGATCAGCGTCACGGCGCCGACGGTGGCGCTGGACGCGACCAACCCCGTGGATGGCACCGGCGGCAGCGCGTACACGCATGCGTTCGTCGCCAGTGGCGGCGCATCGCCGTACACCTTCCAGCTGACCGGCGGGGCGCTGCCGGCCGGTCTGGTGCTGGGCACCGACGGCCGCCTCAGCGGCACGCCGACGGCCGCGGGCAGCTTCAGCCTGACTGTCCAGGTCACCGACAGCAGCACGGGTCTGGGTCCGTTCACGACGCAGCGGCAGTACACCTTGCAGGTAGCCGCACCGCAGCTGGTGTTCGCGCTGCCGGTGCTGCCGCCCGCCACGCACGGTGGTGCGCTCAACCAGACGCTGACGGTCAGCGGCGGTACCGCGCCCTACACCTACACGGTGACCGCAGGCTCGCTGCCGCAGGGCGTGTCGCTGAGCGCTGCCGGCGTGCTGTCGGGTGCGCCTGCGCAGTCCGGCAGCTTCGCCTTCACCATCGAAGTACGCGATGCGAACGGCTTCACCGGCGCGCAAGCGTATGAACTGGTCGTGGCGCAGGCGGCACAGGCGATCACCGGCTTCGGCGCGAATCCTGCCGCACCGGTGTTCACGCCTGGCGGCACGTTCGCGCTGGTGGCGACAGGCGGTGCCTCCGGCAATCCGGTGGTGTTCGCCAGCACCACACCGCAGGTGTGCCAGGTGAGCGGCACCACCGTCACCATGCTGGCCGCGGGACGCTGTTCGCTGACCGCTGACCAAGCGGGCGATGCCAACCACCAGGCGGCGCCGCAGGCACAACTGGAGGTGGAGATCGCCTCAGCCGCGCCGACGCTGGTGTGGCCGGAGGAGCTGCGCAAGGTCTATGGCGAACCCGCGTTCGACCTGACCAATCCGCAGAGCCCCAGTGCCGGTGCCTTCACCTTCACCAGCAGCGATCCGGACGTGGCCAGCATCAACGGCCGCACCGTGACCCTGCATGCGGAAGGCGAGACCGTCATCACCGCGACCCAGGCCGCCGCAGGCAGCTACGCCGCGGCGAGCGTGGAGATGCGGCTGCAGGTCGACGTGCGTCCCGACCCGACCCGCGATCCGGGCGTGGTCGGCCTGCTGCAGGCGCAGGTGGACGCCAGCGTGCGCTTCGCCAACGCACAACAGTCGAACATCCGCGACCGCCTGCGCCAGGTGCGCAGCGGCGCCAACGCGTCGAGCAACACGGTCACGCTGGCGTACGCCGGGGGCGAAGACCGCCAGGGGCTGTCGGTGCCCGTGGGGCAGGCGACGGGTGGCGTGTTGCCGGCACTGCCGCAAGGCTGGGGTGCGTGGGCATCCGGTACGGCCACGTTCGGCAAGAGCGGACGGGTGGGTGGCTACGACTTCCAGACCGATGGCATCACGTTGGGTGCGGACCGTGCAGTCGGCGAGCATCTGCTGCTGGGCGTGGCGGGCAGCCTGGCGCGCAACGACAGCGATCTCGACGGCACTGCATCGCGGCTCAAGGCCGACCAGCGCTCGCTGGCGCTGTACGGCCTGTGGCGCCGGGGCGAGCACCTGTTCGTGGACGGCATGCTGGCTACCGGCCGCCTGGATTTCGACATCCGCCGCTGGAGCGATGACGCCGGCGCCCTGGGGACGGCCGTACGCGACGGCGAGCAGTGGTTCGGCTCGCTGGCGCTGGGCTACGAGCATCGTGGCGAACGGATGGCGCTGACCGGTTATGGCCGGTTCGACGCCAGCCGTACCACCCTCGACGCCTACCGCGAGTACGGGCTGGATATCTACGACCTGGCGTATCGCCGGCAGGAAGTGGAGAACAGCACGTTCGCGCTGGGCATCGAAGGCAGCTACCAGGTCGGCGGTGCGAACGGGCGTTACCGGCCGTTCTGGACCCTGGAGTACCGCCAGGCGATCGACGACAAGGGCGAGGCGGCCATGAATTACGTGGTGTGGCCGCACCCCACCGACTACCGCCTGGGCATGCAGAGCTACAACGACAACGCCCTGTCGCTGGCGGCAGGCCTGGACGTGAAACTGCGCCCCGGCTGGCTGCTGTCGCTGCTGTTCGGCCATGAGCAGGCCAGCAACCGCACGCAGGGCAGCACCCTCGGCCTGCGCCTGTCGTACGGGCAGCCCTCCAGCGGAGGATTCGTGCAGGACGACGGCACGATGGCCGGTGAAGCCGCCCGTCGCTGCGGGCGCCGGTGTGCGGACCCCTCGGAGGCGCCACGTTGAGCGGACTGTCCGCAGGCCTCTGACCATCCTGTGCGTCACGGGAAGCCCGGCTATCGCCGGGCTTCTTTTTTTGAGATTGGTCCCCCGGCGCCCGGCACGTCGACCGTGCTCCCAGCACCTTTGGCACAGTCCGGGAACGGTCGGCAGCGCTACCCTCCCAGGCACGCCCGCGCGCGATGCGCGCCCGCCCTGACTTCCGGAGAACGCTGTTGAAGAAGACCCTGCTGTCCGCCGCCACTTTGTTGGCCCTCGCCGCTGCCGCCCCGCTGGCCGCCCACGAGGACCGCGCCTGTCTCGATGACGGCTGCACGCTGCAGTCGCTGTTCGCCGAATCCGACACCGGTGGCGCGGCCGCCGACGCGACGATCCCCGCCCGCCGCTTCGGCAGCTGGGGCATCGACACCGCCGGCATGGACCGCCAGGCCAAGCCCGGCACGGATTTCTTCCGCTACGTCAGCGGCACCTGGGCCGATACCACGCAGATCCCCGCCGACCGCTCCAGCTACGGTGGCTTCGCCATCCTGCGCGACCTGTCCGAGGCGCGCCTGCGCGTGCTGGTGGAAGGCTATGCGCTGGGCGATCCCGCGACCGGCGGCGACGCTGCCAAGATCGCCGCGCTGTACCGCGGATTCATGGACGAGACCGCAGTCGAGGGCCTGGGTGCCAAGCCGTTGCAGCCGGTGCTGGCCGACATCCGTGCGGCCAGCGACAAGCACGCCCTGGCCCGGCTCATGGGGCAGCGGGGCGGCTTCTACGACAGCTTCTTCAATCTCAGCGTCAGCGATGACCAGAAGAATCCGGACGTCTACGCGCTGTACCTGAGCCAGGGCGGCCTGGGCCTGGGCGACCGCGAGATGTACCTGCGCGAGAATTTCGCGCCGCAGCGCGAGCGCTACGAGGCCTATATCGCGCAGATGCTGCAGCTGGCCGGCTGGGCCCAGCCGCAGGACAATGCGAAGGCGATCCTCGCGCTGGAAACCCGCATCGCCGAGGCGCACTGGACCCGTGCCGAGAGCCGCAACCGCGACAAGACTTACAACCCTCTGGCGCTGGCGGACTTCGCCACGACTTCGCCGGGCTTCCCGTGGGCCGCGTTCTTCACGGCGGCTGGTGTCGAGGGTGCGGACCGTGCGGTGATCCGCCAGGACAGCGCCATCCCGAAGATCGCCGCGATCTTCGCCGACACCGACGTCGCCACGCTTCAGGCCTGGCAGGCCTTCCACGCCACCGACAACGCGGCGCCGGTGCTGTCGAGGGACTTCTCGGTGGCGCAGTACGAGTTCCGCGACAAGTTCCTGTCCGGGCAGCCACAGCAGCGCGAGCGCTGGAAGCGCGGCGTGTCCTTCGCCGAATCGGCGATGGGCGAAGCGATCGGCCGCGACTATGTGCAGCTGTATTTCCCACCGGATGCGAAGGCCAAGATGGACGCGCTGGTCGCCAACGTGAAGGCGGCCATGGGCGCACGCCTGGATACGCTGGCATGGATGAGCCCGGCGACCAAGGCCGAAGCGCACGCCAAGCTGGCCGGTTTCGGCCTGAAGATCGGCCATCCCGACAAATACCGCGACTACAGCGCACTGGTGGTGAAGAACGGCGACCTGTTCGGCAATGCGCAGCGCGCCGGCCAGTTCGAGTGGGACTACCGCCGCAAGCGTGTCGGCCAGCCGGTGGACAAGGGCGAGTGGGGCATGACCCCGCAGACGGTGAATGCCTACTACAACTCGGTGAAGAACGAGATCGTGTTCCCCGCCGCCATCCTGCAGCCGCCGTTCTTCGATCCCGACGCCGATCCGGCGGTGAACTACGGCGGCATCGGTGGCGTGATCGGCCACGAGATCATCCACGGCTTCGACGACCAGGGCCGCAAGTCGGACGGCAAGGGCGTGCTGCGCGACTGGTGGACCGCCGAGGACGCGGCCAAGTTCGAGGTGCAGGCCGCCAGGCTGGGCGCGCAGTACGAGGCGTACGCGTTCCCGCAGCTGCCCGGCATGCACATCAACGGCCGCGTGGCGATGGGCGAGAACATCGGCGACCTGGGCGGCCTGACCATCGCGCTGGAGGCCTATCACCGTTCGCTGGACGGCAAGCCGGCGCCGGTGATCGACGGCTTCACCGGCGACCAGCGCTTCTTCATGGGCTGGGGCCAGGTGTGGCGCACGCTGTGGCGCGACGACGCGCTGCGGCAGCAGCTGGTCAACGGCACGCATTCGCCGGGCCACATCCGCGCCTTCGCGCCGCTGCGCAATATCGACGCATGGTACGACGCCTTCGACGTGAAGCAGGGCGATCCGCTATACATCGCCCCGCAGGACCGCGTGCGGATCTGGTGACCGCCTCGGGACGCCGCCCCCGTGGCGGCGTCCCGTCGTAACGTGCGCCATGCGCACGACACATATGGCGCCTCGCGCATGCGTGCAGGGGAATGCGTGGAGTGCGGTCGTGCGCATGGCGCACGGTGCGCACACGCAGGAGGCCCCAAGGCGGCCGTGCTTGGCTTGCATCGCCCGGCGCACGCACCGATGATGCGGGGCATCCTCGTTTCCCGTGCGTTTCGCGTCATGCCCGCCACCCCCGCGTCCACCCCGCAAGGCGACCTGTTCGGCGGCCCACAGCCGGGCCGGCTGCATAGGCTATTCTTCGCGCTGGTGCCCTCGGCCGGCGAGCGCGAGGCCCTTCGTCACCGTGCCGATGACTTGAAGGCGGCGTTCCCGCAGGCGCGCTGGGTGCGCCCCGAGCGTTACCACCTGACCCTGCATTTTCTCGGCGAAAGCGATGGGCCCCGCGAGGACATGGTGCGCACGGCGCACGAGGCCATGCAGGACTGGCAGCCGGAACCGGTCGGGATCACCCTCGACCACCTGCTGTGCCTGGGCAATCCGAAGAATCCCGCGCTGACGCTGGCGGCGCTGCACCCGTCGCCGGCGGTGGTGGCGTTCTGGCGCACTCTGCAGCAACGCCTGCTGCGCGCCGGCTTCAAGCAGCACGTGGGCCGCAGCTTCGTGCCGCACCTGACCCTGGCCTATGTGCCGCCGCGCACCGCGCCGGTGGACGTGCCCCCGGTGGTGCTGCACCCGCAGGGCGTGCACCTGCTGCAGAGCATCGAAGGCGAGGCGGACTACGACGTGCTTGGCGAGTGGCCGCTGGGGTGAAGCGAGGCGCCCAGAGGCGCTAACATCGGCAACGCGATGGGGATCGCGTCAGGGTAGGGGGAGTGATGATGGGACATGCGATAGGGCGTCGCGCCATGGCGATGCTGATGCTGCTGTGCGGCCTGGCCAGCTTCGCGGCGCAGGCCAGCATGCGCGAGATCAAGCCCGACGACGCGGTCGCGCTGAAGCCGGGCGAAGGCCTGGTGCTGATGGCGGTGGACACGTCGGTGGACGTGGCCATGGTGCGGATGAACCGCGACGGCAAGCTGTTCGGTTCCGGGGTGATGCGCGACCTGAAGGAGGGACGCAACTTCCGCCTCTACGCCGTGCAGGCAGGCACCTACGAGTGGCGGGAACTGCAGCTGGCGTTCGGTTACCGCTACACCTTGTCCGACGACGAGGATTTCCGCTTCACGGTCGAGCCGGGCCGCATTACCTATCCGGGTGACCTGCTGTTCCGCCCGCGCAGCTTCTGGCGCGCGCGCTTCGCGTCCACCAACCGGTCGCTGGCGGCCATCGACTGGATGCAGAAGACCCATCCGGCCATCTACGCGCAGTATCCGCTGGCGTTCTCGGGGCGTTACCCCGATCCGTTCCCCGCTTTCTACAAGCCGTTGCGCGCTGCCGCCAAGGAAGATCCGACCACGCTGCCCGATCTGCGCGAACCCGCGCTCGCCTACGTGCTGCCGTTGCAGCCGGCCACCCTGTTCAAGCCCGAGCGGATTGTCCAGGCCAGCCTCAATCCGGCGGGTACGCTGCTCGCGTTGCAGGTCCGCAATGGCAAGGACGACTGGGGCGTGGACCTGGTCGACCTGCAGGGGCGGCAGGCGTCGCTGATGGCCAAGAGTGCGGTGAAGTTCGATTCGGTGGAGTGGGCGGGCGACGACCTGCTGCTGTTGACGGTGGATCCGCCCCGCGGCCAGCAGATGGTGATCGCCATCCGCATGGAAACCGACGCCTCCGGCGCGCGGCGCTATACGCGGATCAACCTGCCCAAGGGCGGGTGGGTGGTCGACACGTTGCCACGCGAGCCGGGCTACATCCTGTTCGGCAGCGTGGCCCGCCAGGGCGGATTGATGGTACATCGGCTCGACATCAGCAGTCAGAAGGCCGTGGACGAGGCCAAGCTCCAGTATCGCGACCGCCTCAACCAGGGCGTCAAGGATGACCTGTGGTGGATGGCCGATGGCAACGGCGTGCTGCGGTTGGCGGTCGCCCGCCGCGGCGAGGACTACGTGCTGGTGTTGCAGGAGAACCTGGTATTCCGCGACGTGATGAAACTCGGCGGCGAGACCGACCTGGATCCGGTCGGGCTATCGCTCGACGTGCGCACGCTGTATGCGCTGACCGATGCGGGACGCGGGCAGCGTGACCTCGTCGAGTACGACCTGGGGCGGAAGACGATCGGCCGTACCTTGTTCTCGCGTCCGGGCGTCGATGTCGAGCACGTGCTCTTCGATGCGCAACGTACGCCCATCGGCGTGCAGTTCTACGAGGGAGGACTGCTGGTCAGCGAATACTTCCAGCCCGAGGACGCGCGCCTCGGGGCGCTGCTGGCGAAGGCGTTCCCCGGCAAGATGGTGCAGGTCGCCGACCGCAGCCGCGACGGGCGCCACGTGGTGCTGGATGTGGATGCCGCCGATCAACCGTCGCAGCTCTACCACCTGGACACGGTGAAAGGGACCGCGGAACTGCTGGACGATGCGGCGCCGTGGCTGGCGGCGGTGCGCTTCGCGCCGGCCCAGGTGCTCAGTTTCAAGGGCAAGGATGGCCTGCCGCTGGAGGCCTTCCTGACCGTGCCGCCCGGATCGGGCAAGCGGCCGCTCGTCGTCTTTCCGCATGGTGGCCCCATCGGCGTGGCCGACCGCCTGCATTTCGACCGCGAGGTGCAGTTCGTCGCGTCACTCGGATACGCAGTGCTGCAGGTCAACTTCCGTGGATCGGATGGCTACGGCCGGGCCTTCCGCGAGGCCGCTTACGGAGCGTTCGGCACCCGCATCGAAGACGATATCGACGCCGCCATCACGGCGGCGCTGGCGCGCCATCCGCTGGACGGCGACCGCATGTGCATGCTGGGCGCCAGTTACGGCGGTTATTCCGGACTGGTCGCGGCGGCACGTTGGCCGGAGCGCTTCCGCTGTGTGGTGTCGATCGCCGGCCCCAGCGACCAGACGTTGCTGTTCACGTCCAGCGACCTGGGCCGGACGGAAGCGTCCCGGGCCACGCTGGAAAAATACCTGGGCGATCCGGCCAAGGTGCTGGACGACATGCAGCGACAGTCCCCGCTCTATCAGTACGCCAGCATCCGTGCGCCGGTCATGCTGATACACGGTCTTGAAGACGAGCGCGTGGACTACGAGCACAGCCGTCGCATGGCGCGCATGCTGGCGTTGGCGGGTCAGCGCCCGGTGGGGCTGGCGTTCGAGAGCGAGGGGCACAGTTTCGCCTCGCAGGAAAATCGCGAGAAAACCTGGAGTGCGGTCGCGGGATTCCTGCGCCAGCATCTCGGTGGCGATGCGCCCGCGCCTGCCTCCACCACGCGGTCGGCGACGGCACCGGAATCCGTCGCGCTTCCCTGATTCAGTGCGCCAGCCGGCGCAGGGCATCCAGTTTGGCGTGGTAGAGCCGGCGTTGGTCGCCTTCGCTGAGACGCTCCGCACGCGCCAGCGCCTTGCCGGCGCGGCGGTGGTCGCCTTGCAGGAAGTAGGCCCGCGCCAGGCCGAAATGGAAGCGGTGTTCGTCGGGGAACAGCTTGATCGCTTGGCGGTAGTCGCGGATGGCTAGCTCGACGTTGCCCTCGCGCTCGTGCCTGGCGCCTTGCAGGAAGTGGTGGAACGGATCCCGTGCCTGCACGCGCTGCAGGCGGGCCTGCAGGTGTGCGGCCGCCTCGACGTCGCCTGTGCGCTGGTAGTGCGCGGCCAGGTTGGACAGGGCGCCGGGGTCCAATGGGTTCAGCCGGAGGGCGTGCAGGTAGTGCTGTTCGGCCTGCTCCGGATCGCCGCGTCGCAGATGCAGCACGCCGGTATTGCTCCAGGTCACCGCGTAGGTGGGGTCCAGTGTCTTCGCCACGCTGGCATAGCGCAGCGCGTCGTCCAGCCGTCCAGCTTCCAGCAGGTCGGCGGCGCGGTTGTTGTAGTAGTGCACCAGCAGGCGCGCGTCGCTGATCTCGCGGGGCGGCTTGCGTGCGATCACCTGGTCCCAGGCCACGTCCACCGTCAGTTGGCGGTGCCGGATGCGCACCCCGGCATTGACGTGGTGGGTGCGGTAGAGGGTGTCCTGTTCCTGCCGCCACGCCAGCGTTTCGTCGATCTGCTGTCCGTAGGCCTGCAAGCCGGCCTCCCGCGCCAGCGCGATGGCGAGCAGGGTGAAGCTGAGGCAGTTGGCCTGCCGGGTGGCGTAGGCCTCCGCCACGGTGTGGTTGGCGGTGATGTCGTAGCGCATGCCCAGGTCGTCGGGCGAGAACAGGAACTCGACCATCCGCCGCAGGCGCTGCTCGGACTTGCGGGGCGTCGTCAGTACCTTGGCGTGGAACTCGCGGCGCAGCGGCTCGGGCAAGGCCATGACCTCGGCCGGCGTCGGCGGTTGCGCGGAGGGCGCCGGGGCGGCAGCGGGGGCCAGTCCGGCCATGGCCAGCGTGGCGGCCATCAGGGTAGCGATCATCGTGCGGCCCTCGTCGAGGAGAACGATGCCCGCAGTCTATGCGCTGTGGCGATGCAGCATGGGCGGCCCCGGCGTTAGGATGTGCGCATGGATGCCGCCGCCCACCTGATCGCCTGTCCGCACTGCGCTGCGATGAACCGCGTGCCCTCGGAGCGGCTGGTGGAGGCGCCCCAGTGCGGGCGCTGCCACGAGGCGCTGTTCACCGGGGTGCCGCTGGCGCTGGGGGAGGCGGACTTCGATCGCCACGCACTGCGCAGCACGTTGCCGTTGCTGGTCGATTTCTGGGCGCCCTGGTGCGGCCCCTGCCTGCAGATGACGCCGCATTTCGAGCGCGCGGCGGGCCTGCTGGAGCCGGCCGTGCGGCTGGCCAAGGTGGACACCGACGCCAGCCCGGGGCTGGGCAACCGCTTCGGCATCCGCAGCATCCCGACCCTGGTGCTGCTGCAGGGTGGCCGCGAGATAGCCCGGCAGAGCGGGGCGATGCAGGCGGAGGGGATTGTGCGGTGGGTGAGGGACGTGCGGGTTTGAAGCTGCCGACGTTGGAAACGGGACGCTTCCGTATGCGGCCACTCAGCGCCGAAGACGCCGCGCTGTATGTTGCGCTGTATACCGATCCCGAGTTGATGCGCCATGTGGCCGAGCCCTTGGAAACGGGCGCAGCACTGCAAGCGTTCACCAAGGTGGCGTCGTTCAACCGGCTAGAAAGCAAGGACTATCGGACGTGGGTGGTAGTCGAGAAAGCCGAGGGACATGAGATCGGTTTGCTGGCACTCGTGGCAAGGGACGCCATGCACGAGATCGGTGCCCTGATCTGGCCAAAGCACCATAACGGCGGGGTCGCGACGGAGATCATTCGCCGATTGATGGATTTCGCTTTCACGGAGGGCGGCTGCGAGACAGTCTTCACGAGTCACCGGGTGGAGAACGGCGGGGCCGAAGGTCTTATGCGGAAGCTGGACTTCCAACGCATCCCTGCGGAAGGGCATCTCTCTGGAGGCGTAAGGTGGGAACGGACGCTTGCGCACTGGCAGCGCGCGTCTTGCAACGAACTAATCCAGGGGAAAGTATGAAAAAGGGAAGTCTGGCCTGCGTCGGCACCGGGATGATGCTGGGTGCCCACATCGGTCCGCGCGCGCGCCGCCACATCGAGGAGGCTGACGTGGTCTTCGTGGCCGTTTCCGATCCGCTGGTGGAAAAGTGGGTCCAAGGGATGAATGCCGATGTGCGGAGCCTCCAGCCTTACTACGTTGAGGGTAAGCCGAGGACCGAGACCTATCGGGAGATGGTGGCCGCAATCATGGCGGAAGTACGCGAAGGACGCAGGGTTTGCGGTGCCTTCTACGGTCATCCGGGCGTGTTTGCCGGGGTGCCGCACCGGGCGGTCGCTCAAGCCAGGCAGGAAGGTCACACGGCATTGATGGAGGCCGCGGTGTCGGCCGAGGACTGTCTGTATGCAGACTTGGGTGTCGACCCGGGCACCTACGGCTGCCAGCACTACGAAACTAGCCAGTTCATGTTCTACAGGCGACGGATTGACCTGACGGCCTATCTCGTTCTTTGGCAAGTCGGCGTGGCGGGGGATCAAACGCTGGCGAGGCTTTCGTCAACAGGGGCTGGAGCCAGGCAGATCCTTGTCGACCTGTTGGCGGAGCACGGGTACTCGAGTAGCCACGAGGTCATAGCGTATGAAGCTGCCGTGGTGCCTATTCATTCCCCCCGGATCGATCATATGCGGCTTGCCGCGCTGCCGGATGCAGATCTGAGGCTACAAACGACCTTGGTCATCCCCCCGTTCCACCGGATGGAGCGCAACGAGGAGGTGTTAGCCCGGCTGGGAGTCCTTCCGGCCGGAGGCGGCTAGGCGGAGCGTGGTGGAGGCGTGTGCCAAAAGACGGTATCTTCGGCCTGCTAGGCCCGCGAATCGGGTGGCGCTGGCGCCCTTGGGGACCGCACGTCGGAACGTGGTGGGCTGTCGGCTTTAATCTATTGATCTAGGGGAACATATTCGTGTCGAATCTTCTGCGCTTGATGGAATCGTTGGGTGCTGCGCCACAGTTGGGCGACATGTCGGTTGAAGAGTATCTCGCGGCGATGGAGCAGTTCGGGGTTGAGGGAAGGGCAAGGCAGGCTGTGCTGGCCCGAGACGTGCATACGCTTTACGCGCTTGAGCAGACGCGCAGCAAGATGATCTGCATGATTGCCACGCCCGGTGGCGAAGAAGAACAGGATGCACCCCAGCCGGACGATGTGTCCGAGCCGCGTGAAGAGCCTGCGGAAGAGTAAGCGGGCACGCTTTTCTTTCGGATGCGACGACATGGAGCTGAATGGATGAAAGCGTACATCACCCGGTATGGATGGCTGGCCCTGGTCGCAGTTGTTCTGACGCTGCCCGCGAAGGCGGGCGCGTCATTTGATGCCTTGTTCGATGAGGCGGACGCTATACGGACGTCCAAGCCGGAACAGTTCTTCAAGATACTCAAGCAGCTTGAGGCGCTCGAGGAGGCGTCGACGCCCGATCAGCGCATGAAGATTCGTCTGATGCGCGCGCATGGATTCCTGTTGGAGGGCAGGGCGGAAGCAGCTATCCGGGATCTGGAAGAGATCCGTACGGGCCCGGCAGATGTCGCTGTGAGGTTTCGCGCCGGCGCAATGCTGGCCAACACTTACGCAGGCAACCGGAAATTCGAGCAGGGTCTCAGCACGCTCAATGAGATGCTGCCGTTGGTCACCGAGGTGAAGGACCGCGCCGCCCGCCATCACGGGCTTCTGGCGGCGGGCATCCTCTATAACCGTGTCGGTGAATTCCGGCTTGGCGGAGAGTACGCCAATCAGGTGCTATCCGATGAGCCATCCGGACGCAGCCAATGCATTGCAGGCAACTTAGTCGTGGAAGCCCTGCAGGGCGAAGGGAAGACGCCGGCCGAAGAGAAGATCTACGGCGCCATCCAGAACTGCGAGCGTGAAGGCGAGACGCTGCTCGCCGCATTTTCACGAACTTATTTAGCCAAGAAGTGGCATGCGGAAGGCAAGACATCTAACGCGATCAATCTGCTCGAGAAACATCTTCCTTCGGTAAGAGCCACGGGCTACCCGGTGTTGATCGCCGAGTACTTATCGATGCTCGCCGAGTATCAGATGAAACTCGGCAACGTGGAATCGGCAGAGAGGCACGCTAAGGACGCGGTCGCGCAGGGGAAATCCATTGCCGGGTCATTGCCCTTGGTCGTGGCATACCGTGTTCTTTACGAGATCGCCAATCTCCGTGGCGAGCCTGCAGTCGCACTTGAGCAGTACAAGAAGTATGCAGAGGCTGACAAGGCGTATCTCAACGAGATCAAGACGCGCGAGTTGGCATATCAACTTGTACGGCAGCAGATCGTCCAGAAGACCCAGCAGATCGATCTGCTGGATCAGGAAAATCAGGTTCTACAGTTGCAGCGCAAAGTCGACCAGCAGTCCGCGCAGAACACACGTCTGATCGTCATCCTGTTGATACTCCTGATCGCCTCGATCGGCTACTGGGCCTTCAAGATCAAGCGGGTGCAGCTGTCGCTGAAGAAGATGGCCGAGACCGATGCGCTGACCGGCATCTGCAACCGCCACCACTTCACCATCCGCGCCGAGCGCGCGCTGGCCGAGTGCGCCCGGAACGGCGAACAGGCCTCGCTGATCATGTTCGACCTGGACCACTTCAAGAACATCAACGACCGCTTCGGCCACGGGGTCGGCGACTGGGCCTTGAAGGAAGTGGCCGAAGCCAGCAAGGGCTTCTGCCGGCGCATCGACGTGCTGGGCCGCCTGGGCGGTGAGGAATTCGCCATCCTGATGTACGGCTGCGACCTTCGTGCCGCCTCCCGTGTGGCCGAAGACTGCCGTGTCCGGTTGGCCCAGATCGAAACCCGCGAGACCGGCCACGTATTCGCGATCACCGGCAGCTTCGGCGTGACCTCCAGCCAGCACTCCGGGTACAGCCTGGCCAAGCTGCTCTCGCATGCCGACAAGCAGCTCTACCGCGCCAAGCACAACGGCCGCAACCGCGTCTGCGTGTACGACGCAGAGCAGGAAAACGTCCGCGCCGCCAGCAACGTGCTGGAGATGCCGCAGCGCGACCGCACGGAGCACCTCGGCGCCTGAGGGGCTTCGTCAGGGTGTATCGGCGAGCGGCTGCAGGTCCTCGTCGATCGCCAGCTGGTTGCGGCCCCGGCTCTTGGCCTGATAAAGCGCGCGATCCGCCGCTTCCAGCCACGCGCGCAGTCCCTCGGCCGATCCGGTCGCCTTCGCCAGCCCCAGGCTGACCGTCGGCTGCAGCCCCGGCGCGCTCTCCGGCCTCAGCGCCTGTACGCCTTCGCGGATCCGTTGGGCCACGATGCCTGCCGCCTCCACATCGGTCCCGCGCAGCAATATCGCGAACTCGTCGCCGCCCAGCCGGCCGGCCGCGTCGTGGCTGCGGATGCTGTGGCGGATCACCTGCGCCGTCGCCCGCAGCACGTCGTCGCCGGCCGCGTGGCCATGGCGGTCGTTGATCGCCTTGAAGTGGTCGATGTCGATCATCAGCAGCGTGGCCGGCTCGCCGGTCGCCGCGCACTGGTCCATCAACAGGGCGGCCTGTTCCTGCCAGTGGCGGCGGCTGTCCAGCGCCGTCAGCGTGTCGCGCCGGCTCAGTTCGTCGAGCTGCCGGTTCTGCCGCTTCACCTTGCGCACCAGTCGGTAGCTGGCCTGGCTCACGGCGATCGAATGGATCATCAGCATGGGCAGGCAGGCGACCATCACCGCCATGCTGGTCATCGGCTGCATCTCGAAGCCGGTCGACACCCCGACCGCCAGCGCGCCCGCCGCCATCAGCGGCAGCGACCAGTACCACAGCCTGTCGATGCCGGTGCTGATCTTGTCGACGGTGGTGAGCGTGACGAGCAGGACGCTGGGCAGCAGGTTGAAGGCCATCAGCGGCACCCACATGCCCGCGAGGATCGAATCGACCAGAAGGTTGCGGATCTCGCCGCGGAAAGGCGCCGGATGGCGCAGCGCCAGCCACAGCGCGAGCTGCGGCCAGACCACGGTGGTGAACAGGAGGAACACCCAATGGCCCGCGCCGGCCTGGTTCTCCAGCAACACCATGCCGGTCGGCAACGCCGCCAGCCCCATGCCGAGCGTACGCAGGCGATGGATCCGGCGCGGCAGGCGTTGGGTGTGGCGCTCCGGATCGGTCCCGGGCGACGGTGCGGTGAACGGCATTGGCGCTGGAGTTCCCTTGCTCGTGGCGGCCATCCCCGGTGCGCCCGGGAGTAGCCGGAGTGTAGGCGAAAGCGTGATGGCGGGCACGCTGCGGAGTGATGCCACGTCAGCGGCCGCAGGCGCGGATTCTTGAGTGTGTGGACGATAATCGGACGCGCGTCCCGCGCGGCTTTCCCAAGTGTCCATGCCCCGCCTTGCCACCGTCCCCGCACGTATTCCAGTGCCTCCCCGAGTCTCCGCGCTTGCGGCCATGTCGGGCGCAGGCGCGTTCCTGTTGGTGGCGGGTTCGCTGCAGGTCGTGCGGGGCGACCTCGATTGGCAGCAGGCCACACTGAGCCAGTACCTGTCGGGTCCCGGCGGCCTGTTGTTGCGCACCCTGTACTGCGTGCTGGCGGCCGCGATCGTGTTGCTGGCGACCGGCCTGTATGCGCAGCTGTCGGCGAAGGCGCGCAGTGGCGCGCCGTTGCTGCTGCTCTGCTTCGGTGCGCTGGCACTGGCGGGCGTGGCGATCGGTGACTCGTGGTTGCCGCAGGTGGCGCCGGACTTCCATCACTGGTTCCACCACACGTGCGCCATCACGGCGTTCCTGTGCGTCACCACCGGCATGGTGCTGCAGGCATGGCGGTTCCGCATGGACGACCGTTGGCGCCACCACTTCCCGCTGGCTGCAATGTGGTCGGTCGCGTGCTACGCACTGCTATGGCTGCATGCGCTGTGGCCGCCGGCGGGGCAGGGCTGGGTGCAGAAACTGTTGATCGCGCTGATTGTCCTGGCCATGTGGCTGGGCGGATGGTGGCTGTGGCGCGCCGCCGCCGGTGCGGTGGTCGGGTCGCAGCGCTAAGCTGCAGACCTCACAACGGAGGAAATCCCATGATCCAGCGCTTCGAGGTAGGCCCGCGGCTGTCCGAGATGGCCATCCACAACGGCGTGGTGTACCTGGCCGGGCAGATTGCCGAAGACGCGACGCAGGGCATCGCCGGGCAGACGCAGCAGGTGCTGGCCGAGATCGACGCGCTGCTGGCCCGTGCCGGCACCGACAAGTCGAAGATCCTACGCGCCGAGATCTTCATCAAGGACCTGCAGGATTTCGAGGCGATGAACCGCGTATGGGACGCCTGGGTGCCGGAGGGCAATGCGCCGCCGCGCGCCACCGTGCAGGCCAATCTCGCACGGCCGGCCTGGCTGATCGAGATCGTGGTGACCGCCGCCGTCTGAGTCATGGCCACGCGCAAACCCGGCCCCTGGCAACGCCCCGCGCCCAAGCGTCGTGGGGGTGCTTCGAAGCTGACGCCGGCACAGGTGGAGGAAGCGCGTGCCCGCGCAACGGCGGCGGGCCGACGCTATCCCAATCTGGTGGACAACATGTACGTGGCTGCCAAGGCGCGACGCACGTCGGAGCCGGCAATCCACGTTGACGAGGAAGCAGAATGAAGGTGCATGCCGCGTGAGGACAAGCATGCACATCCTGCCGTAAAGCGCTGTAACAAAACTGCTGCGTAACGCTAACCGGGCCTCAACAATCGGTCGCGTATCGTGCGCCCACGTTCCGCAGCCGCTGCGGCACGCACTCCCCACGGTGCGCGCCGCAGCCCCTGCGGACGACCAATCAGACGCTGCGTTCCAGCCAGTCGATCACGCCCCGTGCGGCACGTCGACCGCTGGCGAAGCACGCCGTCAGCAGGTAGCCGCCGGTGGGAGCTTCCCAGTCGAGCATCTCGCCGGCGGCGAACACGCCGGGCACCTCGCGCAACATAAGATGCGTATCCAGCGCTTCCAGCCGAACGCCGCCGGCGCTGCTGATCGCCTCGGCGATCGGGCGCGGGCGCTGCAGCCGGAACGGGAAGCGCTTCAGCGTGCGGGCGATGCGTGCGGAGTCGGCCAGCGCCGCCTTGTCCAGCACTTCGTACAGCAGCGCGGCGCGCAAGCCGCTGACGACGGCCTCACGACGCAGGTGCTCGCTGAGGCTGCGCGAGCCGCGCGGCTTGGCCAGGCGCCGCGAAAGGTCTGCCTCGTCGCGCCCGGGCAACAGGTCCAGGATCAGCGTCGTTGCGCCGTCGCGCGCGATGGCGTCGCGCAGCATCGGCGACAGCGCGTAGACCAGGCTGCCTTCGATGCCGGTGGTGGTGATGACGCATTCGCCCTGGCGCTGCTGCGCCACGCCGTCGGCGTCCTGCCAGTGCGCGACGACCGGCTTGAGGGGTTCGCCGGCGAAACGCGAAGCCAGATGCTCGCTCCATCCGATATCGAAGCCGCAGTTCGACGGCTGCAGGGCTGCGACGGAAACACCCTTGGCCTCCAGCGCCTCCACCCACGCGCCGTCGGACCCCAGCTGCGGCCAGCTGCCGCCGCCCATCGCCAGCACCGTCGCGTCGGCATGCAGCGTGCGCTCGCCATCGGGCGTCGCGAAGCGCAACGCGCCGTCGTCGTTCCAACCCAGCCAGAGGTGCTGCGCATGGAAGCGCACGCCCTGTTCGCGCAAGCGCCGCACCCAGCCACGCAGCAGTGGCGCGGCTTTCAGGTCGGACGGAAACACGCGGCCCGAGGTCCCGACGAAGGTCTCCACGCCCAGGCCGCGCGCCCATTCGCGCAACGCATCGGCATCGAAATCGCGCAGCCAGGCCGCGACCTCCTGCTTGCGCTCTGCGTACCGGCTGACGAAGACCTCGAAAGGGTCCGAGTGGGTCAGATTCATGCCGCCCTTGCCGGCGATCAGGAACTTGCGCCCCACCGAGCCCTTGGCGTCGTACAGATCCACCTGCAGGCCCGCGGCGCGCAGCGTTTCGGCGGCCATCAGACCGGCAGGGCCACCGCCTATGACGGCGACGCTTCGCGGTGGGGAAGAATCGTCGGGGCGTGGCGAAGGCATCGGCATAGTATGCCGTGACGGCGCGCGGCTTCCGGCAGGCGCAACGCGCGTGCGGCATGCGGTATCGTCGCCCAGGATTCCAGATGCGGGACACACGATGCGTTCGAAGCTGTCGGCGACCCACGGTCGCGCCCTCTGTCTGCTCGGCCTGCTCGCCTTCGGCGCTGCGGCCAGCGCGGCCACGCCCCCCGCTGCGCTGCAGGACATCGACGCCTATGTCGAGTCCGTGCGCGAAGCCTTCGACGTACCCGGTATCGCGGTGGCCGTGGTCAAGGACGGCGAGCTGGTGCTGGCGAAGGGCTGGGGCGAGCGCGAGATGGGCAAGGCCGCGCGGGTCGATGCGCACACCATGTTCGCCATCGCTTCCAACACCAAGGCGTTCACCGCGGCATCGCTGTCGATGCTGGCCGACGAGGGCAAGCTGACGCTGGAAGACCGCGTCATCGATCACCTGCCATGGTTCCGGATGGCCGATCCGTACGTGACACGCGAAATGCGCGTGCGCGACCTGCTGGTCCATCGCAGCGGCCTGGGACTGGGCGCGGGCGACCTGCTGTACTGGCCCACCACCACCTACAGCAACCGCGAAGTGGCCGAGCGCCTGCGCGACGTGCCCCTGAGCGGCGGCTTCCGCGAGCGCTATGCCTACGACAACATCCTCTACGGCGTGGCGCAGCTGGTGATCGAGCAGGCCAGCGGGCAGTCGTACGAACAGTTCCTGCACACACGCTTCTTCCAGCCGCTGGGCATGCGCGAGACGCGCTACAACAGCGATGCGCTGAAGGCCGGCGACAATGTCGCCACCGGCCATGCCATGGCCGACTTCACCACGCTGCAGCCGGCGCCGCGCATGACCTGGCGCAACGTAGCCGGGGCCGGAGGTATCTATTCCAGCGTCACCGACATGGCGAAGTGGATGAACGCCCAGCTCGCCGGCGGTACCTATCGCGATGCGAAGGGACGCGAGCAGGCGCTGTTCACGCCGGCGCGGCAGAAAGCGATGTGGTCTTTGGTCACGCCCATCCCGATCGCCGAACCGAAGATCGAGGCGCTGAAAGCGGCGAAGCCCAACTTCCTCGGCTACGGGGAAGGCTGGATGGTCTCGGATTTTCAGGGCCGCAAGCTGGTCTGGCACACCGGTGGCTGGCCGGGCATGGTCTCGCGCGTGACCCTGGTGCCGGAGCAGAAGCTGGGCATCGTGGTGCTGACCAACCAGGAAGTCGGCGCGGCCTTTAATGCGATCACGCTGAAGGTCCTGGACGCCTATATGGCCGACAGCGGCACCGATTGGCTGGCGGCCTACCAGGCGCAGGTGGCGCAGGCCAAGGGCAACGCCGACGAACGCTGGCAGAAACTGCTGGCGGCACGCGACGCCAGCTCGAAGCCCTCGCTGCCGCTCGCGAAGTACGCCGGTACGCTGCGCGATCCGTGGTATGGCGACGTGGTGGTTTCGCAGGAAGGCGAGGGACTGGTGCTGCGCTTCAGCCGCACGCCGGAACTGGTGGGTGACCTGCAGCCGTGGCAGCACGACACCTTCGTGGTGCGCTGGCGCGAGCGCTGGCTCAACGCAGACGCGTTCCTGACCTATTCGCTGAAGCCGGATGGCGGTATCCACGAAGCGCGGATGGAGGCGATCTCGCCGCTGACCGACTTCAGCTTCGACTTCCACGACCTGCGGCTGGTGCCGGTGGAGTAGCGAGCGATCGGGATCGCAGGAGCGGCATGTGGGAGCGACGTAAGTCGCGATGGACGCAACTCCGGGCGGAGAACCTCCGGCGCCCGTTGCCGCGTCGGGTGAGTCTTTCCTCACTTGCCAGAAGCTCGCGACTTACGTCGCTCCCACAACGGCCTTCGGTCTTGCGGCAATCGCCGCCTCGCTCGCAGGCCCTGGCGTCGCTTGGTAAGCGCGGATGGAGGCGATCTCGCCGCTGACCGACTTCAGCTTCGATCTCCACGACTTGCGGCTGGCGCCGGTGGAGTAGCGAGCAGCCGGGATTGCTGGGGTGGGATGTGGGAGCGACGTAAGTCGCGATGGGCGCATCTCCGGGCGGAGAACGTCCGGCCTTCGTTGTCGCTTCGGGTGGGCCTATCCTCAACTGGCAGAAGCTCGCGACTTACGTCGCTCCCACAACCGCCTTCGGCCCTGCAGGAACTGCGCAGCTGTCACTCGTGCGGCTTGACGTCGATCAGTTCCACGTCGAACACCAGCGAGGCGCCCGGCGGGATGACGCCACCGGCGCCCTTGCTGCCATAGCCGAGGTCGGCCGGGATCTTCAGCGTGCGCTTGCCGCCGACCTTCATGCCGGCCACGCCTTCGTCCCAGCCGCGGATCACCTGGCCGGCGCCGAGGAGGAAGGTGAAGGGCGTGCCGCGATCGACCGAACTGTCGAACTTCATGCCGCGCTGCTGGGGCGCGTTCTCGTCGTAAAGCCAGCCGGTGTAGTGCACGCTGACATCGCTGCCGCTGGTGGCCACGGCGCCGGTGCCGGCGGCGGTGTCGATGCGTTCGAGTTCGGCGACGCTGCCGCCCGGCGGTGGGCCGGAGGGCGCGCAGGCGGCGAGCAGGGTCAGCGAAGCAGCGAGCAGCAGGGTACGCATCATGGGGTTCATCGATATCGGCAAGGCGCGCAGGGTAACCCATCGGTGGCGAAAGACACCGCACGGGCTGCGGTTAAACTGCGCCCATGGCGAAACTTTTCCTGAACCTGCGCAACGTACCCGGCGATGAAGCCCACGAGGTGCGTGAGCTGCTGCGGACCCACGCGATCGACTTCTACGAGACCCCGCCCAGCCCGTGGGGCATTTCCGCCGGCGGGTTGTGGATCGAGGATCCGGATCAACTGGCACGCGCGAAAATCCTGATGGCCGACTATCAGATCCGACGTCGCGAGCAGGCCCGCACCCAGCAGAGAGCGGACGAGCGCGAAGGGCGCGCAGAGACGTTCATGGGCCTGCTGCAGTCGCGACCGGGATACGTCATCGGCATGCTCGCGGCAATGGCCGCGATCATCGCGTTGACGCTGGCCTTGCCCTGGCTGCTGCTCTGATCGCAGCCGGCTTCGGGCAGCGCGTACGCGCCCCGGAAATCCTCAGCGGCGGTCTTTGATCCGTCCGGTCCGGATGCCCATGGAGCGCACGCGAAAGCTCAGAACATCGCATGCAGCGCTTCCAGCATCGTCGCCCAGCCCTGTTGCGTCCGCCCGGCGTAGTCGGCCCAGGCGCGGGGCAGGGCGTGGGTGAGGTGCAGGTCGCAGCCGGACGTGGTCGGCGTGATGACGATGTCGACGCGGCTGCCGTCCTGGTCGGCTTCGCCGGCGATGGTCCAAGTGAAGGACAGCCGGTGCGGACGCTCGATGACCAGGTATTCGCCGACGTGGTCGATGCGCTCGCCGTCGCGTTCGACCAGCATCGAGAAGCGCCCACCGACGCGCGGATCCACGTCCAGGCGCAGCAGTTTTTCTTCGCGAATCTCCGGACCCATCATCCACTGGCCCAGCAGGCGGGGCGTCAGCCACGCGTCGAACACGCGTTCGGCCGGCGCAGCGAAGGAACGATGGACGGTGACATCGACGGTGTCGGGAGGCGTCGTCATGGCGTTTCCAGGATCGGGGAAGCGAGGGAAGGGGCGTCCGTCTGCAGCGCCGCATCGAGGGCATCGAGGCGGGCGGTCCAGAACTGTTCGTACTGCCGCAGCCAGGCGTCGCCTTCGGCCAGCGCCTGCGGTTGCAGGTGGCACAGGTGCGTGCGGCCCTGGATCTGTCGCGTCACCAGCCCGGCGCGTTCCAGCACCTTGATGTGCTTGGACGCGGCCGCCAGCGAGATCAGGAACGGCGCCGCCAGCTCGCCCACGCTGCGCGGCTGCCCGCGCAGGCTGCGCAGCATGCGGCGACGGGTGCTGTCGGCGAGCGCGTGGAAGACGGCGTCGAGGCGGGCGGCATCATGTTCAACCATGTGGTTGAGTATTTCCGCGCGCGCCTTGACTGTCAACCATCCGGTTGAATGAAGGGGGCCGACGCCGACGGGCGGTAAAATCGCGGCATGGTCACCAATATCGCCGCCTACCACTTCACGCCCCTCGAGGCGCCGGCCGACGTCGCCGCCACCCTGCATGCTCGCGCCGATGCGCTGGCCCTGCGCGGGTCCGTGCTGGTGGCCGGCGAGGGCCTGAACCTGTTCCTGGCCGGTGAGGCGGATGCCATCGAATCCTTCCTGGCGCCGCTGCGCGCCGATCCGCGCTTCCAGGGCCTGCGGGTGAAGTACAGCCGTAGCGAGCGCGTGCCGTTCGCGCGCCTCAAGATCAAGGTGAAGCCGGAAATCATCAGCTTCCGCCGTCCCGGCAGCACGCCGGAAGACGCGCGGGCGCCGGTTGTCGCGCCGCGCACGCTGGCGCGCTGGCTGCAGCAGGGCCACGACGACGCGGGCCGTCGCGTAGTGATGCTGGACACGCGCAACCAGCAGGAAATCGAATACGGCACCTTCGCCGGCGCGCTGACGCTGCCGATCGACAAATTCACCGATCTGCCGGCGGCGCTGGAGCCGCATCGCGATGCGCTGAAGGACGCCACCGTGGTCAGCTTCTGCACCGGCGGCATCCGCTGCGAGAAGGCCGTGCTGTGGATGCAGGCCGACGGCATGGACAACGTGCTGCAGCTGGACGACGGCATCCTCGGCTACTTCGAGCAGGTGGGCGGGTTCGGGTACGACGGCGCCTGTTTCGTGTTCGACGAACGCGTCGCGCTGCGCCCCGACCTGACGCCGCTGGTGGACGACGCTTCGGACGCCGCATGAGCGGCCTGGACGCCCTGCGTTTCGACAACCGCTTCCTGCGCGAACTGCCGGGCGATCCCGAGCAGGGCTATCGCCGCCGCGAGGTGCGCGGTGCGCTGTGGTCGGCGGTCGAGCCCACACCGGTGGCCGCGCCGACGCTGCTGGCGCATTCGCGCGACGTCGCGTCCCTGCTCGGACTGGACGATGGCGATGTCGCATCGCCTGCATTCGCCCAGGTGTTCGGCGGCAATGCCTTGCTGCCCGGGATGCAGCCATACGCCGGCAACTACGGGGGCCACCAGTTCGGCCACTGGGCCGGTCAGCTCGGCGATGGCCGTGCCGTCACGCTGGGCGAAGCGGTCAATGCGGCCGGCGAGCGCTGGGAGCTGCAACTGAAGGGTGCGGGTTCGACACCCTATTCGCGCACCGCCGATGGCCGCGCAGTCCTGCGCTCCTCGATCCGCGAGTTCCTGTGCAGCGAAGCGATGCACCATCTGGGCGTGCCGACGACGCGCGCACTGAGCCTGGTCGGCACGGGCGAGGCGGTGGTGCGCGACATGTTCTACGACGGCCACCCGACACCCGAACCGGGCGCCGTCGTCTGCCGCGTGGCGCCGTCGTTCCTGCGCTTCGGCCATTACCAGCTGCCCACCTCGCGTGGCGAGACGGAGCTGCTGCGTGCGCTGGTGGACTTCACGATCCGGCGCGACTTTCCGCACCTGGCGGGCGAGGGCGAGGCGCTGTATGCGGCATGGTTCGCCGAGGTCTGCGAACGCACGGCGGTGATGGTGGCGCACTGGATGCGGGTGGGTTTCGTACATGGCGTGATGAATACCGACAACATGTCGGTGCTGGGCCTGACCATCGACTACGGCCCGTATGGCTGGATCGACCACTACGATCCGGACTGGACGCCGAACACCACCGACGTACAGGGCCGACGTTACCGGTTCGGCTGGCAGCCGCGCGTGGCGGGCTGGAACCTGAGCCGCTTCGCGCAGGCGCTGTCGCCGCTGTTCGGCGACGCGGCGCCGTTGCAGGACGGGCTGCAGCGCTTCGCCGATGCCTACACGCAGGCGGACCGCGACACCATCGCAGGCAAACTGGGGCTGGCCGCCTGCCGCGACGACGATGTCGAACGCAGGGAGGCGCTGCAGTTGCTGTTGCAGGAAGGCGAGATCGACATGACGCTGTTCTTCCGCGCGTTGATGAATGCGGATCTGTCGGATGCCTCGCTGTCCGCTTTCGACGAGGCGTTCTACGATCCGGCGAAGCGCGAGGCCGTGGCGCCCGCGCTGCGCGACTGGTTGGTCGGCTATGCGCGGCGGCGTGACGAAGATGCGCTCGATGCCGCCACGCGCCGCGAACGCATGCGCCTGGCCAATCCCCGCTACGTGCTGCGCAACTATCTGGCGCAGCAGGCGATCGAGGCTGCGGAGGCCGGCGACCTGACCGGCGTCCATGACCTGATGGAGGTCATGCGCCGTCCTTACGACGACCAGCCCGGCTGCGACCGGTTTGCGCATCGGCGCCCCGACTGGGCACGGGAACGCGCAGGCTGCTCGATGCTGTCGTGCAGTTCGTGAGCGCGCTGGCCCACTGTAGGAGCGACGTCAGTCGCGACCGAGCGTCCAGGCCTCCTCGTGCCGTCAGATGCAAAGGGTCTACGACACAGGCATGTTTCCAGCGTGGCGGTCGACATGCGGTCGCGACTGACGTCGCTCCTACAACGGCGAGCGGCGCGGTAGCATGAGCTTCCCCCGCGGAGCGCCCCCATGATCACCGTCCACCACCTCAACAACTCCCGCTCGCAGCGCGTGCTCTGGCTGCTGGAAGAACTGGGGCTGGACTACACCGTCGTGCGCTACCAGCGCGATGCGAAAACGATGCTGGCGCCGCCGGAGCTGAAGAAGATCCACCCGCTGGGCAAGTCGCCGGTGGTGGTCGACGGCGAGCATGTGCTGGCCGAATCGGGTGCCATCCTCGAGTACCTGGTGGAGCGCTATGACGCGGCGCGCCGGTTCGCACCGTCGCCGGGCAGTGCCGAACACCTTCGCTACCGCTACTGGCTGCACTACGCGGAAGGCTCGGCGATGCCGCCGATGCTGCTGAGCCTGGTGTTCTCGCGCCTGAAGAAGGCGCCGATGCCGTTCTTCGCCCGGCCGGTCGCGCGCGGGATCGCCGACAAGGCCATGCGGACGTTCGTCGGTCCGCAGGTGAAGCTGCATCTGGACTACATGGAGCACGAACTCGGCAAGGCGGCCTGGTTCGCCGGAGAGCAGTTCAGCGCGGCGGACATCCAGATGAGCTTTCCGGTGGAAGCCGCCGCGGTGCGGACCGGCCTTGCGGACCGTCCGAATCTGGCCAGCTTCCTCGCGCGCCTCCATGCGCGACCTTCCTACCAGCGGGCACTGCAGCAGGGCGGTCCGTTCGACCTGCTGGGCTGAGCGGGATACAGCGTCCCGCGACCTGTGGTGGAATCCGGCCGTCGGTGGCCCCATGACAATGGCATCGTCCTTGCCGGTGGTCCCATGATTCCGTATTCGCTCCTCGACCTGGCCCCCGTCTGCGAAGGCAGCGACACCACGCAGGCCTTCGCCCACATGCGCGACCTGGCGCAGCACGCCGAGCGCTGGGGCTATACGCGCTACTGGCTGGCCGAACACCACAACATGCCGGGCATCGCCAGCGCGGCCACCGCCGTGCTGATCGGCCATGTCGCAGGCGCGACCTCGACGATCCGCGTCGGCGCCGGCGGCATCATGCTGCCCAACCACTCGCCGCTGCAGGTGGCCGAACAGTTCGGCACGCTCGCGTCGCTGTATCCGGGCCGCATCGACCTGGGACTGGGCCGCGCACCGGGCACCGACCAGGCCACGGCGCGCGCCCTGCGCCGCTACTTCGACGGCGCCGATCAGTTTCCGCAGGACGTCCAGGAAGTGCTGCGCTACTTCGCGCCGGTCCAAGAGGGCCAGGCCGTGCGCGCCGTGCCGGGTGCGGGACTGGAGGTGCCGGTGTGGCTGCTGGGCTCCAGCCTGTTCGGCGCGCAGTTGGCGGCCGCGCTCGGCTTGCCGTATGCATTCGCATCGCACTTCGCGCCGGACGCGATGGACCAGGCGTTGTTGCTCTATCACCGAGACTTCCGCCCGTCCAAGCATGTGGCCAAGCCGCACGCGATGCTTGCCCTGAACGTGGTGGCGGCCGAGACCGACGAGGAAGCGCGCTATCTGTTCACCACCCAGCAGCAGGCCTTCGTCAACCTGCGTCGTGGCCGCGCGGGACTGGTGCCGCCGCCGATCGACGACATCGAGACGTTCTGGGAGCCGCATGAGAAGACCGGGGTCGCGCAGGCGCTCGCCTGTGCCGTCATCGGCAGCCGCGACACCGTGCGCAAGGGCATCGCCGACTTCATCCAGCGGCATCGTCCGGACGAACTGATGCTGACCGCCAACATCTTCGACCACGCCAAGCGCCTGCGCTCCTTCGAGATCGCGGACGAGGTCATGTCGTAGCGTGCGTCACGCGCACGACAGCGGTGACACGCATCCATGCGGTCGTGCGCTCGGCGCACGCTACATCGTGCCGCGCTGGATGAAGGGCACCCGTTCGTAGAGTCGGCGCTCGCCGCCGCGCGGGTCGTCCTGCATCCGGCTTTCGTCGTCGAACACCATCGTCTGCCGCTGCGGCAGCGTGTACGGGGCCCACGCGGGCAGGCCGGCGTGGTTCGGATCGCCGTGGCGGGCGAGGGCGATCAGCGCGGCGCTCATGCGCGCGGCCATCGTGCGGGCGCGTGCGTCGGCCCCCGTCTTCGATCCTTCCGCGCCGATGTTGTCGAACACCAACGGGATGTCGAGCGTATGGAATGCCCGCAGGCGCCCGTTCTCGGCGGGTGAGCGCCAGTCCACTTGGTAGACCCAGGCGGGCGCGCCCTGCTTCGCTCGCTCCTCGGCTTCGATCACCGCGCCACGCCACGAACGTCCTGCGGTGGTCGCCGCGAAGAAGACCTCGGACGGCGTGTAGTCCGGATACAGCCGCCGGTACTCGGCGATCACCACCTCCGGCGACAGGTCCACATACTGCTGTTCGCGCAGTTTCTGCGGCACCTGTTCCCACGTCAGGGAGAAATTCGCCTCGTCGTTGCCAAGGAAGGCGCGGGTCTCGTCGCGCGTGTTGCCGATGATCATCGGGATGCGCGCCGACTGCGCGGGCGCATCCGGATAGAACGGATGGCGATGCAGGTTGCGCGCATCCAGCACCGGGCCGAAATAGAGCGAGGTGTCTTCGGCGCGCGAGGGGTCGCGCAACCGCGTGGCGTCCAGCAGCCGCGCCATCGGCATCGCCAGCAAGGCGTCGATGTCGCCCGGCCGCAGTCCGAGTTCGCCCAGGAACAGCGCGCTGCGCTGCGCCGCCGCGCGCGGGCCGGCGGCGGTGACCTGCTGGCCGCTCATGGTCATCGCCTTGTGGAACAGGCCATCGGCCGCCGGCATTGCCATCAATGTGGCGATCTTCGCGCCGCCGCCCGACTGGCCGAACACGGTGACGTTGCCGGCGTCGCCGCCGAACTCGTGGGCGTGTTCGCGCACCCAGTGCAGCGCATCGATCAGGTCCAGCTGGCCGATGTTGCCGGCGTCCATCACGCGCTCGTCGCCGCTCTCGCCCAGATGCAGATAGCCGAACGCGTTGAGCCGGTGGTTGACGGTGACCACCACCACGTCGCCGCGCCGGCACAGGTTCGCGCCGTCGTAGAGCGGATGGGATCCCGAGCCGTTGTTGTAGCCGCCGCCGTGGATGTAGAACAGGATCGGACGCCTGCCGCCATCGCGCAGGGCAGGGGTGCAGACGTTGAGGAAGAGACAGTCCTCGCTGACCGGCTGTCCGTCGGCGTCGCCGCGCTGGGGCGCAGATGCGCCGAAGCGGGTGGCATCGCGCACGCCGGTCCAGGGCGTTTCGCGCACGGCGCGCTGGAAGCGTCGGGTGGCGGTATCGGCGCCGTAGGGCAGGCCACGGAACACATGGATGCCACGGTCCACGCGGCCGGCAATGCGTCCGCTGCGGGTGGTCGCGGACGTGGCCTGAACGGTATCGGCGCCAGCCGGGAGGCAGGCCGACGCCAGCGCGAGTCCGGAGGTGCCGGCCAGTTGGGCCAGGAAGCGGCGGCGCGAGGCCGTATCTAGCGATGACGTCATGGAAATCCCGAGATGACACCGGTTTCCACAAGGCTAGCAAAGGCCGCCGCGTTGGGAACGCCGCAGTGCGTCAGGCCGCCATGCCCGCGGCGTGGCCGGAAGCCCACGCCCACTGGAAGTTGTATCCGCCCAGCCAGCCGGTGACGTCCAGCACCTCGCCGACAAAGAACAGGCCCGGCACCCGCTTCGACATCATCGTGCTGCTGGACACGCCATCGGTGTCCACGCCGCCCAGGGTGACTTCGGCCGTGCGGTAGCCCTCGGTACCGCTGGCGACCAGCGGCCATCCGGCAAGCAGGGCGGCGGCATCCTTGAGTTGCGGCGCATTGAACTGCTTCATCGGCCGGTTGGGCAGCCAGACCTCGCACAGGCGCTGGGCGAACCGGCGTGGCAGTGCGTCGGACAGCACCGTCTTCAGTTCGGCATCGGGACGCTGCCTCTGCTGGCCCTGCAGCCAGTCCAGCGCGTCGCGGTCCGGCAGCAGGTCCAGGCGCAGGTTGTCGCCGGGTTGCCAGTACGAGGAGATCTGCAGGATCGACGGCCCGCTGACCCCGCGGTGGGTGAGCAGCATGAAGTTGCGGAAGTGCGCCTTCCCGCAACGCGCTTCCACCGGGAAGGCGACACCGCTGAGGTCGGCCAGCCGCTCCTGGTGCTTGCCGCTGAGCGTCAGCGGCACCAGGCCGGCACGCGTCGGCAGCAGGTCGTGGCCGAATTGCTTCGCCAGGTCGTAGCCGAAGCCGGTCGCGCCCATGCTCGGGATCGACAGCCCGCCGGTGGCGACCACCAGCGACGGCGCGGCGAAGCGGCCCAGCGTCGTCTCCAGCCGGAACAGGCCATCGGCCTGCTCCACTTTTTGCACGCTGCAGCCGGTCTCGATACGCACGCCGGCGACCAGGCATTCGTCGACCAGCAGCTTGACGATCAGCTTGGAGGACACGTCGCAGAACAGCTGGCCGAGCTCCTTCTCGTGGTACGCGACGCGGTGCCGTTCGACCAGCCCGATGAAATCGGCCGGCGTGTAGCGCGCCAGCGCCGACTTGCAGAAGTGGGGATTGGCCGACAGGAAGTTGACCGGCGTGGTGCCGGTGTTGGTGAAATTGCAGCGGCCGCCGCCGGACATCAGGATCTTCTTGCCGACCTTGTTGGCGTGCTCGACCACCAGCACGCGCAGGCCGCGCTGGCCGGCGGTCAATGCGGTCATCAGGCCGGCCGCACCGCCGCCGATGACCAGGACGTCGTGGGTCGGCACCATGCGGTCAGGCGGCCCGGGCGAGGCCTGCCTGGCGGATGGACGGGATCACGCTGACCACGAGGTCGTCGGTCATCCACTGCATCTCGCCGTCCTGGATCATCACGTTGAAGCGCATGCTGCGCACCATCAGGGCGGTCACGGCGTCGACCGTCTCCGGGGCGATGTCGAGCACGGTCAGGTTGCGGTGACGCGCCAGCAGCGCCGCGTTCCGCTCCCACCAGAGGTCGGCCGCGCGGCCGCCGTAGTTGACCACGATGACTTCGCCCGCCTTACCGCAGGCCTTTCGGATGCGGGATTCGTCCGGCTGGCCCAGGTCGATCCACTGGTCGATCAGTCCGGTGTAGTCCTTGCGCCACAGATCGGGCTCTTCCTCGTTGCTCAGGCCCTTGCCGAACTCCAGGCGGTCGTCGGCATGGAGGGCGAAGGCCAGCAGCCGGACCATCAGCCGCTCGTCGGTCTCCGACGGGTGCTGGGCCAGGGTCAGGCCGTGGGCGCCGTAGTAGTGCCGGTCCATGTCGCTGATCTGCAGTTCGGCTTTGACGACGGTGGACTTGAGGGCCATGGCGGGGGTCCGGCAGAAGGGGCGCCATCATACGCCGCGAGGGGCGACGACCCGTGCGTGCGCGACGGCGGCCGGCAGGGCTGCCGGACGTCCCTGTTCAGGTTGGCTGCAACAGGGATTCGCTTTTACCTGAAAACCCCGGTAGAGTGCCGCCACTGTGCTTGCCAGGGTCACCGTGAATCGTGAGCCTGATGCGGTAGATACATCTGCTACATCTTCCCGCTTTACCAACGCCTGCAAACCCAGTCCCGTCCCGGTCATATGCCGGGGTTGTGGTCCTTTCATCCATGTTTCAGGAGTTAGTAAAGATGTCTGATCGTCAGACCGGTACCGTCAAGTGGTTCAACGACGCCAAGGGCTTCGGCTTCATCACCCCGCAGAGCGGCCCCGACCTGTTCGTGCACTTCCGCTCGATCCAGGGCAATGGCTTCAAGTCGCTGAAGGAAGGCCAGGCGGTCTCCTTCGTCGCCGTGCAGGGCCAGAAGGGCATGCAGGCCGACCAGGTGCAGCCGCTGTAATCCAGCGCTGAACCCGACGGTTCAAGAAAACGCCGGTGCGCAAGCGCCGGCGTTTTTGTTTGTGTGGTCTTGTTTTCTCGTTGTGGGAGCGACGTGAGTCGCGATCGCGGACCTGTAGACAATGTCGGTGCGTCATCGCGACTTACGTCGCTCCCACGCCACGCCGCAGGATGGATGCCTCAGAGCTTGCGCACGCGAAAGCTGCGGCCCTTGATCTTGCCGGCGTTGAGTCGCGACAGCGCGGCGGCGGCCTTCTCGCGCGCGACGGCCACGTAGGTGCGCGTGGCGAACACATGGATCTTGCCGATGGCGGACGCGGACAGGCCGGCGTCGCCGGTCAATGCACCCAGCACGTCGCCGGGACGCAGCTTGTCGGTCTTGCCCGCATCGATGCGCAACGTGGTCATCGTGGCAGGCGGTGCGGTGTTGGCCTTCGGCGCGGGCGGGACGCTGCGGTCCCACAGCAGCGGGGCGCCCAGGCGTTCCTCGATCACCGTGGCCCGCGGCAGTTCGCGCGGTGTGCACAGGCTGATCGCCAGCCCGCCGCGACCGGCGCGACCGGTGCGGCCGATGCGGTGCACGTAGGTGTCGGCGTCGCTGGGCATGTCGTAGTTGACGACCAGGGCCAGGTCTTCGATGTCCAGACCGCGCGCTGCGACATCGCTGGCGACCAGCACGTTGCAGCTGCGGTTGGCGAAGCGCACCAGCACCTCGTCGCGGTCGCGCTGTTCCATGTCGCCATGCAGGGCCAGCGCGGAGAAGCCGAAGTGCTGCAGCGAACCGGCCACTTCGTCCACGTCCTTGCGCATATTGCAGAACACCACGCACGAATCGACGCCGCGCTGCGCCAGCAGTCCGGCCAGGGCGGTCTGCTTGCGCTCCGGCTCCACGCGCACGAAGCGCTGCTCGATCACTGCCTGTTCCTGCGGCGCATCCACCGTGACTTCCAGCGGATCGCGCAGGGTGTTGCGGGCGATATCGCGGATGGCATCGGTGAAGGTGGCGGAGAACAGCAGGCTCTGGCGATCCTTCGGCGTCTTGCCGGTGATCTCGCGGATCGGCTCCTCGAAGCCCATGTCGAGCATGCGGTCCGCTTCGTCCAGCACCAGCGTGCGCACGCCGCCCAGGTGCACCGCCTTCTTGCGCAGCAGTTCCTGGATGCGGCCGGGCGTGCCGACCACGACGTGCGGGTCGTGCGCTTCCAGCGAGCGCAGCTGCGGCTCCAGCGGCATGCCGCCGCAGAGCGTCAGCACTTTCAGGTTGGGAAGACCGAGCGCCAGCTTACGCAGTTGCTGCGCCACCTGGTCCGCCAGCTCACGCGTGGGGCAGAGCACCAGCGCCTGCGTGCGCACGGTGGCAAGATCCAGCCGGTGCAGCAGGCCCAGTCCGAACGCGGCCGTCTTGCCGCTGCCGGTCGGCGCCTGCGCAATGACATCGCGGCCGTCGAGGATGGCGGGCAGGCTGCGGGCCTGGATGGGGGTGGGACGGGTGTAGCCGAGCGCCTGGACGCCCTGCTGCAGGCCGGGCGCCAGCGGAAGAGAAGTGAAATCGATCATGCGGCATTTTCGCAGATCGGCGCGGCCACCGCCGGGAAACCCTACTGGAGGTCGGGGAAGTCCTCTTCCGGCAGGGCGATGAACGACCAGAACGGAACGTCGTTCGCGGTCCAGAACTGCGACACCTCGTCCAGGATGTCCAGCAGGGTGTCGAAATCGTCCTCGGCGCGGTCGCGCAGTTCGTGCGCCTGTTCGAACAGCAGCACGTAGCCCGGCGCCTCCAGCCAGGACAGGTCGCGCAGGCTGTCGGACAGCGCGTCCCAGTTGCGTCCCGAGCTTTGCGGGAAGTCCAGCACCGTGGCGATGCGCAGCAGCAGCGCGGACTTGCTGTCGCAGCCGGACAGGTCGATGCGGCGGGCCAGCAGGCCGGCGTCGCGGCCGACGGCGGACAACGGATCCAGATCGTCGTCGGTGACGAAGAACACGCCCGCGCGCGCGGGATCGGCCAGGCCGGGATCGAAGCCGGAGTCGCTCATGGGGTGGCCTCGCCGCCGATCTCGAACCGGCGGAAACTCTCGTAATGATCGTCCGTGTAGTAGTACTCGCGCGGCGGCTGGCCGCCGGTGACGATGCGTCGCTCGCCGCGATGGTCCAGTCCCGGGGTGTCGACGGTGTACTCGCGGTAATAGCCGCGCGATTGCCGCGGCAGTCGCCCCTCGCGGTTCTGGAACACGCTGCCGTCCTGCCGGTGCGGGAACGGCCCGCCGCGCTGGATCAGCGTCAGGGTGTGCTGGGCTTCCGGCGGCAGGAAGGCGGGCAGTGCGCCGGTGCTGCGCGATGCCGATGGCGCGGCAGGCGCGACAGGCGGCGCGACGTCGGGCACCTCGCCGGCGAGTGCGCCGGGACGGGTCTGCTCCACCGGCGGCAGCGCCAGCACGGCGCTGGTCTGGGTGGACTCGGGGGTTTCCCGTGCGGTGGTGGCTGATGGGGCGGGCGCATCGTCGCTTTGCGACCACCACCACGCGCCCGCACCCAGCACGAGCAGCATCACGAAGGCGATCAAGGGAAGGCGTTGGCGGCTCTGGCGGCGTGCGCGGGAACGTCGACTCATGTAGGCATCATTCCGTCAGGAAGCGGCCGCAGCCGCGATAGGTCTGGTCGCCGACCGTCAGCACGGCGGAGGCGGGGTATTCGGTGTCGCTCATGCCGTCGCTGCAGCTTTCCTTCTTAGTGGTCAGCGCGACGGCAAGGCCATCGCCGGTGCTGCCGGCATAACCTTGCGCGGTCCTGCGCGCCTGCGCGACCTCGATGGTGCGCTCGCCATAGTCCAGGTCACCCCACAGGCGCGGGATCGCGCCGCCGCCGACTTCCACCGACCAGCCCGGCTCGGTGCCGATGCCGCGGAATACGCTGCCGCGCGCCCGGGCCTGCTCCCAGGGCGTGCCCGCACCAGGCGCCACCGGGTCCGCGCCCGCACGCACCATGCGGAACTCGACCGGCGCCGTCGAGCCCGGCGTCACCGGCACCCGCGTATCGGTGACGAACCACAGCCTGCCCTGCGCGTCGCGAAGGCCGGCATGCAGGCCGTACTGTCCGTTCGGGCGCAGCTTTGCCGGGTCGTAAGGCAGGGTGAAGGCGAACGGGGGACCCTTGAGATCGGCGAAGTCGGCACTGGCCACCACGGCAGCGGGCGTGTCGGCCAATTGGTTGTCCACCAGTTGCACGCTGAGGATCGCGCCGGGCGGCGGCGCGATCCGTTCCATGTAGAGCGCGCGGCCCTGGATCGCGGCCGACGTGGGCGAAGCCGCAGAAGGCGCCTCCGGCGCCGGCGCCGTGGCTGGCGGAGATTGACAGCCCACCAGCGCGAGCAGGCAGGCGGTCATCAGCATGGGACGGAACATCGCGCGCTCCTGGTGGCGGTGGCGGGTGGCCAGCTTAGCGATGGCGGACGTAATGGTTCGTCAACGCAGGAAGCACCGGCACGCGGTCGCAGAAGCGCGAACGGTCTCGGCTTGCCTCGGGGCGCCAACGCGCCGACCAGGGCCGAGGCCACGCGCGATGGGCTCTACCCATCACAGCGATTCAGTTTTGCGATGAGCGTCGCTGCGCAGGCGCGGCTAGTATCGGGATCGACGCCACTGCGCCGTGCGGGGAGTACGACGGCATGAACCGGGTGCTGCATCCTTTCGCCCAGACGCGCGTCCTGTTCGCGTGGCCGTATGTCGTGGTCACGCTGATGATCGCGGGCGTGGCCCTGTCGCTGGTAGCGACGATTCCGTTGGACGACGGCAGCGGGCTGCGGCGTGCGCTGCGTGGTGGTGGTCTGTGCGCGCTGGCGACCGCGCTCGGCGCGATGCCGGTGTGGGTGGTGAAGCACCTGCAACAACAACTGGCGGATGGCCTGCTGGGCTTCGGCGCAGGGGTGATGCTGGCGGCCACGGCGTTCTCGCTGGTGCTGCCGGGGCTGGACGCGGCAGGTCGCGCGGGGTACTCGGCGTGGGGTGCTGCTGGCCTGGTCAGCGCCGGGGTGTTGCTGGGCGCGCTGGCCCTGCTGGCGCTGGACCGCGGCGTGGTGGACGATCCGCGCGATGCGAAGCGCGATCTGGTGCCGTCGCGCGTGGTCCTGTTCGTGCTGGCCATCGTGCTGCACAACGTGCCCGAAGGCATGGCGGTGGGCGTGGCTGCCGGCGGTGGCCTGCGCGGGGCGGAAGGCCTGGCGATGGGCATCGCGCTGCAGGACATCCCCGAGGGCCTGGTCGTGGCGCTGATCCTGGCCAGTGCCGGCATGGCGCGCAGCAAGGCGGTCTTCATCGGCGCGCTGTCGGGCGTGGCCGAGCCGGTCGCGGCGGTACTCAGCGCGTGGGCGGTGTCTGTTTCGTCGTTGCTGTTGCCGTGGGGCCTGGCTTTCGCCGCCGGCGCCATGCTGATCGCCGTCAGCCACAGCGTGATTCCCGAATCCAACCGCCATGGCAACGGGACCATCGCATCGCTCGGCCTGGCGATCGGGTTCTGCCTGATGATGGCGCTCGATACCGCGCTGGGTTGACCGGCGCGCGCGGCATGCGCACGCTGCACCCGGTCCCCACGGAGCCCGCGCATGACCGAACCGCTGACGATCATCGGCAACTACCTGTCGCCCTATGTGCGCAAAGTGCTGGTGTGCCTCGAACTGAAAGGCATCCCGTACCGGATCGATCCCATCGCGCCGTTTGTCGGCGACGACGCGTTCGGCCGGCTCAGTCCGCTGCGCCGTATCCCCGTGCTGCTCGACGGCGACCTGGTGCTCAACGATTCCACCGTGATCTGCGAGTACGTCCAGGATCGCTTCCTCGAGGTCCCGCTGTATCCGGCCGATCCGGTCCAGCGGGCGAAGGCGCGCTGGCTGGAGGAATACTGCGATTCCCAGTTGGGCGATGTCATCGTCTGGCGGATGTTCTTCCAGAAGGGCGTGCGCCGGTTCCTGTTCAACGAAGGCACCGACGAGGACGTCGTGCGCGGGGCGCGCGAGGAGGAACTGCCTGTCGCGCTGGATTACCTGGAGGCCCAGCTGCCGGCACAGGGCTGGATCTTCGGCGAGGTCTCGATCGCCGACATCAGCATCGCGGCGTTCTTCCGCAATGCCGCGTTCGTGCGCTATCAGGTGGACGCAGCGCGCTGGCCGCGCGTGGCGGGCCTGCTCGAACGCGCATGGGCGTTGCCCGCGTTCCACACGCTGGCGCGCTATGAGGACGGGAGCCTGCGTACGCCGCTGCCGGAGCAACGCGCCGCACTGGCCGCGATGGGCGCGCCGCTCACCGAAACCACGTATGGAACTGCCGCGCCGCGCTACGGCGTACGGCGCCCGGGCTGAGCGCGCGCTTTTGCTCCTCTGTAGGAGCGACGTAAGTCGCGACCGCGCACCAACCCCCCCTGCGGAAAGCCGGTGGTTCTCCCTCTTCGCGTGCTGCGACGCGTTCTGGCAAACCTGTCGCGACTCACGTCGCTCCCACAAGGGGCTGATCAGGGCGCCCTATCCACCCGCAGCACCGGATACAGCTGGTAACGCTCGTCCCACGAGGGATGCTTGCGGTAAAAGAACGCCAGCCGCGCGCCAGGATCCGCCGCGAAGGCCTTGTCATCGCGCAGCTTGCGCTCGAACTCGGCCTTCACTGCCGGGTCCTGCAGCATCTCGCGCGCCACCGTCTCGGCCACGTAATCTTCCATGTACTCCTTGCGCTCGAAGGCGTTGTTGAAACGCCCCCACGCCAGCAGCGAATCCGGTGCCTGCGGTTCCAGCAACGCCATCACCAGGCGCGATTTTGCTTGTGCGATCGGCACGAACAGCGAGCCGGTCGGCACGCCGCGCGTCTCGCGCTGCCAGTCGCCTTCCACCGTCAGGCGCTGGTGGGTCTCCACCGGGCCGGCGCCGAAGCTGGCCTTGCGTGCACGGAAGACATCGGCGTCGCCCTGCCAGGGTTTGCCCAGCAGGCGGTACTCCACGCCGTGCGTCTTCAGCACGGCGGCCACCCACGACGCTTCGGCAGCAGGCACCAGGTAGCCGGCGCCCGGTGCCTCGACGACGATGCCGGGACGAATGTCGTCCTTCAGCGGCACCTTCCAGATCTGCGGCGTGGTTTCGTCGTAGCGCGTCATCGGTGCGCCGGACACCTCCGACATCGTGCGCGTGTAGGCGTAACCGCGGAAGTCGACGGTACGCGCGGTGGGCGCGGCGATGTAGGTCAGCGGTTCCGCTCGACCGCCGGGCGATGCAGCCGCAATATCAGCCTGTTTCGCCGCTGCCTGCCACGACACGCCCTCGCGCGCGACATGCTCCAGCACCGACACCACGGTGTTGCCGGTGATGCGCACCCGCACCGGGTATGTCTTCCACGAGTGCGTTTCCACCAGCATGGCGATGCGGTTGCGCAGCAGGTAGTAGCCATGCGAGAAGCGAGGCGGCGGCACGCTGTCCTCGAAGCCCGAGGTCGGATCATCGTTCACGACGAACGACGGGTAATAGGGCAGGGGCAGCGATCCCTGTTTCGCCAGGTCATCGATCACGCCGGTGCGCAACGCCAGGCCAGCCTCGCGCAGGCCGGCGTCGCCGGCATGCACGGGCTCGACTTGGATCGAGATGTCGTGCTCGAACTGCGCGCCATTGGTAGCGTGCAAGTCCACGGTCACCAGTGGATCCCAGCGCTGCACCAGGTGCAGCATCGCCTGCATCTCGGGCGTGTCGGCCTTCAGGTAGTCGCGGTTGAGGTTGTAGTTCTGCGCGGTGGTGCGCCAGCCCATTTCCTTCGGGCCACGCTGGTTGGGGCGGTTCCACGCGCCGAAGCGTTCGTGGCCGTCCACGTTGAACACCGGCACGAACACCCACACAAGCTTGTCCAGCGCACCCGTGGCGGCCTTCCCGTCCAGCACCTCGCGCAGGGCGAGAAAGCCCGCGTCCTTGCCATCGATCTCGCCGGCGTGGATGCCGCCCTGGACCAGCACCACCGGCAACCCGCGCCGCTGTGCCTGTTCCGGTGTCAGCGCGCCGCTGGTGGAGGCGATGAGTGCCTTCATCGGGCGTCCTTCCGGGCTGGTGCCGAAGGTGATGCAGCGGACCGACGTCGGATAGCGGCGCGCGAAGGCATCGCACAGCGCAGTGACTTCTTCGTAACGCCCGGTCTCGATGAAGCCGGAGCGTTCGGCCACGGTCGTCAGCGGGGTCTGGGCGTTCGCAAGGGGTGCCAAGGCCAGCAGCAGGGTGGCGAAGAGCGGTCGCAGCATCGGGAATTCCTGAACAGGGCAGGGGCGCATGATGCCGCGCAATCGCGGTCAGTCCCAGCCCCTGATCGCCTCTCGGTGACGGCGCGGCGGTTCGACCCTGCGCGGGCGGATACGTTACCCTTCCGGGACTTTTTCACCGGAAGATCGGATGAGCACGACCGCAGAAGCCAGCCAGGGCCGCATGCCCCGCCAGATCCCTTACATCATCGGCAACGAGGCCTGCGAGCGTTTCAGCTTCTACGGGATGCGCAATATCCTCGTGCCGTTCCTGATCAGCTCGGTGCTGCTGGCGTACCTGCCTGATGAAGCGTCGCGGAATGGTGCGGCGAAGGACATCTTCCACAGCTTCGTCATCGGTGTGTACTTCTTCCCGTTACTGGGGGGCTGGCTGTCGGACCGCTACTTCGGCAAGTACAACACCGTCCTCTGGTTCTCGCTGATCTACTGCGCCGGCCACGCGTGCCTGGCGTTGTTCGAGAGCAACGCGACCGGCTTCTATACCGGTCTGTTCCTGATCGCCCTGGGGTCGGGCGGCATCAAGCCGCTGGTGGTGACGTTCTGTGGCGACCAGTTCGACCAGACCAACAAGAGCAAGGCGAAGATCGTCTTCGACGCCTTCTACTGGATCATCAATTTCGGTTCGTTCTTCGCTTCGCTGCTGATGCCGCTGGTGTTGAACAGCTGGGGTCCGGCGTGGGCGTTCGGCATTCCCGGCATCCTGATGTTCATCGCCACGCTGATCTTCTGGGCGGGACGTCACAAGTACGTCAATGTGCCGCCGTCGCGCGGCGAGGATCCGGATTCGTTCCTCAACATCGTGCGCAGTGCGTTGCTGGTCAAGGGATTCGGCGCGGGCACGCTGGTCGCCGCCATCGGCATGGCCGCTGCCGTCACGATGCTGGCGCTGTGGGCGCTGAAGTTCGCAGGCGTCACGATCTGGCCCGAAGCGTGGGGATTCGTGATCACCGCGTGCCTCGCGTTGGGCGCGATCATCGCCGGTATCGGCCTGGGTGCCTCGCTGCAACTGGAGCGCGCGCGCGGCCTGCACCCGGATGTCGCCATCGAGGGCGTGCGGTCGGTGCTGCGCATCCTCATCGTGTTCGCGCTGGTCACGCCGTTCTGGTCGCTGTTCGACCAGAAGGCTTCCACCTGGGTCATCCAGGGCAAGGACATGGTGATCCCGCACGACGCATGGTGGTGGCCCAGCCGGCTGGTCAAGGACGCCACGCAGATGCAGGCACTGAACCCGCTGATGGTCATGCTGCTGATCCCGTTCAACAATCTCGTGCTTTACCCGGCGCTGCGGAAGATGGGCTTCAACGTCACCGCCTTGCGCCGGATGGGCTGGGGCATCGCGATCTCCGCGCTGTCGTGGATCGTCGCCGGCATGCTGCAGCTGCAGATGGACGAGGGCGAGCAGGTCTCGCTGGCCTGGCAGACGCTGCCATACCTGCTGCTGACCTTCGGCGAAGTGCTGGTATCGGCGACGGCGCTTGAGTTCGCCTACAGCCAGGCACCGATGGCGATGAAGGGTGTGATCATGGCGTTCTGGTACCTGACCAGCACCTTCGGCGGCCTGTGGGTGCTGTTGACCAATGCCAGCGTCCGCGATCCGGCGGTGATCGGCTGGATCCAGGCGCAGGGCTGGACGGAGAACGCGTTCCTGATGTTCTTCTTCGCCGGCTTTGCGTTTGTCGCGGCGCTCGCGTTCGCGCTGTACGCACGCACGTACCCGATGCAGGACAACTACCGCGCTGCGGCCTGAGGACGAAGGATGGACGCTCCCATCACCCTGCTACTGATCGCGGCCACCTGCGTGGTCAGCCTGATCGCATTGCGGACGCCGTCGCTGCTGATGCGGCTGATCCTGTGGCCGCCGGCGATCGACCGCCATCGCCAGTACGACCGGCTGGTCGCCTACGGTTTCATCCATGCCGACATCTGGCACCTGTTCTTCAACATGTTCACGCTGTTCTTCTTCGGTCGCCAGATCGAAGCCTGGATGGCGGCGCAGCACGGGCCGTGGGTGTTCCCGCTGTTCTACTTCTCGGCGCTGGTGGTCTCGATCCTGCCGACCTACCTGAAGCACCAGAAGGACCCCAACTACCGCAGCCTGGGCGCGTCCGGCGCGGTGTCGGCGGTGCTGTTCGCCTTCATCATGCTGGCGCCCTGGGCCACGATCGGCGTGTTTTTCATCCCGATGCCGGCCATCGTGTTCGCCGTGCTGTACATCGCTTACAGCATCTGGATGGACAAGCGCGGTGGCGACAACATCAACCATGGCGCCCACCTGGCCGGTGCGGCCTATGGCGTGCTGTTTCTGGTGGTGATGGACACCGGCGTGGTGGGACACTTCCTGCAGGAACTGTCGCGCCCCAGCTTCGGTTAAGCCGCCATTGCGGCTTTGCTCACCTGCATTGAAGGTGGGCCATGCTATCCCGGTGTTGTGTCCCACCCGTGGAGAAACGCATGGCGACCCGGAAGACAGCAGCGAGCAAGAGCGTCAGCAAGACGGCCAGGAAAACGGCAGCCGGTAAGACGGCGGCACGCAAGGCAGTGAAGAAGGTTGCGACGAAGAAGGTCGCCGCCAAGAAAACCACCGCGAAGAAAGCCGCACCCGCAAAAGCTGCCGCCAAGAAAGTCGCCCGCCAGTCCGGTGCGACACGCAAGACAGCCACCAAGGTGGCGAAGAAGACCGCGACGCGCAAGGTCGCCAAGCAGACGACGCGGAAGGTGGCCGCGAAGAAGACGGCGAAGACCGCCACCAAGAAGATCGCGCGCAAGGTAGCGAAGAAGCCGGCACCTCAGCGTCCGGCCAAACGTGCGACGACGAAGACGACCACCGGCACGCGGCAAGCCCCCGCAGCCAAGGCGTCAGCGAAGAAGGTCGCGCGCAAGCGCACGCCGAAGAAGATCACACCCGCCCAGGCGCTGGCCAACGCACGCAGCCTGCTCGAACAGAAACTGGAACACGATCGCCAGCCTGCACCGTGGCAGCATCTGGATCAGGAGACTCATGGCGCCACGCCGGAAGCGGGATTCGCCTCCGCCGAAGCCGCCGGCAAGGCGCACGAGCTGCATGCGGCGGAAAGCCGGATGAAGGCGATCCAGGGCAGCGCCGGCACGCAGGATCGGCGCAATCAGGGCAAACGCGATCACCGTGGCGAGTAGCGCCACGTTCATGTCGAGGAAGAAGGGAGGATCGTTCTGCCTGCATCGTCGATGCAGGTGGGACGGGACTCCGGCGCGGCAGTCACACCCGAAGGTGGACCCCTGCGCCGCGCCGGAGCACCCGGTGGAAGAAGTGCGGTATCAGTCCATCAACGAGTGCACGGCGTGCACGCCGGCGTTCTCGCTGCCGGAATAGGTCGACATCAGGCGCTCGTACACCGCGTTGTTGAGTTTCTCGAACTCCCACGCATCGGTGTGGCCGGTGACGGTCAGCTGGTAAAGGCCCTCCAGCAGGGTGAAGTCGCTGGCGTTGGAGACATCGGGCAGTGCGTCGATCAGGCTCATGGCGGAACTCCGAGATGCAGGTCTTTGTGCCATGTCACGCAGCAATCGTGCCAACTATGGAAGTGCGATATCGGTCACGCTCCCGCAGCGGTCCCTTTCTTTCACAAGCATGAATGTGACGCGCTGCGTCCAGTTGTGCCACAGGGACAGGCGGGCATTGAGTCACACTGTAGGGGTGTCCCCTACCACGGAGCTGCCATGACCGCCGACTCGCCCACGCCCGACCTCCATCACGACCCGGACGCCCACCGCTTCTCCCTCCGCCTGGACGGCCACGAGGCCGAGCTCCTGTACTCGCTGCGGGACGGGCGCATGGTCATCGACCATACCGGCGTGCCCGAGGCCATCGGGGGGCGCGGTATCGCCGCCACGCTGGTGAAGGCGGCGCTGGACCACGCGCGCCGCCAGGGCTGGCACGTGGTGCCGGCGTGTTCCTACTCGGCGGCGTACGTCCAACGGCATCCCGAGTACGCCGATCTGGTCGACGCACGATCGTGATGGAGGTGGCGGGTACGGCAGCCTAGAATGACGCCCCTCACACGCGGAAGGAGCCCGTACGTGTCATCCCCCCTCACTACCCGCAACCCGATCCGTGGCATCGGCTTGGTCCTGATGGCGACGCTGGCGCTGTCCGCCTGCAAGCGCGAGTCCGCCCCGCCGCCGACCGCCGCCGAGCCGCAGCTGCCCGCGGTCGCGCCTGCAGATGCGCCGGTGGCGCCGCCCGAGCTGAAGGATGTCATCGAGTCCACCGACCGCTATGTCGTGGGTATCAGCTATCCGGCGACGGTCAACCGCCATCCCGGCCTGGCGCGGACACTGGCGGCCTATACCGACGCCCAGCGCGCCGAGCTGATGGAGGCCGTCGAGGCGTTCGGCAATGACAAGCCGTCGGCCCCCTACGAGTTGTCGCTGGCCTTCGAACAGGTGGTGGATACACCGAACATCGTGGCGGTGGCGGCCGATGGCAGCCGCTACACCGGCGGCGCGCATGGCCAGCCGCTCATCGCGCGCTTCGTCTGGTTGCCGAAGCAGGACGCCCGCCTGACCGCCGCCGCCCTTGTTCCTGGCGCGAAAGGCTGGCAGGCCATCAGCGACTACGTGCGCGAACAGCTGCACACCGCCGTGGTGACCCGCGCGGACGAGGACGAGCTGGCGCCGACCGACCGCGCGGCGCTGATCAAGAGCACCTTCCGGATGATCGACGAAGGCACGGAGCCGGACGCCGGCAACTTCAGCGAGTTCATCCCGGTGCTCGACGCGGCAGGCCGCATCACCGCGTTGCGCTTCGTGTTCCCGCCCTACCAGGTGGGTCCGTATGCCGATGGCACGCAGACGGTCGACGTGCCCTCGGCGCTGCTGCTGCCGCACGTCGCCCCGGCGTACGCGGAGCTGTTCGCCCGCTGACCGCCATGCCGCATGCCCGCTTCGAGCGCAGGATTGCAGCCCTGTTGGCCGAAGCGGATGTGCGGGTCGGTGGCGAACGGCCTTGGGACCTCCAGGTCCACGATCCGCGCTTCCACGCGCGCGTCTTGGGGCAGGGATCGCTGGGCCTGGGAGAAAGCTACATGGACGGGTGGTGGGACGCCGCCTCGCTCGACGGCCTGCTGTACCGCCTGCTGGCGGCGCGCCTGGACGAGCGGGTGCCGCGCGCCGGCGAGATCTTCGATGCACTGCGGGCCCGCCTGACCAACCTCCAGTCGCCGCGCCGCAGTGGCGAAGTGGGGCGACGCCACTACGATCTCGGCAACGATCTCTACGCCGCCATGCTGGGCCGTCGCCTGGTCTACAGCTGCGGCTACTGGCGCCATGCCGACACCCTCGACGCTGCGCAGGAAGCCAAGCTCGACCTGGTCTGCCGCAAGCTCCGCTTGCGGCCCGGCATGCGGGTGCTCGACGTAGGCTGCGGATGGGGCGAAGCGCTGACGTTCGCGGCCGAGCGGTATGGCGTGGAAGGCGTCGGGGTTACCATCTCGGGCGAGCAGGCCGAGTACGCGCGCCGCTTGTGCGCCGGATTGCCGGTGGAGATCCGCCTGCAGGACTACCGCGCGCTGGACGAGCCGTTCGATGCGGTGTTTTCGCTCGGCATGTTCGAGCATGTCGGCGTGAAGAACTACGCCGCGTACTTCGACGTGGTGCGGCGCTGCCTGCCGGCGGACGGCCTGTTCCTGCTGCATACCATTGGCGGCAGCCGCTCGGTGGACCGCACCGATCCGTGGATCGCGCGCTACATCTTCCCCAACTCCATGCTGCCCTCGGCGGCCCAGATCACGCACGCGGCCGAGGGCCGGTTCGTGCTGGAGGACTGGCACAACTTCGGCGCCGACTACGACCTGACCCTGCAGGCATGGCGCGACAATATCGAAGCCGCGTGGGATGCGCTGGCTCCGCGTTACGACCAGCGCTTCCGCCGGATGTGGCGGTTTTACCTTGCGGCGTCGATGGCCACCTTCCGCAGTCGCCGTTCGCACCTGTGGCAACTGGTGCTGTCGCCGCGCGGCGTACCGGGCGGCTACGTCGCACCGCGCTGAACGGGCACTCAAACGAAAAGAGCAGGCCGCAGCCTGCTCTTTCCCGATCCATCGATGTCGCGCGTCAGGCCGACGGAGCGGAAGGCAGTTCGCGCGCGTTGAAGATGCGCTCGATCACTTCGGCCAGCTCATCCTCGGAGAACGGTTTGGTCAGGTAGGCCTTGGCGCCCTGGCGCAGGCCCCACATGCGGTCGGTGTCCTGGTCCTTAGTGGTCACCAGGATGACCGGGATGTGCTTGGTGGTGGCCTCGCGGCTCAGCGTGCGGGTGGCCTGGAACCCGTTGAGGTTCGGCATCACCACATCCATCAGCACCATGTCGGGCAGCTCGCGCTTGGCGACTTCCACGCCCGCTGCGCCGTCCTCGGCGGTGATGGATTCGTGCCCCAGTTTCTCGACGATGCGCTGGATGCCCAGCAGCTGCGACGGCGAATCGTCGACGATCAGAATCTTTGCCATGGATATCCCCAGTGTTCCCCGCCGTCGATTTTAGACCTTGTCGGTGACAACACAATGGGCTGGGAGGCCAACGGACGACGCCCGTCGCGCCGCCTGTGCCGTTCATCCCATTCGCACCAGCGTGCGTCCGAACGAACGCCCGTCCAGCATGGTGCGGAACACCTCCGGCAGGCCTTCCAGCGTGGTTTCCCGTGTGCAGATCGTGTCCAGGTGGCGCGGTTTCCAGTCGCTGGCCAGGAGCTGCCAGACGTGTTCGCGGATATCGCGCGCGGTGCCGGCGGAGGCAACGCCGAGCAGGGACACGCCCCGAATTATGAAGGGCATCACAGTTATGGGCAGGTCGGCGCTGGCGGCGAGGCCGGCGCTGGCGACATTGCCGTAGGGCACGGTCTGCGCCAGCAGGCTGGCCAGCATCGGCCCGCCGACATTGTCCAGGCCGCCACCGAAGCGCGCGGACTCCATCGGCCGCGAGGTCGCCAGCGCGTCGCGGCCCAGGACTTCACTGGCGCCGATGGATTTCAGGTAGTCCGTGTTCTCGGGCTTGCCGCTGATGGCATGCACCTCGAAGCCCGCCTTGCTGAAGATGTCGACAGCCAGCGAGCCCACGCCACCGGTCGCGCCGGTGACGGCGAGTGGACCGAGGTCGGGCGTCTGCCGGTTGTCGCGCATGCGGTAGAGCGCCAGCGCGGCGGTGAAACCGGCGGTGCCCAGGATCATGCTCTCGCGCAGGCTGAGTCCGTCGGGCAGGGGAATGACCCACTTCGCATCGAGTCGCGCGTACTGGGCATAGCCGCCATCGCGCGTTTCGCTGAGGCCCGAGCCGGTCACCAGCACCGCATCGCCTTCCTTGAACGCCGGATCCGTCGAGGCCACCACGTGGCCTGCCACGTCGATGCCGCCTACCAGCGGAAAGCGCCGCAGGATCTTGCCCTCACCGGTGCCGGCGAGCGCGTCCTTGTAGTTGACCGACGAATACGCGGTCTTGATGACCACCTCGCCGGGATTCAGGGCATCCAGCGCAATGGCCTTGACGCCGCCGCGATAACCGGCGTCGTCGTGATGGATGCGGAAGGCGTTGAAGGGGGTGGAAGGCAGGGTCATGGTCTAGGCACCTCTTTCATTCAAAGAATGTCGGGATAGAGATCCCGCCAAGTGGAGTTTGTGGCTTCAACGAGCTGAATCTTCCAGAGGCGTTTCCATGCCTTGATGGCCTTCTCGCGCAGGATCGCAGATTCCATTTGCTCATGGACTTCATACCAGACCAAAGTATGGACGCCGTAGCGTTGAGTGAAGCCGTCGGCTTGATCGTGCTTGTGCTGCCAGATACGTCCTGGAAGTTCGGAGGTTACGCCGATGTAGAGCGTGCCGCGTGGTTGGCTGCAAAGAATGTAGACACAGGGAATCCGTTCCCGAGGCATGCAGGCTCTCCTTTGCCAGTCAGCGCGAGCGAGAAGACTATAAACCTACCTCACCGTTCCCGGACAAGCAGCAATCCGCTGGTAGCGTTTTTGGTGAAGGTCATATTGAAAGCAAGATGGGTCCCAGCTTTCGCTGGGACGACGGCAGTTCGTCCATCGCACGGACACCGCCCACCGTCATTCCAGCGAACGCTGGAATCCATTGCCGGTGGTCGCCGCATGGCTGCCCGCAAGAGCAAGAGGGGTCCCAGCCTTCGCTAGGACGATGGACGGCTCACCGCAACGTCTTGCGCCGCTTCTCATCCATCCACTTGTCCGCCTGCGCAGGCGTGTAGGCGCGCATCCACGCGACCATCGCATCGAGGTCGTCGCCGTGCCACAGGTCGGCGCGCTGTTCCGGGTGCAGGAAGCGCTCCTCGACCATGCGGTCGATCATGCCCATCAGCGGGGTGTAGAAACCTTCCACGTCGAGGAAGGCACACGGCTTGTCGCCGATGCCGAGCTGGCGCCAGGTCAGCATCTCGAACATCTCGTCCAGCGTGCCGAAGCCGCCGGGCAGGGCGACGAAACCGTCGGCCAGGTCGAACATGCGCTTCTTGCGCTCGTGCATGTTGGCGACGATTTCCAGCTTCGTCACGCCCTTGTGCGCGACTTCCCAGTTGACCAGTTGTTCGGGAATGACGCCGATCACCTCACCGCCGGCGGCGAGCACGGCATCGGCCACGGTCCCCATCAGGCCGACGTTGCCGCCACCGTAGACCAGTCGCATGCCTTCCTTGGCGATGCGGTCGCCCAGGGCGATCGCGCGTTCGGTGTAGGCGGGCTTGTTGCCGGCGTTGGAGCCGCAGTAGACGCAGAGGGAACGCATGGATCAGTTTTCCTTCAAGGGGGAGGGGGGATCGATGCGGCCGCAGTCCACGCTTTCGATGGTGCCGCCGCGGTAGCGCAACGCGGAGGTGCGGCGGACGCCGTGGGCGTCGGTGGTCTGCCAGAAATCGATGGCGAAACTGCCTGCTGGTGGATCGCCGTCCGGGCCGGCGGCGCTGTGGCCACTGAGCGTGCTGTCCGGCGGGCGCTGCATGATTGTCCATGCCTCGCGCACGTCCATGCCCGCACTGACCAGCATGCACCGCGCGTGGGGATCGTCGTGGCGGTCGGGCGGGGTCATGGCGATGCCTGCGATCGTCAGGGGAAGCAGCAAGGCGAACATGGTTTCATCCGGTGATGGAAGCCCGGAAGCAGAACGGCCCGGTAAACCGGGCCGTTCGTGGCGGGCCAGCGGATCAGTTGGCCTTGTGGATCGCGCGCTTGTGCACGGCCATCGCAGCATCGTGTACCGCTTCCGACAGCGACGGGTGCGCGTGGCAGATGCGGGCCAGGTCGTCTGCGGAACCCTTGAACTCCATGGTGAGCACGCCTTCGTGCACCAGTTCGGACACGTTGGCGCCGACCAGATGCATGCCGAGCACGCGATCGGTTTCGGCATCCGCGATGACCTTCACGAAGCCGGTCGGCTCCGCCATCGCCACCGCGCGACCCACCGCGGCAAACGGGAAGGAGCCGGCCTTGTAGGCCACGCCCTCGGCCTTGAGCTGCTGCTCGGTCTTGCCGACCCAGGCGATCTCGGGCGAGGTGTAGATGACCCACGGAATGGTGTCGAAGTTGACATGCCCGGGCAGGCCCGCGATCAGCTCGGCGACCGCGATGCCTTCCTCGAAGCCCTTGTGCGCCAGCATCGGCCCCCGCACGCAGTCGCCGATGGCCCAGACGCCATCGACGCCGGTATGGCAGTGCGCATCCACTTCCACCTGGCCGCGTTCGTTGAGCCTGACCCCCGTGCCCTCGGCCAGCAGGCCCTTGCTCGCGGCGCGGCGGCCCACGGCGACCAGCAACTTGTCGACGGTCAGCGTCTTCTCGCCTTCGGCGTCGCTGTAGGTGACCACGACTTCCTTCTTCTTGCCCTTGCCGGTGACTTCGGTCTTCGACACCTTGGCGCCAAGGCGGATGTCGAGGCCCTGCTTCTTGAACTCGCGCGCGGCGACCTTCGACACTTCGCTGTCGGCGACGGCAAGGAAATCGGGCAGGGCTTCGAGAATGGTGACGTCGGCGCCGAGGCGCTTCCACACGCTGCCCAGCTCCAGTCCGATCACGCCTGCGCCGATCACGGCCAGGCGCTTCGGCACTTCGGTGAAATCCAATGCGCCAACGTTGTCGACGATGGTGTCGCCATCGAACTTGGCAAAGGGCAGTTCGATGGAATCCGAACCGGCGGCAATGATGATGTTGGTGCCCTTGAGCTCGACCTCGCTGCCGTCGTGCTGCTTCACCTTCACGAGGTTGCCCGGCTGCAACTGGCCGAAGCCGTAGTACGCCGTCACCTTGTTCGCCTTGAACAGCTGCGCGATGCCGCCGGTGAACTGCTTCACGATGGCGTCCTTGCGGCCGACCATGGTGCCGACGTCGATCTTCGCGTCCTTGACGCTGATGCCGTGCTGTTCGAACTGGTGGGTCAGGTTGTGGTACTGGTGCGAGGAATCCAGCAATGCCTTGGACGGGATGCAACCGACGCGCAGGCAGGTGCCGCCCAGTGCGGGCTTGCCGTCCTTGCCCAGCGCGGCGTCGATGCATGCGACCTTCATGCCCAGCTGCGCGGCACGGATGGCGGCGTGGTAGCCGGCAGGGCCCGCACCGATGACGACGACGTCGAATTGTTCGCTCATTTCATTCGCTCAGAGTAAGAGGAGTGAGTGCAGAGAAGTGAGGAGTGAGGGGAGGAAAGCAAAAGCAGCCGCTCTCACTTCTCACTCCTGATCGCTCACTTCTCGCTCTTACATGCCCAGCAGCATGCGGTGCGGGTTTTCCAGCTGGTTCTTGATGTCGACCAGGAACAGCACCGCGTCCTTGCCGTCGATGATGCGGTGGTCGTAGGACAGCGCGATGTACATCATCGGGGCGGCGATCACCTGGCCGTTCTCGACGATGGCGCGGTCCTTGATGGCGTGCATGCCCAGGATGGCGCTCTGCGGCGGGTTGACGATCGGCGTGGACATCAGCGAACCGAAGGTGCCGCCGTTGGTGATGGTGAAGGTGCCGCCCTGCAGGTCTTCCAGGCCCAGCTTGCCGTCGCGCGCCTTCTTGGCGTACTCGGCGATGCCCTTCTCGATGTCGCCGAAGCCCATGCGCTCGACATTGCGCAGTACCGGCGTGACCAGGCCCTTCTCGGTGGAGACGGCGATCGAGATGTCGGCGTAGCCGTGGTAGATGATGTCGTTGCCGTCGACCGAGGCGTTGACGATCGGGTGGCGTTGCAGCGCGTTGGCAGCGGCCTTGGCGAAGAAGCTCATGAAGCCCAGCTTGATGCCGTTGGCCTTCACGAAGTCGTCCTGCAGTTCCTTGCGCATCTCCATGACCTTGGCCAGGTTGACTTCGTTGAACGAGGTCAGCATGGCAATGGAGTTCTTGGACTGCATCAGGCGCTCGGCGATGCGCGTGCGGATGCGGGTCATCGGCACGCGCTCTTCCGGACGCGCGCCACCGGACACGCCGGCGGTCTTGCCACTGGCGTAGTTGACCAGGTCTTCCTTGGTTACCGCGCCGCGACGGCCGGTACCTTCCACGCCGGCCGGGTCGATGCCTTGGGTGATGGCGGTGAAGCGCGCGCCCGGCGGCAGCGCGTCGGCGCCGGCGGGTGCCGGCTTGGTGCTGGACGGCGCGGCGGCGTCGGCCTTGGCGGCGGCGGCCTTCGGCTGCACTTCCTGGGCGCCGGCGGCCGGCTGCTTCTCTTCGGCGGCGGCGGCGGGTGCGGCTGCCGCCACGGCGCCTTCCTCGATGATCGCCAGCAGCTGCTGGCTGGTCACCGTATCGCCTTCCTTGAACTTGATTTCCTTCAGCACGCCGTCGACGGGCGAGGGCACTTCCAGCACGACCTTGTCGGTTTCCAGGTCCATCAGGTTCTCGTCGCGCTTGACCGCGTCGCCGACCTTCTTGTGCCAGGCGGCGATGGTGGCATCGGAGACGGACTCGGGCAGAACCGGAACTTTGACTTCAGTGGCCATGGGATGGGACGTCCTGGTGATGTTGTTCTAATGAGTGGGGGCTTATTCGGCGACGTTGTCGTTGCCGAGCTTGTTGACCAGTGCGTCGGCGACCAGCTTGAGCTGTTCCTCGACGTGCTCGGCGAAATGGCCGGCGGCGGGCGAGGGCGAACGCGCGCGACCCGCGTAATGCAGCGTCTGCTTCTCGGCCAGGCAGGCCTGCAGGTGGTGCTTGATCTGGTACCACGCGCCCTGGTTCTGCGGCTCTTCCTGGCACCAAACCACCTCGGTGGCCTTGCCGTAGCGCTTCAGTTCGGCGGCCAGCTGCGGGCGCGGGAACGGGTAGAGCTGCTCCACGCGCACCAGCGCCACGTCGTCCTGGCCGCGCTTCTGCGCGTCTTCCAGCAGGTCGTAGTAGACCTTGCCGGAACACACGACCACGCGCTTGACCTTCTTGGCGTCGGCGACGGCATCGGGGATCAGGTGCTGGAACTCGCCGTTGGCCAGTTCGTCCAGCGTGGACACGGCCAGCTTGTGGCGCAGCAACGACTTCGGCGTCATCACCACCAGCGGCTTGCGGGTGGTCATGCGCATCTGCCGGCGCAGCATGTGGTAGCACTGGGCGGGCGTGGTGGGCACGCAGACCAGCATGTTCTCCACCGCGCACAGCTGCAGGAAACGCTCCAGGCGCGCGGAGCTGTGCTCCGGCCCCTGGCCTTCGTAGCCGTGCGGCAGCAACAGGGTCAGGCCGCTGATGCGGCCCCACTTGGCTTCGCCGGCGGCGATGAACTGGTCAATCACCACCTGCGCGCCGTTGGCGAAGTCGCCGAACTGCGCTTCCCAGATGCACAGGGTGTTGGGGTCGGTGGTGGAGAAGCCGTACTCGAACGCCATCACCGCTTCCTCGCTGAGCAGCGAGTCGATGATGGTGGCCTGCTCCGGCTGTTCGACCAGCTGGCGCAGCGGCAGGTAGTAGCTGTCGGTCTTCTGGTCGTGGAGGATCGCGTGGCGGTGGAAGAACGTGCCGCGGCCGGCGTCCTGGCCGACCAGGCGCAGTCCGTTGCCTTCCGCCAGCAGGGTGGCGTAGGCGAGGTTTTCGGCGAAGCCCCAATCGGCCGGCTGTTCGCCCGCGGCCATCTTCACGCGGTCTTCGTAGATCTTCGCCACGCGCGGGTGCAGCGCCACGCCGGCCGGGATGGTGGTGATGATCTTGGCCAGCGAGTCGAGCGACTTGCGCTTGACCCTGGTGTCGACCGGATCGCTCAGCTTGCCCGACAGGTACTTGGACCAGTCGATCGCCAGTTCGTCGTCCTTCTGCTTGGCGAGTTCGGTGGTGTATTCGCCCGAGTCCAGCTTGTTGCGGTAGGCATCGGCCAGCGCCTTGCCGCCCTCGGCGGGGATCACGCCGGCCGCTTCCAGCGTGGCGGCGTACATCTCGCGCGTGGTCGCGTGCTTGCGGATGGTCTGGTACATCACCGGCTGCGTCGCGGCCGGCTCGTCGGCTTCGTTGTGGCCGTGGCGGCGGTAGCACACCAGGTCGATCACCACGTCCTTCTTGAACTGCTGGCGGAAGTCGTAGGCCATCTGCGCCACGAACACCACCGCCTCCGGATCGTCGCCGTTCACATGGAACACCGGCGCGCCGACCATCTTGGCCACGTCGGTGCAGTACATCGTGGAGCGGGCGTCTTCCTTGTTGCTGGTGGTGAAGCCGATCTGGTTGTTGATGACGATGTGCAGCGTGCCGCCGACGGCGAAGCCGCGCGCCTGCGACATCTGGAACAGCTCCATCACCACGCCCTGGCCGGCGAACGCCGCATCGCCATGCATGATGATCGGCAGCACCGTCTGGCGCGCCGCGTCGGTGCGGCGCTCCTGGCGCGACCGCACGCTGCCGGCCACGACCGGGTCGACGATTTCCAAATGCGAGGGATTGAACGCCAGCGCCAAGTGGACCGGGCCGCCCGGGGTGGCGATGTCGGCGGAGAAGCCCATGTGGTACTTCACGTCGCCGGCGTGGGCCAGGCTGTTGTCGTGCTCGAACTTGCCCTCGAACTCGTCGAACAGCTTGCGCGGGCTCTTGCCCAGCGTGTTGACCAGCACGTTGAGGCGGCCGCGATGGGCCATGCCCACCACGATGTCCTTGACCCCGCCTTCGCCGGCGCTGCGGATCATCGTGTCGAGCAGCGGGATCAGCGCGTCGCCGCCTTCCAGCGAGAAGCGCTTCTGGCCCACGTACTTGGTGTGCAGGTAGCGCTCCAGGCCCTCTGCCGCGGTCAGCCGCTCCAGGGTACGGCGCTTGGCCTCGTCCGACAGGCCGAACTGGCCACCGGCCGTCTCCAGGCGCTGGTACAGCCACTGGCGCTGTTCGACTTCCGGGATATGCATGAACTCGACCCCGATGGGGCCGGTGTAGGCCGCCTTCAGGCGGGCCAGCAGGTCGCGCAGCTTCATGCGCGAATTGCCGCCGACGTTGCCGGTGCTGAACTCGCTGTCGAGATCGCGCTCGGACAGGTTGTGGAAGGCCAGGTCCAGGTCGGGCGGGTTGACCGGCGGGGTCAGGCCCAGCGGGTCGAGCCGGGCGCCCAGGTGTCCACGCGACCGGTAGGCGGTGATCAGGCGGCCCACGTTGCGCTCGCGCTCGTCGCCGCCGGCGGCCACGACATGGCCGTTGTTGGCGGCCTGGCGGGCGGCGTCGGTGATCTGCTGGATGACCACCGAATGCGGCACGTCGCCGGCCTCGCGGCCCTTGAAGCCATCGAAGTAGGCCTTCCATTTGGGGCCCACGCTTTCCGGGGAAACGAGGTACTGCTCGTACAGGTCTTCAACGTAGGAGGCGTTGCCTCCGTTGAGCTGCGAGGATTGCGCGAACTGCTTCAGGAGGTTGTCCACGATGGCGATGGCGTGCAGTGGGGTAGTCGAGGGGCGCTTGCGTCCGTACTGCGCGATACCGCACTGACAGGGACGAAAACCGGGAAATTATACCCCCATGCCGGGAATGGGGCGTAACCGGATTGGACTAAAGACGCAGATCACGGATCGATGATGGCCCTCGGGACAAGGCCGCTCGCATGACGTCAGAGGCCCAGCGCCCGGTACTCGGTGACGGGGCGCGAACGCTCCCACATCTGCATGAACTCGTCCCGCAGCTGCCGGGCGCGACCGGCGTGCGCGAGGCCCGCTTCGCCATCGAAGCGATGGCCGAGCGGGCGGTGATAGTAGCCGTGGTCGTCGTTGGCGACGAAGGCGGCGGTGTACGCCAGGTCCACCGGGTCCTGCACTTCGCGGAAGGCGAACACGCTGGGCAGGCGCTGGCCCAGGCCGATCAGCGGGGCCAGCGCCCGCTGCGGGGTACCGGCATCGTGCAGCAGCACGCTGACCTGCGCGCCACGCTGGCGAGTGGCGAAGCGGCGCAACGCCTCCACGACCGCGGGCGCATCCCAGAGCCCCGGATCCAGCGCCCGGCTGTAGATCACCAGCGCGCGGCGTGCCTGGGTCACCACGGCAGTGGCGATGGCCACGGCTTCGGCGCGATGGACGATGCTGGCGGGCCCGGCCAGGTGCCGGCGCATGCCCTGGTGCTCGATGCCGGCCTCAACGAAGCGCTCCCCCTCCGGCACGAAGCCGTGCCGGGCGTAGAAGGTCTCGGCCGTGACCTGGGCGTGCAGCGAGACATCGGGCCACTGGCGACGGCGGGCCTCGTCCAGCAGGGCGACCAGCAGGGCGTCGCCGACGCCGCGGCCGCGCCAGGCCGAGAGCACCGCCATGCGGCCGATGCGGTGCTCTGGCGTCAGGCGCGCGGTGCCGATGGGCGTCCCCGCTGCGTCGCGGGCCAGCACGTGATGACTGAGGGGATCGAGCGCATCGCGCTCCAGCTCGCGCGGCACCTGCTGTTCCTGCACGAAGACCACGTCCCGGACCTGGTGCACCGGCGCCGCGCCGGTGGCGTAATCGACGGTTTCGATGCCGTAGTCCAGGCCTGTGCTCACGCGTCTTCTTCCCCGTCATCCTCCAGGGCCAGCTGGTAGTGACCCTGGGCCGCCAGTGCCATCACGGCATCGCGACCGGCCTCGCTGAGCGCGCCATAGGTGGCGACGTCCAGGCTCTCCAGTGCCGCCAGCTGCTGGGCGTCCTTGACCGGTAGTACGTAATCCACGCCATTGCAGAACAGGGTTGCGCCCTTGCTGCGCCGGCGCCACGCGAAACGCGAGAACGGGTGGCGAAGCAGTCGCGCGCCCTGCTGCAGGTCCCATTCCATCTCGATGCGCGAGGGGGCATCCGGTGCCGGCATCACGTCGCCGGACGCGCGATAGGTGGTGATGAAGCGGCCGAACCAGTCGCCGACCAGGTCCGGGTCGTTCATGCGCAGCGCATTGAGCGCCTCGACCACGCGCTCCATCGCGCGGGCGTCGATCTCGTTGGGGTCCTGCGGCGCGGTCAGGTCTTCGTCGTGGTAGCGCTGGGCGTCGTCGGCCTCGGCGATCAGCGTATCCAGGTAATCGCCGATCAGTTCGGCCGACGACGGCGCGCGCATGCCGATCGAGAAGGTCAGGCAGGCGTTCTCCGCCACGCCGTGGTGCGGGACCAGCGGCGGCAGGTACAGCATGTCGCCCGGCGACAACACCCATTCGTGCGTGGGATCGAACGTGCGCAGCAGTTTGATCGCCACGTCGTCCTGGAAGCCGAGGTCCGGCGCCGGCCTGCCCATCGCCACGCTGGCATCGATCATCCAGCGCCGCTCGCCCTGCGCCTGCAGCAGGAACACATCGTAGTGGTCCACGTGCGCGCCGACCGAGCCGCCGGTCGCGGCGAAGCTGATCATGATGTCGTCCACCCGCCAGCGCGGCAGGAAGCGGAACTGTTCGAGCAGTCGCCGCACGTCCGCGTCCCACTTGTCCACGTCCTGCACCAGCAGGGTCCAGTCGTGGTGCGGCAGGCCGGGGAAGTCCTCTTCCTGGAACGGCCCGGTACGCACGTCCCAGGCACCCGTCGTCCGGTCCAGGCTGATCAGGCGGGCCAGCACGCCTTCCTCGCAGGCCAGGCCGGCGAGGTCTTCCGGCTGCACCGGCGTTTCGAAATCCGGGAAAGCGTTGCGGATCAGCAGCGGACGCTTGTGCCAGTAGTCGCGCAGGAAGCGCTCGGCCGGCATGCCCAGCGGCTGCGCGCGCGAGGCGTCCACCTCGAACGGCAGATCCTTGGGCGGGCGGGCGGTCTTGTTCTTCATGGGCATGCAGTCGCGACGGGGGAGGGAAAGCCAGCATCCACGGCCATGGCCGTGTCGTCATTGAGGCCGGTCAAGGCGAAGGCGGGGAGGCGGCTTCGTCTGCCAGGCGTTTGTCCAGCCGCTGCGTGGCCCGTTCCGCATACGCGCGGCAGGCACCTGTATCGACCAGCGGCGCGTTGGCGCGTGCACCGATCCGCGCCCACAACTGGCTTGCTGACGGATGCGGGGTGACCAGGATGTCGCAGTCCAGCGCGGCCACGCGCGCCAGGGTGGCGCGGAACGCGGCGGTGTAACCCGGGTGCGCGGCATCGTCGCTGTAGCGGTACACGTCGTCCGAGATCGCGGTCAGGCTGTCGGCGTAGACCATCTGATGGCAGGCATCGCCTTCGCAGGACCGCCATGTCCAGCTGGTGCCGCCGGGCGTGTGGCCGGGCGTCGCGATGGCCTGCAAGGCGAGCCCGCCCACCTTCACCACGCCGTCGTCGGCGAGCGTGATGACCTGCGCGACAGGGGCGATGGGTTCCGCCACCTCCATTTGCGGGTCACGGCGATCCGGTCTGCCGCGCTTCAACGTATCCACGGCCGGTGCGCGGGCGTAGACGGGCGCGCCGGTGGCGCGCTGCAGTTCGGCCAAGCTGCCGGCGTGGTCGTGGTGCTCATGCGAGAACACGATGGCGCGCACGTCCTCCGGCTTGAAGCCGAGCGTGCGGATGTTGGCGAGGATCTGCGGACCGGCCTGCGGCGTGCCGGCATCGACCAGGATGTGGCCGTCATCGGAGGTCACCAGCAGCGCGCTGATGCCGCAGGTGCCGACGTACCAGGTGTTGCCGTACACCTTCAGCGGCGTGGCCGGGTCGTTCCAGCCGGCGTCATCGGCGCAGGCCTTGGCGATGGGGGTGTCGGCAGCCAGTGCGGCCGTCGGCAGCGCGAGGGCAATTAAGCCCGATAGCAAGGTGGTGCGGAGCATCATGTGGCGATCTCGTCGTAGCCGCGGTTGACGAACTGCAGCAGGCACCAGCCGTGGCCCCAGGGATCGGCCAGCCGCACGATGCGTCCCCAGTTCGTTTCGCGGATGTCGGTTTCCTGCGCAAGACCGGCCTGCAGGGCGCGGGCGAGGGCAGGCTCAAGGGAATCCACCACCACGTCCAGGTGCACGGGCGTCCAGTGGCGGGCGTAGTCGCGGGGCGCATCGGCGGCCGCGATCGATCCGGAGGGGTTGTGCAGCAGGTAGATCGGCGCCTGCGCGCCCAGCAGTTCCACGCCGCCGTCGCCGAAGCGACGCGCGGCGGTCAGGCCGAAGGCCGTCGTGTACAGCACCTCTGCCGCGGACAGGTCGGGAACATCGATGTTGATCAGCAGGTGCATCGCCGTTCCCTCGCGTCCGTCCTTCAGATGTTACGGGCGAGCCGCTCGGCGAGGCCGGTGTAGCGGCCTGGCGTCATCGCGCGCAGGCGTTGCTTGTCTTCGGCCGGCAGGTCCAGCGATTCGACGAAGGCGCGCATCGAGTCGGCGGTGATGCCCTGGCCGCGCGTGAGGGCCTTCAGCTGTTCGTACGGATTGGGCAGGCCGTGGCGGCGCATCACCGTCTGCACGGCTTCGGCCAGCACTTCCCAGGCGGCGTCGAGGTCGGCATCCAGACGCGCCGGATTCACTTCCAGCTTGCCAAGGCCCTTGGCCAGCGAGTCCAGCGCCACCTGCGTATGGCCGAACGCCGTGCCCAGTGCCCGCAGCACGGTGGAATCGGTCAGGTCGCGCTGCCAGCGGCTGATCGGCAGCTTGGCGCTGAAGTGCTCGAACAGCGCGTTGGCGATACCGAAGTTGCCTTCCGCATTCTCGAAGTCGATCGGATTGACCTTGTGCGGCATCGTCGACGAGCCGACTTCGCCTTCCTTGAGCCGCTGCTTGAAGTAGCCCAGCGAGATGTAGCCCCAGATGTCGCGGGCCAGGTCGATCAGGATGGTGTTGGCGCGGCGCGCGGCATCGCCGATCTCGGCGACGTTGTCGTGCGGCTCGATCTGGGTGGTGTACGGATTGAACACCAGGCCCAGGCCCTCGACGAAACGCTGCGCGAACGCCGGCCAGTCGACATCGGGGTAGCTAGCCACGTGCGCGTTGTAGTTGCCGACGGCGCCGTTGATCTTGCCGGTCAGTTCGACCGCGGCGATCTGTGCGCGCTGGCGCTCGATGCGCGCCACGACATTGGCGATCTCCTTGCCCAGCGTGGTCGGCGACGCCGTCTGGCCGTGCGTGCGCGACAGCATCGGCTGGGCCGCTTGCGCGTGCGCCAGCGTGCGCAGCGTCGCGGCCACGCCGTCTAGCGTCGGCAACAGCACCTCGCGGCGCGCCTGTTCCAGCATCAGGCCGTAGGACAGGTTGTTGATGTCCTCGCTGGTGCAGGCGAAGTGGACGAACTCCAGCGCGGGCGCCAGTTCGGCGTCGTCCTTCAGCTGCTCCTTGATGAAGTACTCCACCGCCTTGACGTCATGGTTGGTGGTGCGCTCGATCTCCTTGACGCGTGCGGCGTGCGCGACGCTGAAGCCGTCGGCCAGCGCGCGCAGTTTCGCCGTGGCGCCGGCGGAGAACGCCGGCAGCTCGGTGATGCCCGGCTCCGCACCCAGCGCCAGCAGCCACTCCACCTCCACCTTCACGCGGGCGCGGATCAGGCCGTACTCGGAGAAGATCGGGCGCAGCGCATCGACCTTGCCGGCGTAGCGGCCATCGAGCGGGGACAGGGCGAGCAGGGACGAATCCGACATGGGGAAGGAGGGCGGCTGAAAGGGAGCGTTCCATTTTACCCCGGGAAGGCGGTGAACCGGCCTGGCGTATCCTGTGACCCCCGCCAGCCGCCGGCATCCGCGCCGGTGCGCACGCCGTGAATCCCTCCAGGAGACGGTTGATGACCAGCAAGAAGACCGCCGTGGGCAAGCCCCGCGCCGCACGCACCCGCATCGAACACGACAGCATGGGCGAACTGCACGTGCCGGCCGAGGCGCTGTGGGGTGCGCAGACGCAACGGGCGGTGCAGAACTTCCCCATTTCCGGCCGGCCGATGCCGCGTGGCTTCATCCGCGCCCTGGGCCTGGTCAAGGGCGCCGCGGCCGAGGTCAATGCCGGGCTGGGCCTGTTGCCCAAGGGCATCGCCAAGGCCGTGCAGGACGCCGCACGGGCGGTGGCCTCGGGCGAATACGACGCGCATTTCCCCATCGACGTGTACCAGACCGGTTCCGGCACGTCGTCCAACATGAATGCCAACGAGGTGATCGCCACGCTGGCGACGCGTGCGGGCACCGCGGTGGTGCACCCGAACGACCACGTCAACCTCGGGCAGAGTTCCAACGATGCTATCCCGACCGCCCTGCGCGTGGCCGCGCAACTGGCGGTGCTGGAGGACCTGTTGCCGGCCATCGCGCACCTGCGCAAGACCATCGATGCGCGTGGCAAGGCGCTGGGCAAGGTGGTCAAGACCGGCCGCACGCACCTGATGGACGCCATGCCGCTGACGTTCGGCCAGGAGTTCTCGGCCTGGTCGGCGCAGCTGTCGTCCGCGCAGGCCCGCATCGAGGACACGCTGAAGCGCGTACGGCGCCTGCCGCTGGGCGGGACCGCCATCGGCACCGGCATCAATGCAGATCCGCGTTTCGGTGCACGCGTGGCGAAGGCGTTGTCGGCCAGCACGGGTACGCGTTTCGAGAGCGCGGCCAACAAGTTCGAGGGCCTGGCCGCGCAGGACGACGCCGTCGAGCTGTCCGGCCAGCTCAGCGCGCTGGCGGTGGCGTTGACCAAGATCGCCAACGACCTGCGCTGGATGAACTCCGGTCCGCTGGCGGGCCTGGGCGAAGTGGAACTGCCGGCGCTGCAGCCCGGCAGTTCCATCATGCCGGGCAAGGTCAATCCGGTGATTCCGGAAGCGACGGTGATGGTGTGCGCACAGGTCATGGGCTACCACACCGCGATCACCGTGGCGGGGCAGACCGGCAACTTCCAGCTCAACGTCACCCTGCCGCTGATCGCGCACAACCTGCTGGACGGTATCCAGTTGCTGTCGAACGTGTCGCGCCTGCTGGCCGACGACTGCATCGCCGGACTCAGCGTGCGCGGCGATCGCGTGCGGGAAGCGCTGGACCGCAATCCCATCCTGGTGACGGCGTTGAATCCCGTGATCGGCTACGAGAAAGGTGCGGCCATCGCCAAGCAGGCCTACAAGCAGAACCGGCCGGTGCTGGAGGTGGCGCGCGAGGTCACCGGCCTACCGGAAACGACCCTCAAGCGATTGCTGGATCCGGCGGTGCTGGCGAAAGGCGGCATCCACGGCAAGCCGGGAGGCGGTGGCGGTTGAGGACGTTGCCGCGCGTCAGTCGCGCGGCGGCCACTCGCCGGGGATCTTCATCCCGCCCAGCATCGCCAGCGCGCCTTCGCACATCTGCTGCTTCTGCTCGGGCGTGCCGCTGTCCAGGCGCCCCAGTCGTTGCGCGAGCGTGCGCTCGCGGTATGCGACCAGGGTGTCGCCCGGCGCGAACTCGGCGAGCGTCAGCAGGCGCCCGCGCTCGATCTGGTCCTGGTGAGTATTGACGTAGCGGAAATAGGCCGGGGCTGCACGCTGCAGGTAGCCCGCATCCGTCGCGGCGCATTTCTCTATCAGCACCGGCATCGCGAACGTGGCGACGTAGGCGATGTGGTCCTGGAAGGCCTGTTCGCGGGCGGGGTCCGGTGTATCGGCCGCCTGCGCGGTGGACACCGTCATCGCCAGTCCCAGCAGCATCGTGCCGACGTATTTCATTGCGGACCTCGTAAGGGAAAAGGAAGGATGACTCGACGTCGCGCGCCACGCGCCAGACGGGCGCTCAGGGCGAAGGCGCATCGGCCGGCTGCGCGGCGGCGGCATCGGCTTCCGCCGCGGCATTGCCTGCCGTTCCGGGCGCATCGCCCTTGACCGCCCGGCCGAGCGCGCGTCCGACTTCCTCGCCGGCATCGTGGGCGCCGCTGTGCGAGGTGCGGCACTCCTCCACGTCGTCCAGCTCCATGCTCGCGTAGGGTTGGAACGCGGGCAGCGCGGCGGCAAGGTCCTGCTGCGCCTTGTACAGGCCGGGCAGGCGGTCGCAGATCTTCATCGCTTCGGCTTCCACCTTCTTCGCCTCGGCGTCGATCTGCTGGTCGATCTGGTCGGGATTGCCGCTGAAGATGCCCTTCACCGCCGCGCCGACCGCCTTGCCGGCCAGCTTCACGCCTTCCTTGCCGGTGGCGATGCCGGCGTCGGCGATGCCGCCGAGTTCGCGGTGATAGGCGACCAGCAAGGCGCGCTGCGCATCGCTGACCGGCACCGGCTTGCCATCGACGATGAAGTCGCCCTTCGCCGACACTTCGGCTTTCGGATGACCGGGACTGTCGAGCTTGACGTTCTGGCCCCACAACGCGCGGGATGAGGTCTTGTCGGCATCGGCATCGGCGCCTGGTGAGCAGGCAGCCAGCAGCGCGACGGAAAAGGCGATGGCGAACGTACGAATCATGGTCATTCCTCGGGAATCAACGACGCTGGGGGATATCGATCTTGCCTTTCACGCCGTCGTGGTCGACGTCGCCGCTGCCCACCGAGCGGACGCTCAGGTTGCCGGCGACATCACGCACGTCCACGCCGCCGGAGCCCACTGATCCGACCGTGACGTTGCCGTTGATGTCGCGCAGCTCGGCGCCGCCGGAACCGATGGAGCGGATCTCGACGTCGCCGCCGCCGGACAGGCTGAAGCCGCCCGAGCCGATGCCGCCGACCTGGGTGGCTCCACGCACCTTGTCCGCCTCGACTTCGCCCGAGCCGATCGACACCACGTTGAGGCTGCCGGCGCCATGGACATCGATCTCGCCCGAGCCCACCGAGGCGGCGACGAGGCCGCGGATATCGCGGCCCACGGCATGGCCAGAGCCGACGTCGGCGCTGAGCACCGGCGCACCCGTGACCTCGGCTTCGCCCGAGCCGACCTTCACCTGCACGGGCACGTGGTCGGGCAGGGTCGCGGACAGGTGCAGGTAGGCGTACTTGCCGCCGAACGAAAAGACGCTGGCATTGCCGTCCTGGTACAGCCGAACGACCAGCTTGTCACCGGCCCGCCGCTGCTCGATCTTCAGGCGCGGAAGCCGGTCGGCATGACTGCTGCAGGCCCGGCCATCCAGGGCGGCCGGCGCACCGACACGTGATTCCACGGTCAGATGATGCGGGCCGACCTCGAACACCACGGCCCTGGCGTCGCCGATGTCGAGCGTCAGTTGGCGCGGCGCTTCGTGCTTGCAGTATCTGTCCGACGCCAGCGCGGGCGCGGAGAGTGCGAGCAGGGCGAGCAGGGCGGAAGCGATCAGGGCGGTGCGCATCGGCGGGTCTCGGGAATCGGGTCGTTCGGGCCGGAGATGCCGGTGGCGAGGGCGGGGCGCTGCCGGCGGAATCAACGGTGCATCAACGCGTGGCGAACTCGCGACGGACCTCCCGCTCGCAGTCTTCGACATCGTCCGCTTCCAGCGTGGCGTAGGGACGGAACGACGGAAGACTGGCCGAGAGGCCCTGCTGGCTGTCCATCAACGCCGGCAGGCTGCGGCAGATTTGGCGCACGCCGGGTTCCACGGTCTCCCTGACGGTTTTCTCGACGCGGCGTTCCAGGCTGCCGGTCATGGCGCCGACCATCAGGCTGAAGAGGCCGCGGTCCACGACCTCGAGCGCGGCCTGCGCGCTGCGCTCACCGATGTCGATGCCGGCCTTGGCGATGTCGATCACCTGACCGCGATATCGCAGGAGTTGCTGCCGCTGGCGGACGTCGATGGCGACCGCCTTGCCTTCGATCAGGAAGTCGCCCTGCGGGGTGATTTCCGCCTTCGGCAGCACGCGATCCTCGTCGGCGGTGCGCTTGCCGGACTTTCCGAAGCGCAGGTTGTCGCCCAGTTGCAGGTTGCCGGTCTCCAGCTCACGGCGGGCGGCGGCCAGCTCGGCCCGCACGTCATCGCGTGCGCTTGCCAGGTCGGCACTGATTTCGCTGTCGATGCTCGTGTCCCTGGCATTGGCCGTCTGCGCCGCGAATGGCAGCAGACTGGCGAGCAACAAGGGAAGCAGGGCACGGTGGAGGCAGGGTGCATGCATGTCGGTCTCCTTCGCGGGTGGGGGCGACGCGCGTCGTTCGCGGCGATCCCGGGAATCGGCTGTCGCGCTGTGCGCCACGTGAGGCAGCGGGCTCAGAAGGTCCAGGTACCGTCGCCGTTGGCATCGCCGCAGTCGTCCACGTCGGACTGGTCCATGCTGGCGTAAGGCTTGAACTCGGGCAGCGCGGTGGCCAGGGCCTGCTGCGCAACGAGCAGCCCCGGCAGGCGCGTGCACAGCTGCGCCACCATCGGCTTGATCTTCGCCTTGGCCTGTTCGCCGACCTGCTGGCCGATCTCGTCGCCGGACTGGCCGGCGAGCACGCCCTTCAGGGCGGATGCCGCGGCATCGATGCCAACCCGTGCGCCTTCCATGCCGATGGCCATGCCGTCGCCGACCACGCCGAGCAGCTCGCCGCGGTAGGCCAGCACCAGCGCCTTCTGTTCCGCCGTGGTGGCGACCGGTTTGCCTTCGATCAACAACTCGCCGGACGGCGTGATCTCTGCCTTCGGCAGGGATTGGCTTTCGTTGCGGTTGAGCGAGATGTTCTCGCGCGCCAGCTTTTCGCGGGCGGTGGCGATTTCCTCGCGGGCCTTCTCCATTTCCTGACTGGCTTCACCCAGCCCCTTGGCGACTTCGCCCATGGCCTCGGCGGCGATGCCGGTGGTGTCCTGCTTGTCTTGTGCCGGCTGGCAGGCTGCAAGCAGCAAGGCGGCGGCGATGCCGGCGCTGCGGACCAGAAGAGCATTCTTGTGCATGGGTTGTCCCTTGTCGTATCGAAGAAAAGCGGGCGGCGGTGGGGCGCCGCCCCGGGCAGGCTTACTCGCTCTCGCGCCAGCGGCGCAGGTAGATCGCACCGATGATGAGGGCCACGCCGATGGCCGCACCGATCCACAGGTCGGCCGAGGCGAAGGCCTGCCAGCTGCGGGTCAGGTCGATGGCATTGGCCAGGTCGTCCGGCGTATTGATCTCGGCCTGCGGATTGGCGGCACCGCCGGACAGGGTGGGGAACCAGGCGCCGGGGATCACGCTGGCCAGGCCGCGGTAGACCACGGTGTACCAGATCAGATCGTGGCGGATTTCCAGACCCGGCAGGATGTCGGTCATGCTGATGATCACGCAGGCCAGCACCGGCACCAGCACCGCCCACAGGAACGGCTTGCTGCGCGACCAGGCCGAGCAGAACATCAACCAGCCCACCGCCGGCAGTGCCCAGAACACGTAGACCGGCAGCGAGGACAACACGCCGCCGATGATGCGCAGCGGATGCGAGTGGGTGAAGATCGCGCCGCCTGCCGGCAACCCGTTGACCGTGATGGTCAGCGCCGAGATCAGCCACATCGCCAGCCCGATCAGGATGCCCACGCCCACCGCGAGCAACGGGGCCAGCAGCAGCGCCCAAGCCAGCTTGGACAGCACCATGTGCGTGTCGGAGATGGGGAGCGACTTCCAGAACAGCACGCTGCGGTCGCGGCGGTCGTCGTACAGCGTGCCCAGCGCGTAGAAGAACACCACGAAGGCCAGCACCACGCAGGCCAGCATCACGCCACCCAGCAACATGCCGTCGCCAATGCCGCCGACGATCATCTCGGCCTTTCGCGGCGCTTCATCGATGTCGAAGCCGCCGCCCATCGAACCACGTGCGGCGATGCTGCCGATGATCGCCAGGATCACGTTCAGTACCACGAAGATGCCGCCGGTGATGACCGGGGCCCAGAAGAAGCCGCCGCGGTTCTCCCAGAACTCGCGCTTCAGCAACCACGTGAACGCGCCCGGCTTGGAGGATTTGCCCAATGTCGATGTCACGGCGTTCATGCGTAGGTTCCTTTCATGATGGCGACGAACAGGTCGGCCAGGCCAGGGGTACGGGTTTCACCGAGGGCGGCGAGATGTCCTTTCGGCGCACCGTCGAACAGAAGCACGGTCTTGCCGAAGGGCAGGGCGCGTTCGTCGATGGGCTTCAGGGCGCGGGCCTGCTCGACCGCTTCGCCGCTGACGAGCAGTTCGGTATAGCGTTCCGCGACCTCTTCCATCTGCGAGGTCAGCACGATCTTGCCGTCGCGGATGAACATCACGTCGGTGAGGATGTGCTCGATCTCCTCCACCTGGTGGGTGGTCACGATGATCGTCTTCTGCTCGTCGAAGTAGTCCTCCAGCAGGCGCTGGTAGAACTGCTTGCGGTAGAGGATGTCCAGGCCCAGCGTGGGCTCGTCCAGCACCAGCAGCTTGGCGTCGATCGCCATCACCAGCGCCAGGTGCAGTTGCACGATCATGCCCTTGGACATCTCGCGCACGCGCAGGTTGGGCTTGAGCTGGGTGTTGGCGATGAAGCGTTCGCACTTGGCGCGGTCGAAGCGCGGGTGGACGCCGGCGACGAAGTCGATGGCCTCCTTCACCCGCATCCAGCGCGGCAGCACGGCGACGTCGGCGATGAAGCAGACATCCTTCATCAGTTCGTCGCGGTCCTTGCGCGGGTCCAGCCCGAGCACCTTCAGCTGGCCCTCGAACGGCGTCAGGCCCAGGATGGCCTTCAGCGCGGTGGTCTTGCCGGCCCCGTTGGGGCCGATCAGGCCGATGATCTTGCCCGCTTCGATCTCGAAACTGGTGTTGTCCAGCGCAAGCTTGTTCCGGTACGCCTTGCGCAGGCCGTGGGCCGACACCACGGTATTGGCGATTGCAGCATTCATCACTTGATCCCCTTGGATTGCAGCAACTCTTCGATGGACAGGCCCAGGCGCTCGATGCGCTCGGCGACGGCCGGCCACTCTTCGGTCAGGAAACGCTCGCGCTCGCTGCCGCGAAGCTTCTTGGCGGCTTCGTCGGTGACGAACATGCCCAGGCCGCGGCGCTTCTCCACCAGTGCCTCGTCCGCCAACTCCTGGTAGGCGCGCGAGACGGTGATGGGATTCAGCTGGTACTCCGCGGCCACCTGGCGGACGGAGGGCAGGGCGTCGCCCGGCTTCAGGATGCCGTCCAGCATCATGGCGATCACGCGATCCTTCAACTGACGGTAGATGGGAGCACCGTCGCTCCATTGGATGGGCGCCATGGCTCAGCTCCTCGGACGCAGGGATTGGCCGAAAGAGAAGTACGGCATGGACAGGGAGGCGCGGGCACGGCGCTTGTGCGCGGGCGCCTGCGGGGATTGGTCGTCGCCGGTGATCTCGCGGACGTCGGATTCCAGCGCGCCCACCAGCGTGGCCGGATCCACCTCGGACGTGCGGGCGCCGGACATGGCCGCCAGGGCACCCGCTGCCAGCAACAGGCCGCCGACGGCCAGGCTGGGCAGGGTGTGGGTCAGTTTCGGGTTCATCGGGTACCCCCCTGAGTTGGGTGAGTGGTGTTGTATTCAACTATAACACCAAAACACAGGCCGTCAACCGGGGCGCGGGGTTTTGTCACCCAACTGAAGGCATACTTGTCATGTTCGTAATAGTGGAGTGCTGCCGTGAAGTCCAAATCTTTGAAATTGCTCGCGTTTCTCGTGCTTCTCGGGGTCTCCGCAGCGGCATTGGCCGCCGGTCTGCTGGATGTCAGCTACCGTCCGCTGGCCGGCAAGTCGCCCGTCAACCTGAAGGAGCGGTACGCCGGCCAGGTGCTCCTGATCGTCAACACCGCCAGCAAATGTGGCTATACACCGCAATACGAGGGGCTGGAAGCGCTGCATCAGCGCTATGGCGCGCAGGGATTCGCGGTGCTCGGCTTTCCCTCCAACGACTTCAGGGGTCAGGAGCCGGGCAGCGAAAAGGAGATCCAGGAGTTCTGCACGCTGACCTATGGCGTGAAGTTCCCCATGTTCGAGAAGGTCGCTGTGACCGGCGACAAGGCGACGCCGCTGTACGCATCGCTGGCGAAAACAACGGGAACCGCACCCGGCTGGAACTTCCACAAGTATCTGATCGGCAGGGACGGGCGCGTGGTGGCGAACTTCCCCAGCAAGGTCTCGCCGGACGATCCGGCCGTGGTCGCGGCGATCGAGCGCGAACTCAAGGTACCGCGCGCTGTGCGCTGACGCGGTGCCTTCGCGGCCAGCGGGCGTGCCACAATATCGGTTTGGCGCCCCCATCGCGGCGCAGGTTCCAGGAGCAGAAAGGATGAAGCGGTCGGTCCGCGGCGCAGCCGTGTTGTTGGCAATCTCGTTTTCGATGCTGGGAGGCAGCGTGGCTGCACAGGAAAAAACCGCGCTGGTGTCCGAGCGCGACAAGGTGAGCTACGCCATTGGTGTGGACGTGGGCAATTCGCTGCAGCCGGTCGGTCCGTTCATGGACCTGGGCGCGTTCGAGCGTGCCATCGGCGATACCTTCGCGGGCAAGCCGAAGGCGATGAACGAACAGGAAGCCCAGGCCACGGACCAGTTGCTTCGCCTCAACATCGCCGTGGCCGACGGCCAGGCGATCCCCGGCATGCCGCCGGGCAGCACGCCGCCGCCGGTGGACAAGACCAAGGTCGGCGTCTTCCTTGGCACCTACGTGATCGGCCCGTCGCTGGTGCCGTTCAAGGACGAGATCGACATCGCCGTGCTGACGCAGGCGGTGAAAGCCGTGGCCACCAAGAGCGGCACGCCGCTGCTGACCCTGGAACAGGCCCAGGCCGAGATGCAGGCCTATCTCGCCAAGCGCCAGGCCGGCGCCGCGCAGCGCAACCGCGACGAGGGCGCCAAGTTCTTGGCCGCCAACAAGGCCAAGCCGGGCGTGGTCACCACCGCTTCCGGCCTGCAGTACATGGTGCTGCGCCAGGGCAACGGCCAGCGCCCGATGCCGACCAGCCGGGTGCGGGTCAATTACGAAGGCAAGCTGCTCAACGGCGAGGTCTTCGACAGTTCCTACGCGCGCGGTGAGCCGGCCGAGTTCGGCCTCAACCAGGTGATCGCGGGCTGGACCGAAGGCGTGGCGCTGATGCCGGTGGGGGCGAAGTACCGCTTCTGGATTCCGTCCAGCCTGGCGTACGGACCCAACGGCGCGCCGGGCGGCAAGATCGGACCGGATGCGACGCTGACGTTCGACGTCGAGCTGATGGGTGTCCTGCAGTAATCCGAATCGCCGTATTCAGCACTGAACTTTCACTGATGGACATGGGCTGATGCGCGTAGCGATTTTTGGTACCGGTTACGTCGGACTGGTAACCGGCACCTGCCTGGCCGAGGTCGGGCACGATGTCGTCTGCGTCGACATCGACCCGATCAAGGTCGACGGCCTCAACCAGGGCGTCGTGCCGATCTACGAGCCCGGCCTGTCGCCGATGGTCAAGGCGAACCACGAGGCCGGGCGGCTGCGCTTCACCACCGATGCGGTCGATGCCATCGCGCATGGCGAGGTGGTCTTCATCGCCGTCGGCACGCCGCCGGACGAAGACGGCAGCGCCGACCTGCAGTATGTGCTGGCGGTAGCGCGCACGATCGGCCGCAACCTGCAGCGCCCCTGCACGGTGGTCAACAAGTCCACCGTGCCGGTCGGCACCGCGGACAAGGTGCGTGCCAGCATCGAGGCGGAACTGGCCTCGCGCGGCGTCGATGTCGCGTTCGACGTGGTGTCCAATCCCGAATTCCTGAAGGAGGGCGACGCGGTCAACGACTGCATGCGCCCCGACCGCATCGTCATCGGCGCATCGCAGCCGCAGGCGGTGGAGAAACTGCGCCGGCTGTACGCGCCCTTCAACCGCAACCACGAACGCATCGTGGTGATGGACGTACGCTCGGCGGAGCTGACCAAGTACGCCGCCAACGCCATGTTGGCCACCAAGATCAGCTTCATGAACGAGATCGCGAACATCGCCGAGCGCGTGGGCGCGGATGTGGAGCATGTACGCCAGGGCATCGGCTCGGACCCGCGCATCGGCTGGCACTTCATCTATCCCGGTGCCGGTTACGGCGGTTCCTGCTTCCCGAAGGACGTGCAGGCCTTGGCCCGCACGGCGCAGCAGCACGGCTACGCGCCTGAGCTGCTGCAGGCGGTGGAGTCGGTCAACGAGCGCCAGAAAGGCCATCTGTTCGAGCTGATCCAGCGCCACTACGACCGCGGCGAAGACGAAGGCGTACGCGGCAAGACCTTCGCCGTCTGGGGGCTGTCGTTCAAGCCCAATACCGACGACATGCGCGAGGCCAGCAGCCGCCGCTTGCTCGCCGAACTGTGGGAAGCGGGCGCCCAGGTGCGCGCCTACGATCCCGAAGCGCGCGAGGAGGCCGCCCGCATCTTCGGCGAGCGCGATGACCTGCTGTTGTGCGACGACGCCCGCGACGCGATCGAAGGCGCGGATGCGCTGGTGGTGGTGACCGAGTGGAAGCAGTTCCGCAGCCCGGATTTCGCGCGCCTGCAGGAAACGCTCGGCGATGCCGTGATCTTCGACGGCCGCAACCTGTACGACCCGGCTGAGGTGGAAGCAGCGGGCCTGGCCTATTACGGCATCGGTCGCGGGAGATCGCTGCGTGCAGGCTGATCTGCCCTTGCCCAGCGACGCGCTGGAACGGCGTCTGGTCGAACTGGAGACCCGCCTGGCGTTCCAGGAGCACTCGCTCAACGAACTGAGCGAGGCCCTGGCAGATGCGCGTGCGGAGAACCAGCGCACGGCGCTGTTGCTGCGCCACATGGTGGAAGAACTGGGCAAGGTGCGTACGTCGCTGTTCGAAGATCCCGCCAACGAGCCACCCCCGCCGCATTATTGATACGCTTGCGGCTCAGCAGTCCCCACGAAAGACCGATGACCGATTCACTCCGCGACCAGTTGCTGGGCCTGGGTTTCAAGCCCGCGCCGAAGCCCGAGCGCAAACCCGACCGCCGGCCCGATCCGCGCCGCGACACCCAGAGGCCGGCCGGCAAGGGCGGCGCGCATTCCAAACCCGGCCAGGGCGGCAAGCCGCGTCCGCCGCAGGGTGGTGCGGGCAAGCCGAAACGCAGTCAGGAAGACATCGACCTGGCCAAGGCCTACGCCATCCGCGCCCAGCGCGAGAAGGACGAGCGCATCGAAGCCGAGCGCGTGAAGCAGGAAGAGGCGCGCGTGCGCCGCGAGGCCAAGGCCAAGCTGGAAGCCTTCCTCAAGGACAAGGGCCTCAACGATGCCGAGGCCGACATCGCGCGGCATTTCCCCTATGGCGGCAAGATCAAGCGCATCTACGTCACTGCCGAACAGCTGAAGGCGTTGAATGCCGGCGAGCTGGGCGTGGTGCAGCAGAACGGACGCTACCTGCTGGTCACGGCGGCCGTGCTGGCCGAGGCGGAAGCCATTTTCGCGCCCGCCATCGCGCTGAAGGTCGACCCGAACGCCTCGGCCGAAGACGATCCTTATGCCGATCCCCAGTACCAGGTGCCTGACGACCTGGTGTGGTGACAGCGGGCGACCGGCCACGGCTTTGCCTGTTGCCGGGCCTCGACGGTACCGGACGACTGTATGCGCCGCTGGTGACCGCGCTGGCGGATGTCGCCGACGTGGATGTGCTGGCGTACGACAGCGAGCAGTTCAAGGACTACCCGGAACTGGCGGAGGCGCTTGCACCGAGGTTGCCGGGTCGCGGGCATGTCGTGCTGGTGGCGGAGTCCTTCGCCGGGCCCTTGGCCGTGCTGTTGGCGCATCGTCACCCGGCATGTGTTCGCGGACTGGTGCTGGCGGCGAGTTTTGTCCATGCACCCCTGCCGGCGAGCAGGATGGGCGCGCAACTGCTGGAGCGGCTGCCGGCCATCGCGCCACCGCTTCCGATCCTCGAGCGATGGCTGGCCGGCGGTGAATTGCCGCCGGCACTGCGCGTGGAGTTCCTGACCGCCATGCGCACGGTGCGGCACGATGTCCTGCGTCGGCGTGCGCTTGCGGCGCTGCGTGTCGACGTCCGAGGCGAACTGGCCGCCTTGCAGATCCCCGTGCTTCATCTGCAGGCCGGGCGCGACCGCTTGATCGGACGCCATGCCGGGCGTCAGATCCTTCGTTGCGCGCGCGATGCGCGACAGGCGACGATCGATGCGCCGCATTTCCTGTTCCAGATGGCGCCAGAGGCGGCTGCTGTCGGCATCCGGCATTTCCTGAACGGGATCGGACAGCGCACGGCAGGCTAGTCGGCCGACGTGTCCCGCACCAACCATCGCCAGACGATGAAGGCGGCGATCAGCGCGATGGCCGACGAGCAGAGGAACGCGGCTTCGCCGCCGATACGCCACAGCTGACCGGCCAGCAAGGCACCACAGACCCCGCCGACGCCGGACGACAGACCATAAAACACGCCTTGTCCGTGGCCGTTCATCCGGCCGGGGAAGAAACGCACCAGCAGCTGCATGGCCGCCGCGAAGAAGGCGCCGAAGTTCAGCGCATGGGTCAGCTGCGCGATCACCATCACGGGCATGCTGTCGGGGAACAGCGCGGTAACCAGCCAGCGCAGCGAGGCACTGAGCAGCGCCACCAGCAGCACCCGGCTGGCATCCCAGCGCCGGAAGATGCGGCTGGACAGGAAGAACACCCCGATCTCCGCCAGTACGCCGACCGTCCACAGCACGCCCTGCGTCGCGGTCGGGTAGCCATGCTCGGACAGGTAGATCGAGAAGAACGTATAGAACGGCCCGAACGATATCTGGGTCAGGAAGGCCGCGACGAAGAAAGCGATCACCTGCGGTTTCCGCAACCGCGCGCGAAAGCTGTCGTCCGCCGCGTGCGCCGGCAGGCTGGGCTCGTGCGCATAGCGGTTGGCCAGCGCGGACACCAGCACGCCGACGAAGACCGGCAGCATCAGCCAGGGCAGCGACCCCACGCCCAGGCGACGCTCGTCGATCAGCCAGCCGAACGACGCCACCACCACGATGAAGCCGATCGATCCCCAGACGCGGATAAGACCGTAGCGGTCGCTGCGCGCACCAAGGTGCGACATCGTGATCGATTCGAACTGCGGCATCACCGCGTTGTAGGCGAAGCAGAAGCCCAGCATCACCGCGAACAGGCCCGCGTGCTCCAGCGGCAGCAGGAACAGCGCGAAGCAGCCCAGCGCCAGCGCACACCCCAGGTGCAGCCACCGGATCGGATGCCCGGAGCGTGCGGCCAGCGTGGTCCACAGGCTGGGCGACACGATGCGCGTGGCATACCACAGGCTCATCAATACGCTGATCGCTGCGACACCCAGCCCGCGCGACTCCAGGTACAGGCTCCAGTACGGCGTGAACGCGCCCAGCGCGGCGTAGTAGAAGAAGTAGAAGCTGGACAGCCGGACGGCAGGATAGGGATGCGGATCGGCGGCGCCAGGCGGTGTCATGGCGCATTGTAGCGGTGGGTGATGGTCGGTCGAACAGCGGTTGCGGCCGCTGGAGGTGTGGTGTGCGGGAACTGGCCGCGAGCTGTAGTGATTCTGTGACGGTCAACAGACAGCGCGAGTCGTTCGCATGGCGCACGCTACGGTCGGCATCGCGCGCTCGGCCTGCCACGGTTGGAGCGCGCGTTTTCGCCCGCCATTCCAGCGGGAGCTGGAATCCATTGCGTGTGCGGGCCGCGGCATCTCGTAGGAGCAAGATCGGTCCCAGCGTTCGCTCGGACGAGGGGTGTTTGTCCTGCCCGTGATCCCGTCATTCCAGCGGAAGCTGGAATCCATTGCGCATGCGGGCCGCGGCATCTCGTAAGAGCAGGATGGGTCCCAGCGTTCGCTGGACGACGGAGTGGTTGGCCTGCCTGTAGTCCAGTCATTCCAGCGAAAGCTGGAATCCATTGCGCATGCGGGCCGTCGCATCTCGTAAGAGCAAGATGGGTCCCAGCGTTCGCTGGGACGACGGAGTGGTTGGCCTGCCCGTAGTCCCGTCATTCCAGCGAAAGCTGGAATCCATTGCGCATGCGGGCCGCGGCATCTCGTAAGAGCAAGATGGGTCCCAGCGTTCGCTGGGACGACGGTGGGGTTGTCCACAATCCGGGACGGACTGGGATTGCGGCGGTTCGCCCTCACCCTTGCCCTCTCCCGGCGGGAGAGAGGGGGAGTAGGTGCCATGCGGGTTCGGCCTCGGGAGGCACGCTGGCGGCCGCGTCACCAAGGTGCTCGGTGAGCTTTCTTATTCGGGGTCGTAGTCCAGATTCGATGCCAGCCAGCGCTCGACCTGGGCCAGTTCCACGCCCTTGCGTTTGGCGTAGTCGGCCGCCTGTTCCTTCGATACGCGGCCGACCACGAAGTACTGGCTCTGCGGATGGCTGAAGTAATAGCCGGACACCGCCGCGGTCGGCAGCATCGCGAAACTTTCCGTCAGCGACATGCCGGCGTTGTGTCCGGCATCGAGCAGGCGGAACAGCGTGCCTTTCTCGCTGTGCTCGGGGCAGGCCGGGTAACCCGGGGCAGGTCGGATGCCGACATACTTCTCGGCAATCAAGGCCTCGTTGTCCAGCGACTCGTCGGACACGTAACCCCAGAACTCCTTGCGCACGCGCTGGTGCAGGCGTTCGGCCAGCGCCTCCGCCAGCCGGTCGGCCAGCGCCTTGAGCAGGATGGCGTTGTAGTCGTCGTGGTCGGCCTCGAAGCGCGCCACATGCGCGTCGATGCCGATGCCGGCGGTGACCGCGAACATGCCGATCCAGTCCTGCTTGCCGAAGTCCCTGGGCGCGATGAAGTCGGCCAGGCAGAAATCCGGCCGGTCGGCGGGCTTGTCGACCTGCTGGCGCAGGAAGTGCAGGCGGGTTGCGCCGCCTGCTCCGCTCGCGGGGAAGGAGGGAGGTGGGGTCTGAGCCGCCGCGTGGCCCCCATCCCAGCCTTCCCCCGCAAGCGGGTGAAGGGGCTGGATCTCGACGTCGTCGCCGAAGCTGTTCGCCGGCCACAGGCCGAACACCGCCTTCGCCGTCAGCCACTTCTCCGACACGATGCGATCCAGCATCGCGCGTGCGTCGCGGTACAGCTCGCTGGCCTGCGTGCCCACCACCTCGTCGGTCAGGATCGCAGGGTACTTGCCTGCGAGTTCCCAGGCCTGGAAGAACGGGGTCCAGTCGATGAAGTCGATCAGTTCCGCCAGCGGATAGTCGTCGAAGACATGCAGGCCCGGCTGCTTCGGCACCGGTGGCGTGTAGTGGTCCCAACCGCCGTCGAATTTCTGCCCGCGCGCCTTCTCCAGGGACACCAGGCGCTTGGCGTCGCCGCGGTTGCGGTGGCGTTCGCGGATCTCGGCGTAGTCGGCGTCGTTGGCAGCGACGAAGGCCGCGCGCATGTCGCGCGAGATCAACGATTGCGCCACGCCGACCGCACGCGACGCATCCTTCACCCAGACCGTCGGCGCGTTGTAGTGCGGATCGATCTTCAGCGCGGTGTGCGCACGCGAGGTCGTTGCGCCACCGATCAGCAAAGGCATCTCGAACCCCTGTCGCTGCATCTCGCGGGCGACATGGGTCATTTCCTCCAGCGACGGCGTGATCAGGCCGGACAGGCCGATCAGGTCGGCGTTCTCGGCGCGGGCGGTGTCCAGGATCTTCTGCGTGGGCACCATCACGCCCAGGTCCACCACGTCGAAGTTGTTGCAGGCCAGCACCACGCCGACGATGTTCTTGCCGATGTCGTGCACGTCGCCCTTGACCGTGGCCATGATGATCTTGCCGTTCGACTTGGCGACATCGCCGGTACGCAGCTTCTCTTCCTCGATGAACGGCAGCAGGTAGGCCACGGCCTTCTTCATCACGCGGGCGGATTTGACCACCTGCGGCAGGAACATCTTGCCAGCGCCGAACAGGTCGCCGACGACGTTCATGCCATCCATCAGCGGCCCTTCGATCACGTCCAAGGGACGCACGGCCTGCTGCCGCGCTTCCTCGGTGTCCTGGTCGACGAAGGCGTCGATGCCGTGCACCAGCGCATGCGCCAGGCGCTCCCGCACCGGCTTGTCGCGCCAGGCCAAATTCTCGACCTGCGCCTCGCCCTTCCTGCCCTTGTAGCGGTCCGCGATCTCCAGCAGCCGCTCGGTCGAATCCTTGCGCCGGTTGAGGATCACGTCCTCCACGCGCTCGCGGAGTTCGGCGTCCAGGTCGTCGTAGACCGGCAGGCCGCCGGCATTGACGATGCCCATGTCCATGCCGGCCTGGATGGCGTGGTACAGGAACACGGAATGGATCGCCGCGCGCACCGGCTCGTTGCCGCGGAACGAGAACGAGACGTTCGATACGCCGCCGGACACGTGGCAGTGGGGCAGGGTCCGCTTGATGATGCGGGTCGCTTCGATGAAGTCGACGGCGTAGTTGTCGTGCTCCTCGATGCCGGTGGCCACGGCGAAGATGTTGGGATCGAAGATGATGTCTTCCGGCGGGAAGCCGACCTCTTCGGTCAGGATGCGGTAGGCACGCGTACAGATCTCGACCTTGCGCGCACAGGTGTCGGCCTGGCCCGTCTCGTCGAAGGCCATGACCACGGCGGCGGCGCCGTAGCGCAGCACCTTGCGGGCCTGCTCGATGAAGGCGGCTTCGCCTTCCTTCAGCGAGATCGAGTTGACCACGCCCTTGCCCTGCAGGCATTTCAGGCCGGCCTCGATCACGCTCCACTTCGACGAATCGACCATCACCGGAATGCGGGCGATGTCGGGTTCGGAGGCGATCAGGTTGAGGAAGCGGTCCATCGCCTTCTCGGAATCGATCAGGCCCTCGTCCATGTTGACGTCGAGGATCTGCGCGCCGTTGGCGACCTGCTGGCGGGCGACGTCGACCGCTTCCTCGTAGCGTTCTTCCTTGATCAGCTTGCGGAACTGAGCACTGCCGGTGACGTTGGTGCGTTCGCCGACATTGACGAACAGCAGGTCCGGCGTGATGACCAGCGGTTCCAGGCCGGACAGGCGGGTGTGGCGGATGCGCGGGCTCATGCGGCCTGTTCCAGGCCGTCGGCAGGCAGGCGGCGCGGCGGGATTCCCGCCACGGCCTCGGCGATGGCCTTGATGTGCGCCGGCGTCGTGCCACAGCATCCGCCCACGAGATTGAGCAGGCCGGACTGCGCGAACTCCTTCAGCGTGGCGGCCATTTCTTCGGGCGTCTCGTCGTACTCGCCGAACGCATTGGGCAGCCCGGCGTTGGGGTGCGCGCTGACGTAGGCGTAGGCCACGGTGGCCAGCGTTTCGACGTGTTCGCGCAGGTCCTTGGCGCCCAGCGCGCAGTTCAGGCCGATCGAAAGTGGACGGCCATGCGCTACCGAGGCGTAGAAGGCTTCCGCCGTCTGCCCGGACAGCGTGCGGCCCGAGGCATCGGTGATGGTGCCGGAGATCATCACCGGCAGCCGGCCACCCCGCGCGTCGAACACCTCCTCGATCGCATACAGCGCCGCCTTGGCGTTGAGCGTGTCGAAGATGGTCTCCACCATCAGCGTGTCGGCACCGCCGTCGATCAGGCCTTCGATGGCCTCGCGATACGTGGCGCGTAGCTCGTCGAAGTTGGTGTTGCGGAAACCCGGGTCGTTGACGTCGGGACTGATGGATGCGGTGCGGCTGGTCGGTCCCAGCACGCCGATCACGAAGCGGGGCTTGTCGGGCGTGGACGCCTCGACGGCATCGCAGCACTGGCGCGCGACCTGCGCACCGGCCTTGTTCAGTTCGTAGACCAAGTGTTCGAGGTGGTAGTCGGCCTGGCTGATCGACGTCGCATTGAACGTATTGGTCTCGATCAGGTCGGCGCCGGCTTCGAGATACGCCGCGTGCACCTCGGCGATCACCTCCGGCTTGGTCAGCAGCAGCAGGTCGTTGTTGCCCTTGAGGTCATGGTCGCAACCGGGACCGTGCGTATGCGTATGCGGGTGCTGGGCATCGCAGCCGTCGGCGAAACGTTGCCCACGGTAGTCGGCCTCCTGCAGGCCGTGGCGCTGGATCATGGTGCCCATCGCGCCGTCGATGATCAGGATGCGGTGTTCCAGGGCTTGCGCGAGCAGGTCGGCGCGCCGAGGGTTCAGCCAGGGCAGTGACTTCATGGCTTGGTGGCGGTGAGGGAAATGACTTCGAAATGAGGAGGACGGCGCTCGCGGGTGACGGTCTCGGCGTTGGCGATGTCCAGCCCGGCCTTCTCGGCGAACCTGCGAAGTTCCTTCTCGGTGAAGCCGAGGTTGACGTGGCCGTAGGCTTCGACGGCTGACCTGTGCTCATGCTTGCCAAGGCTGCTCAGCAACAGGCGACCACCCTTGCGCAGCACGCGTGCGGCTTCGGCGACGGCCTGTGCCGGTTTGCTGGCATAGGTCAGCGCGTGCATCAGTACGACCAGGTCGAAGCTGCCGTCCTTGAAGGGCAGTGCGTGCATGTCGCCCTCTCGGACTTCCACGTTGGGGAAACGCCGCAGGCGCTCGCCGGCGGCGGCGACCACGCGCGTGCTGGTGTCGATGCAGACGTAGCGCTTGGCATGCGGCGAGAGCAGTTCGGCCAGCACGCCGTCGCCGGAGGCGATGTCCAGCACGTCGCCGGTCTCGAGCAGGGGCAGCGCGGTACGGGCCAGCGCTTCCCAGGTGCGGCCGGGCGAGTAGTGGCGTTCCATGTCGCCTGCCACGCTGTCGGCCCAGTTCTGGTCGGCGGCACGGTTCGCCAGCACCGCGGTGATGCGTTCGGCGTCCTGCCGCAGCAGCGGATCGTCGCTGCCGTCGCGCAGGCTGCGCCACAGTTCGCGCTGCACGCTGTCCAGGTTGTCCTCGTCGAACCGGTAGTACGCCGACACCCCTGCGCGGCGGTCGCGGGCCAGGCCTGCCTCCTTGAGCTTGGCCAGATGGGTGGAGACGCGCGGCTGCGCCAGCTGGGTAATCGCCGACAGCTCGGCGACGGTGAGCTCCTCGCGCGCCAGCAGCGCCAGCAGGCGCACGCGGGTGGCGTCGGCGAACACCTTGAGCCGGGTAGACCAGGCCTCCAGATCCATAAATATCTCCATATCGCGATATAGAGATATTTTGACGGCGGGCCGGGTCACGGTCAACCCGCGGCATACGCCCGCGCATGGTCGCGGGTTACAATTGGTATCTAACACATGGTCGAGGGATACCCGTGGATTTCGCATTCACCGAAGAGCAGTTGATGATCCAGGACGTTGCGCGCCGGATCGCCCAGGAGAAGATCGGACCCAGTGCCGAGCATCACGACAGGACCGGTGAGTTTCCGCTGGACAACATCCGTCTGCTGGGCGAGAACGGGCTGATGGGCATCGAGGTGCCGGCCGAGTACGGCGGCGCTGGCATGGACCCGATCGCCTACGTGCTGGCGATGATCGAGATCGCCGCCGCCGATGCCGCGCACTCCACCATCGTGTCGGTCAACAACTCGCTGTTCTGCAACGGCATCCTGACGTTCGGCAGCGAAGACCAGAAGCAGACCTACGTACGCGCCATCGCCGAGGGACGCGAGATCGGCGCCTTCGCGCTGACCGAGCCGCAATCCGGCTCCGATGCCACCGCGATGCGCTGCCGCGCCGTGAAGCAGGCCGACGGCAGCTTCGTCATCAACGGCAAGAAGAGCTGGATCACCTCGGGCCCGGTGGCCAAATACATCGTGCTGTTCGCGATGAGCGAGCCGGACAAGGGCGCGCGCGGCATCACCGCCTTCATGATCGACACCGAAAAGGCCGGCTTCCATCGCGGCAAGACCGAGCCGAAGCTGGGCATCCGTGCCTCGGCCACCTGCGAGATCGAGTTCACCGACTACGTGGCCGCTGCGGAGGATGTGCTGGGCAAGGAAGGCGAAGGCTTCAAGATCGCCATGAGCGTGCTGGATGCCGGCCGCATCGGCATCGCCTCGCAGGCCATCGGTATTGCGCGCGCCGCCTACGAGGCGACGATCGCCTACGTGAAGGAGCGCAAGGCCTTCGGCGCGCCGATCGGCACGTTCCAGATGACCCAGGCCAAGATCGCCGACATGAAGTGCAAGCTGGACGCGGCCACGCTGCTGACCCTGCGCGCCGCATGGGTGAAGGGCCAGGGCCAGCGTTTCAGCAACGAAGCCGCCATCGCCAAGCTGACGGCATCGGAAGCGGCCATGTGGATCACCCACCAGGCGCTGCAGATCCACGGCGGCATGGGCTACTCGAAGGAAATGCCGATCGAGCGGTACTTCCGCGACGCCAAGATCACCGAGATCTACGAGGGCACCAGTGAGATCCAGCGACTGGTGATCGCGCGCAACGAGACCGGACTGCGCTGAGTACCGCAGCCATCGGGCTCCAACAGAACGCCGCCGCAAGGCGGCGTTCTCCGTTCCGGGACTTCGGTTGTCCCGACCCCCGTCTTTCGTCATGGGACCACCGGCGCGGGGTCCGCTAGAGTGGCCCGATGCGGGGGTCTGTCCCCCGTTTTCCTCCTGGAGACCCCGATGCGCAAAACCCTGATCGTCTGTGCCCTCACGCTGGCCCTGGCTGCCTGCGACAAGGGCAATGCCCCTGCGGCCGGCGCGGCCGCCGATGCGGCCACCCCGGTGGCGTCCGCTGCCGACATCGCTGCCGAGAGCAAGCGTCTGAACGAGTGGTTCGAGAAGAAGTACGAAGAGCAACTGAAGTTCAGCCCGATCCAGCTGACCTTCCAGGGCCGCAAGGACCTGTACGACCAGGTCGACGACATGTCCGAGCAAGCGCAGCGCGACCAGGTCGCCTGGCAGAAGTCCAGCGTCGAGGAGATGGAGAAGTCCTTCGACTACGCCAAGCTCGACGACGAGACCAAGTTCTCCTACGACCTGTGGAAGCTGCAGTACGAGAACGCGCGCGATGGCCTGCCGTTCCTGCTGGACGGCTACGCGTTCGATCAGATGAACGGTGCGCAGGGTTTCTGGCCGACCTTCCTGATCAGCTTCCACAAGGTCGAGGAAGAGTCCGACTACACCGCCTACGTCGCCCGCCTCAAGGCCACCCAGCGTGCGTTCGACCAGCTGCTCGAACGCGCGCGCGCATCGGCGGCACAGGGTGTGCGTCCGCCGAAGTTCGCCTACGAGGGCGTCATCGACCAGGCGAAGAAGGTCGTCGCCGGTGCGCCGTTCTCGGCAGGCGAGGATTCGGCGATCTGGGCCGACGCCCAGGCCAAGGCCGATGCGCTGGTCAAGGCCGGCAAGATTGACGCCGCCCGCGCCACCGCGTTGAAGGACGAGGCGCGCAAGGCGCTGCTCGAACAGTTCAAGCCGGCCTACGACGGCGTGATCGCGTGGAGCGAGGAAGAGCTGCCGAAGGCCGCCGTCAACGCCACCGGCGTGGGCACGACCCACAAGAACGGCAAGGCGTACTACGAGTACCAGCTGCGGCAGATGACCACCACCGGCATGAGCGCCGAGGAGATCCACGCGCTGGGCCTGAAGGAAGTCGAGCGCATCAAGGGCGAGATGACCGCGCTGAAGGACAAGGTCGGCTTCCAGGGCGACCTGGATGCGTTCTTCACCTTCATCGACACCGACAAGCAGTTCAAGTATCCCAACACCGACGCCGGCCGCCAGGCCTACATCGACGACGCCACCCGTGCCATCGACAATATCAAGAAGGTGCTGCCGGAGTATTTCGGCCTGCTGCCCAAGGCCGACCTGGTGGTCAAGCGCGTGGAACCGTTCCGCGAGCAGGACGGTGCCGCGCAGCATTACTTCCCCGGTACGCCGGATGGCGCGCGGCCGGGCGTGTACTACGCGCACCTGTCCGACATGAACGCCATGCCGAAGCCGGAGCTTGAGGTCATCGCGTACCACGAGGGCCTGCCGGGGCACCACATGCAGATCTCGATCGCGCAGGAGCTGACCGGCGTGCCGAAGTTCCGTACGCAGTACGGCGTGACCGCCTATGCGGAAGGCTGGGGCCTGTATTCGGAGTGGCTGGCCAAGGAAATGCCGGGCACCTACCAGGATCCGTATTCCGAATTCGGTCGCCTGAGCTCGGAAATGTGGCGCGCGATCCGCCTGGTGGTGGATACCGGCCTGCATGCCAAGGGCTGGACGGAAGAGCAGGCGGTGGAGTACTTCGACGCCAACAGTGCGGTGCCGCGTGCGGCGATCGAGTCCGAGATCAAGCGCTACCTGATCATGCCGGGCCAGGCGACGGCCTACAAGATCGGCATGATCAAGATCCAGGAACTGCGCAAGAAGGCCGAGACCGAACTGGGCGACAAGTTCGACATCAAGGGTTTCCACGACACCGTGCTGGGTGGCGGTGCGCTGCCGCTGACCCTGCTGGAGCGTCGCGTAGACCAGTGGATCGCGAAGCAGAAGGCGGCCAAGCCGGCCTGATCGCTCGGTCCCGTCCAGGCGTCACCGAGAACCCCGGCTTCGTGCCGGGGTTCTTCTTTTCCGGCTCAGTGCGCCTTGGTCAGCAGGTCGAGGTTCGCCGGCAGCCACGCATCCAGCGTGGTCGGCGACCGGCCGGTGAGCTGGCGATAGTCGTCCGTGACCTCGCCGAGATCACCGTCGGCGGTCGCGGCATCGAAGGAGGCGAACACCTCGGCCAGGACGGGGGGAAAGCCATGCGCGCGCAAGCCTTCGATGTGCTGCTCGGGCGTGATGTCGACGACGGACAGCGGTTTTCCCGTCAATGCGGCGACGCGGGCGGCCATGTCGCGGGCAGCGTACGCCTGCGTCCCGGTGAGGGTGAGGACACGGTTCGCCGTGTCGCCGGAGGCCAGCGCATGAGCGGCGGCGAGGGCCAGATCGTCGCGCGCGATATAGGCAATGCGGCCTTCGCCCGCCGCGGTCGCCCATGCACCGGACGCCAGCGCACCGGGCAAGGCATAGGCGAGGTTCTCGAAGTACCAGGCGTTGCGCAGCACAGTCCACGTGAGCGGCGACGCGGACAGTGCCTGTTCGGTGCCCCAGTGGTCCGGCGCGAAGGAAACATGCGAGGTATCGGCGGACGGCAGTGAGGTATAGACCACATGCTTTACGCCGGCACCGACCGCGGCCTGCACGGCGGCGCGATGCTGGGCCAGACGCTTGCCCGGTTCCATCAGGGCATCCGTGCTGACCAGCAGCAGGCGATCGGCGCCCGCAAACGCGGCGGCGAGCGTGCCGGGCTGGTCGAAGTCGGCGGCGCGCACGGTCACGCCGCGCGCGGCGAGGTCGGCCAGTCCTTTGGGGGACCGGCTGGTCACGATCAGGCGCTCGGCGGGAATCTTCAGCGTGTCCAGCAGGTGGCGGACGACGGCGCCGCCAAGCTGCCCGGAGGCGCCGGTGACCAGCAGGGTGGGGGTGGGCGTGTTCATGCGGACTCCTGGTTTGATAACGGAAAGGTCATTGGTTACGCTATGGTAGTAATGGCTTTCGCGCCCACAAGCAGGGAGCCTGAAGTAACCCGGTTACCGCGCGGTAACCATGCACTGGATGTCGCCCATGACCCTGCACCGCCAATCGCTGATCCTCACCGAGAACTGCCCGATCCGCGACGTGCTGGACCGGTTGGGCGACCGCTGGACCGTGCTGGTGTTGCACGAGCTGGCCGGTGGCACGCTGCGCTTCACCGAGGTGCGCAAGCGCATCGCCGATATCTCGCCACGGATGCTGGCGCAGACGCTGCGTCGCCTCGAACAGGATGGGCTGGTGCGGCGCGAGGTGTTCCCGACGGTACCGCCGCGTGTGGATTACGCGCTGACGCCGCTGGGAACCTCGTTCTTCGAGCGCATAGAGATGCTCGCCCAATGGGCTTCCGACCACCACGACGAAGTGCGCGCGGCGCGTCAGGCGTATGTCGCGCCGGCGGCCAATGCACCGCTCTGAGACTTGGGCGTGCACGCGCGACGTGCTTCACGGGATGCTGTCGAGGTGATGCCTGGAACGACAAGCGCAATCCCGAGCGTGAGGGTCACCAAGCTCGGGCTGGCGTAGTCCTGCATTCGCCGCAAAAAGAAACCCCGGCGATGCCGGGGTTTCTCGCTTTGCAAACGTGCCGCTGCCGGTCAGTGACCGGTGGCCGGCTCCGGCGGCAGTCCATCGCCGTCGTCCTGCGGTGCGTGCTCGCTGTCGCGGTCATGCGCATGGTCGCGCGCCAGGTACAGGTAGAACGCCGGTAACACGAACAGGGTGAACAGCGTGCCGATGGTCATGCCCGAGGCGATCACCACGCCCATCGAGAAGCGCGAGGCGGCACCCGGGCCGCTGGCGATCAACAGCGGGATCATCGCGAACACCAGCGCGGCGGTGGTCATCAGCACCGGACGCAGGCGGATGGCGGCAGCCTGTTCGATCGCCTCGCGCTTGGACAGGCCCTGCTCGGACTGCAGCTTGTTGGCGAACTCCACGATCAGGATGCCGTGCTTGGAAATCACGCCGACCAGCGTCACCAGGCCCACCTGCGTGTAGATGTTGATGCTCATGCCGGGAAAGGCTTCGATCTGCATGAAGCCGAGGATGCCGCTGAGGATCGCCAGTACGTTGACCGTCAACAGCGCGCCGCTGATGGCCATCGGCACCGTCAGCAGCATGATCAGTGCATCGCGGAAGCTCTCGAACTGCGCCGCCAGCACCAGGAAGATCACGATCAGCGCGAGCGCGAGCGTGACCAGCATCGCCGCGCCTTCCTGCTTGAACTGGCGCGACTCGCCGGCGTAATCCACCGAATAGCCCTGCGGCAGCACCTCCTTCGCCGCCTGGTCGAGGATCGCCAGCGCCTCGCCCTTGCTCACGCCGGGGCGGGGGGCGAAGGTGATCGACACCGCATTGAGCTGCTGGAAGCGCTTCAGCGACTGCGGCTGTGCGCTCTCCTTCAGCGTCACCAGCGTCGACAGCGGGATCAGCTCGCCGTCGCGGGTGCGGGTGTAGTAGTTCTCCAGGTCGCTGGCATTGAGGCGGTCGCTGCGCTGCACCTGCGGAATCACCAGGTACGAGCGGTTCTGCATCGCGAAGCGGTTGGTGTAGCCGCCGGACAGCATGGCCGCCATGTCGGCCGCCAGCGTACGCATGTCGATGCCGAGGCTGGCCGCCTTTTCGCGGTCGATGTTGACCTCGATGCGCGGCTTGTCGATCTTCAGGTCCTTGTCCAGGAAGATGAAGCGCTTGCTCTCCATCGCCTTCACCAGGATTTCGTCGGCGAGGTCGGCCAGCTGGCTCAGCTCGCCCACGCCGCCGATGATGAACTCGCCACCACCGCCGTCGCCGCCCGCGCTGGGCAGCGAAGGGGGCACCAGCGCGAAGATGTTCAGGCCGCTGACCTGGCTCATCTTCGGCTGCAGTTCCTGCTGCAGCACCGCGTTGGTCGAGCGCTCGCGCTCGCTCCAGGGCTTCAGCACGAAACCGGCCATCGCCATCGGACTGGCGCCGCCGCCGCTGCCGCCGAAGCCGCCGTTGAACAGGAAGTAGTCCTGCACTTCCGGCACGCCCTTGGCGATGGAGGTGACCTCTTCGGTGTAGCGCTCCACGTAGTCCAGGGTGGAGTAGGGGTCGGCGCTGGCGACGGAGAAGATGAAGCCTTCGTCCTCCAGCGGCGCCGGCTCCTTCGGTGCCGTCATGTACAGGAAGGCGCACGAGACCAGCACCAGGATGCCGAACACGCCGACCACCGACTTGGTCTCCATCGTGCCGTGCAGGCGGCGCTGGTAACCGGCATTGAGCTTCTCGAAGCGCTCGTCCAACCACTTTTCCAGCTTGCCCTTGCCGCCTTCACTGTGCGGCTTGAGGATCTTGGCGCACATCATCGGGGTCAACGTCAGCGCGATCACGCCCGACAGCAGCACCGAGCCGGCCAGGGTGAACGCGAACTCCGTGAACAGCACGCCGGTCAGGCCGCCCTGGAAGCCGATGGGCAGGTAGACCGCCACCAGCGTGGTAGTCATCGCGACGACCGGCCAGGCAAGCTCGCGCGCGCCCTTGATCGCCGCGTCGTACGGCGACATGCCTTCTTCGATGTGGCGGTGGATGTTCTCCAGCACGATGATCGCGTCGTCCACCACGATGCCGATGGCCAGTACCATCGCGAGCAGCGTCAGCAGGTTGATCGTGAAACCCATCAGCAGCATCAGGAACAGCGCGCCCACCAGCGACAGCGGTACCGTCACCGCCGGGATCAGCACACTGCGCAGCGACCCCAGGAACAGGAAGATCACCACGATCACGATGATGACCGCCTCGACGATGGTGCTGACCACCTCGTCGATGGCGTCCTGGATCTGCTCGGTGCTGTCGTAGGGGATGGTGGCCTTGATGCCTTCCGGCAGCTGCGGGACGATCTCGCCATCCCACAGCGCACGCACGTCCTTGATGACGTCCAGCGAATTCGCGTCCGGGGACACGAAGATGCCCATGAACGTGGCGGCCTCGCCGTTGATACGGACCGAGGTGCCGTAACTCTCCGAACCGAGCTGCACGTCGGCTACGTCACCGAGCCGCACGATGGCGCCGTTCTGCTCGCGGATGATCAGCTGGCGGAATTCGTCGGCATTGCGCAGGTCGGTGCGCGCGGTCATGTCGATGGCGACCATCTGGCCCTTGGTCGAACCCACCGCCGCCAGCACGTTGTTGGACGACAGGGCGGTCGACACGTCGCTGGCGGTGACCTGCAGCGCGGTCATGCGGTCCGGCTTCAACCACACGCGCATGGCGAAGGTGCCCGCGCCCAGGATGTCGGCGCGCTGCACGCCGGACACCGTCACCAGCTTGGGCTGCACCACGCGGGTCAGGTAGTCGGTGATCTGGTTGTTGTCGAGCGTCTCGCTGGCGAAGGACACGTACATCGCCGCGATCTGCTGGCCTTGCTGCAGGTCGATCACCGGGTCCTCGGACTCCGGCGGCAGCTGGCCGCGCATCTTGTTGACCTTGGCGGCGATCTGGGTGAGCGCTTCGTTCGGGTCCTGATCCAGCTTGATGTAGGCCTGGATGATGCTCACGCCAGCCGAACTGGTCGAGCTGAGGTACTCGATGCCTTCGGCGCTGGCGACCTCACGCTCCAGCGGCGTGGTGATGAAGCCCTGGATCAGGTCCGCGTCCGCGCCGTAGTAGGTGGTGCTGATGTTGACCACGGCGTTGCGCAGCTCGGGGTACTGCCGCACGTTCAACTCGGTGAACGAGCGCAGGCCGAACAGCAGGATGAACAGGCTGACGACGATAGCCAGCACCGGCTTGTTGATGAAGATGTCGGTGAATTTCATGCCGGCGCTCCGTCAACGGTTTTCGGGCGTGGGCTGGGCATCGGTCACCGGCGGCACCTTGTTGTTGATCACCACTTCCGCATCATTGCGCAGCTTGAGCAGGCCGGTGGTCGCCACGCGCTCGCCGGGCTTGAGGCCCTCGACGACCGCGATCAGGTCGCCGCGGGTGGCGCCGGTCGTGACGAAGCGTTGGCGCACGATCAGCTTCTTGCCGGTCAGCGGCTTGCCCTGCATGTCCCTCTCGCCTTCGGCACGCGGTACTTCCTGGATCACGTACACCGCGTTGCCATAGGGGTTGAAGCTGATCGCCGTCTGCGGCACCACCACCACCTTGCGCGCGTCGCCAGTGTCGAAGCCGACGTGGGCGAACGCGCCCGGACGCAGGTTGTACTCGCCGTTGGCCAGCGTGGCCTGCACCTTGAAGTTGCGCGTGGCCGGGTCGATTTGCGGCTCCACCGCGGTGACCTCGCCCTCGAACACCTGGCCGGGGAGGGCGTCGACGGTGGCGCGGATCTTCGCCCCCGGCAGTACCTGGCCCACGCGCTGCTCGGGCAGGGTGAAGTCCAGATAGATCGGGTCCAGCGCCTGCAGGCTGACGATGGCGTCGCCGGGGTTGAGGTACTGGCCCAGGTTGACCTTGCGGATGCCCAGCACGCCGTCGAACGGCGCGCGGATGGTCTTCTGCGCGATCAGGGCGCGCTGCGCCTCGACCTGCGCCAGCGAAGTCGCCGCCACCGTGGCGCGCTCCTCGGCCTCGGCCTGAGAAACCAGCTTGTCGCGCGCCAGCGCCTGCCAGCGGTCGCGCTGGACAGCGGCGAGCTTGGCGGAGGCTTCCAGCGACTTCAGCACCGCCAGTTCGTTGGCGGTATTGAGCTGGGCCAGCACGGTGCCGGCCTTGACCGGCTTGCCGACATCGATCGACAGGCTGCGCACCACACCGCCGGCCTCGGTGGTGACGTCGGTGCCGTTGATGGCCACGAACGTACCCACGGCCTGCTGCGCGTCGATCCATTCCTCCTGCTTCGCCGTCCAGTCCGTCACGGTGGCGGCCGGCTGCGGCATGGTGTCGAAGAAGTCGTTCATGCCCTTGCTCATGATCGCCTTGACGGCGAACACGCCGCCGAAGATCACCACCACGGCAATCAGCATCAGGATCATCCGGCGGGTGGCGGAGGGCGTTTTCCTTGCGGTCGGGTCTTTCCGTGTCATGGGGCGTCTTCGGCAGGTCGGGGGATATCGTCAGGTCGACGAACGGGGTGGGGCGTGATCGACAGGATCAATCGGCGGATTATCACGAATTGAGACGGCCGCAAGAAGTGCATGACGGCATCAGCCCTGGCGCGGACAGCCGGCCCGTGTCCGTACGCCTGGTTGCGGACACCGGATGCACCGGGATGTCCGCGGCCGGTGCATACGAAAAGCCCCGGCGATGCCGGGGCTTTTGCGAGAGGGGCGGCGCTCAGCGCGAGGCCGGCCTCTCCTGTTCCAGCAGGTATTCCTTCGAAGGCTCGTCCATCTTGTCGCCCAGCACGCGTCGCACGGCCACGAAGAACACCGGGATCAGCAGCAGGCCAAGGAAGGTGGCGAAGAACATGCCGCCGATGACACCGGTGCCGATCGCGTGGCGGGCATTGGCGCCGGCGCCGGTCGAGATGGCCATCGGCAGCACGCCCATGATGAAGGCGAACGAGGTCATCAGGATCGGGCGGAAGCGCAGGTGCGAGGCGGTGATGACCGCGTCGCGCAGCGTCTTGCCCTGCTTGCGCTCCATCACCGCGAACTCGACGATCAGGATCGCGTTCTTCGCCGCCAGGCCGATGATGGTGATCAGGCCGATCTTGAAGAACAGGTCGTTCGACAGGCCCGGCCGCAGCATGGTGAAGAGCACGGCGCCCAGCGCACCCAGCGGCACCACCAGCAGCACCGCCACCGGGATCGACCAGCTTTCGTACAGCGCGGCCAGGCACAGGAACACCACCACGATCGACAGCACCATCAGCAGCGTGGCGCTGTTGCCGGCCAGGATCTCCTGGTACGACATGCCGCTCCAGTCGTAGCCGAAGCCTTGCGGCAGCTGCTCGGTGACGATGTTCTCCATCGTCGTCATCGCCTGGCCGGATGAGCTGCCCGGTGCCGCCGAACCGTTGATGTTGACCGCCGAATAGCCGTTGTAGCGCGACAGCGATGGCGGCACCGACGACCACGACGACTGCACCACGTTGGACAGCGGGATCATGGCGCGGCCGCCGCTCGCATCGGCCTGCTGGCTGCTCGGCGAGTAGATCCGCGCCAGCGACTCGGCGCCGGTGCGGTACGGCGCGTCGGCGCGCATGTTGACGCGCTTGATGCGGCCTTCGTAGAAGAAGTCGTTGACGTACACCGGCGCCAGCATCAGCTGGATGCCGTTGTAGATGTCGCTCAGTGACATGCCCATCGACTGCGCCTGCACGCGGTCCACGTGCAGCTGCAGCTGTGGCGCGTTCTCCAGCGTGTTCGGGCGTACGCCCATCAGGCTCTGGTCCTGCGAGGCGGCGCCCAGCAGCTGGTTGCGTGCCGCCATCAGGGCTTCTTCACCCAGACCCGCGCGGTCCTGCAGCCACATGTCGAAGCCGCCGAACTGGCCCAGGCCCTGGATCGTGGGCAGGTTGACCACGAAGATCTGCGCGCCCTTGATGCCGTAGAAACGCTGGTTGGCCTGCTGGATGAACTCCGGCACGGTGACGTCGCGCTCGTCCCAGGGCTTGAGGCGGATGAAGGCCATGCCGACGTTCTCGCCGCGGCCCAGGAAGCTGAAGCCTGCCACTTCCATGACGCCGTCGAAGCCGTCCATCTGCTGGAGGGTGCCGCGTACCTGGTTGAACACCTGCTTGGTCTTCTGCAGCGTGTTGCCGGGCGGCAGCTGCACGATAGCCAGCGCGTAGCCCTGATCTTCTTCCGGCACGAAGCTGCTCGGAAGGCGGGTGAACAGGAAGCCCGCCAGCACGGTGAGCAGCGCGAACACGACCATCCAGCGCGGCGCGTGCTTGATGGCCGAGCCGATGTGGCCCACGTAGGTCTTCTCGATCTTGCCGTAGTACTTCTCGAACGTGCGGAAGACGATGTTCTTCTTCTCGTGGCTGTCGTGCTCGTGCTGCTTGAGGAACGTGGCACACAGTGCCGGGGTGAAGCCCAGCGCCAGGAAGGCCGAGAACGCCATCGAGATGGCGATGGTCAGGGCGAACTGCTTGTAGATTTCGCCCGACGCGCCACCCTGCAGCGCGGACGGAATGAACACCGCCGCCAGCACCACGGTGATCGCGATGACCGCACCGGTGATCTGGCCCATCGCCTTGATGGTCGCCTCGCGCGGCGGCAGCTTCTCTTCGGCCATGATGCGTTCGACGTTCTCGATCACCACGATCGCGTCGTCGACCACGATGCCGATGGCCAGCACCAGTGCGAACATGGTCAGCTGGTTGATGGTGAAGCCGATCAGGCTCAGGCCCCAGAACGTGCCCAGCAGCGCTACCGGGATTACCAGCGTGGGGATGATGGTGGCGCGGAAGTTCTGCAGGAACACCAGCATCACCAGGAATACCAGGATCACCGCCTCGATCAGCGTCTTGACCACTTCCTCGATCGAGATCTTGACGAATGTGGTGGTGTCGTACGGCGAGAACCAGCTGACGCCCTGGGGGAAGCTGGGTGCCAGTTCGTCCATCTTGGCGCGCACGGCGTCGGCCACGTTCAGTGCGTTGGCACCCGGCAGCAGCTGGATGGCGAAGGCGCCGACCGGCTTGCCGTTGAACTGGGTGTCGAAGCCGAAGTTCTGCGCCCCGAACTCCACCCGCGCCACATCCTTCAGGCGCACGGTCGAGCCGTCGTTGTTGGCGCGCAGGATGATCTGCTCGAACTGCTCGGGCGAGGTGAAGCGGCCTTCCGCCGAGACCGTGGCGGTGAACGCCTGGCCGTCGGGGGCGGGATCGGAGCCGACCGAACCGGCGGCGAACTGCACGTTCTGCGCGCGCACCGCCGTCAGCACCTCGGTGGCCGACAGGTTGTAGCCCTGCAGCTTGCCCGGGTCCAGCCACAGGTTCATGGCGTACTCGGAACCGAAGTGCTGGGTGCTGCCGACGCCCGGCACGCGCGAGATCTGGTCCAGCACGCGCGAGGCGACGATGTCGTTCAGGCGGTTGCGGTCGATGCTCGGGTTGTCGGACTGCAGGCCCACCACCATCAGGAAGCCGGCGTTCGCCTTGGCCACTACCACACCCTGCGCAGTGACCTCGCTGGGCAGGCGGGGCGTGGCCAGCGAGACCTTGTTCTGCACCTGTACCTGCGCGATGTCCGCATCGGTGCCGGTCTGGAACGTCAGAGTGATCGAGGCCTGGCCTGCCGAGCTGGAACTGGAACTGAAATACAGCAGGTTGTCGATGCCGGTGAGCTGCTGCTCGATGACCTGGGTGACGGAGCGCTCGGTGGTCTCGGCACTGGCGCCGGGATAGGTCGCGCTGACCGTGACCTGCGGCGGCGCGATCGAGGGATAGGACTCGACGCCGAGGTTGAGGATCGCGATCACGCCGGCGAGCGAGATCAGGATCGACACGACCCAGGCGAAGATCGGGTGGTTGATGAAGAACTTGGGCATGGGGGCGGGTCCTTCTTACTCGGCCTTGCCGGCCGCCGGCGCGGGCTTGGCCTGCGCAGCCTTCGCCGCGGCCGCCTGTGCGGCCGTCACGCCCTTGGCCGGCGCGCCTTCCTTGACCTTCTGCAGGCCTTCGACGATGACCTGGTCGCCGGTGGTCAGGCCGTCGGTGACCAGCCAGTTGGCGCCGATGGCCTGCTGGGCGGTGATGTTCTTGCGTGCGACATTGCCGTCCTTGCCGATCACCATCGCGTACGCGCTGGCGGTATCGCGCTGCACCGCACCCTGCGGGATCAGGAACGCGCCCTTCTGTTCGCCCAGCGTGGCGCGCAGGGTGACGAACGTACCCGGCAGCAGCGTGCGGTCGGGGTTCGGCACGGTGGCGCGCAGCGACACGCTGCCCGTGGCCGGATCGACGACGGTGTCGGAGAAGTCCAGCGTGCCGGTCTGGTCGATGGCCTCGCCGTTGGGCAGCAGCACCTGCACCGTGCGCTGGCCGTCGCCCGCGAGCTGCACCTTGCCGTCGCCCTGGGCCTGGCGCAGGGTCTGCAGCTCGCTGGAGCTCATCGAGAAATTCGCGTACAGCGAGTCGATCTGGTCGATGGTGGTGAGCAGCGTGGCGTCGCCCTGGCCGACCAGCGCGCCCTCGGTGACCTGCTGCTTGCCGGCACGCCCGGAGATCGGTGCGGTGACCGAGGCGTAGCCCAGGTTGATGCGGGCGGTCTGGACGTTGGCGCGGGCCTGCTGCACGGCGGCGGCGGCGCTGCGCTCGGCGGCTTCGGCATTGTCCAGGTCGGACCGGGAAACGAACCGCTGCGGCGCCAGCTGGCGCGCGCGATCCGCCGCGACTTTCGCATTCGCGTACGTCGCCTGGGCCGATGCCAGGGTGGCCTGCGCCGCGCTCAGCGACGCCTGCAGCGGTGCCGGATCGATCAGGAACAGCACCTGGCCTTCCTTCACGTCGCTGCCTTCCTGGTACACGCGCTTCTGTACGACACCGGCGACGCGGGCGCGCACGTCCGAGCTGCGGTACGGCGACAGGCGGCCTACCAGGTCGCGCTGCAAGGGCACGTCCTGCGGCGTGGCGCTCACCACCACCACTTCGGGCGGCGGCATCTGCTGCGGTTCGGGCTTGCTGCAGGCGGCCAGGATCGCCAGCAGGGCACTGGCAAGGACGAGGGAGCGGACGGGGGAGGTCATGGGGAAACTCCGTTTCTTGTTCTTTTGGACGCGGGAAGGGAATGCGATGGGCGGATGCGCCGTCCGGCAGGGACGTCGGGACGCGCGGAATCGAGTGTGTCGGGGACCGGCGAGAATGCGCGCAGGAAGGTGTCGATCGAGAACTCGGCCCAGCGGCGGCGCGCACGGTCGCCTGCACGGTGGGGCACACCGAAACGCTGCCGGTCGAAGTCCATTCCCACGATCATGCTGAGCAGCAGCTCCGCGGCGTAGTGCGGATCGTCATGCCTCAGCTGGCCCTGGTCCATCGCATGCTGCAGCCAGGTGGCGAGGCGCTGGACGAGAGTATCGCAGGCTTGCCGGTAGAGGTCGCGCGCTTCATCGGGAAATTGGTGCGCTTCGGCCGTCATCAGGCGGCTGGTCGCCACGATGGCAGGATCGCACAGGTGCCGGAGGTGTTGCGTGGCGAAGGCCAGCAGCGCGGTGCGCGGATCTTCGGCCGTCGGCGAAAGGCGCGCGGTGGCCAGGTCCTGGTGTTCGGCGATCACGCTGCGCAGCAGTTCCTGCTTGCTGCCGAAGTGGGCGTACAGCGTCTGCTTGGAACAGCCCGCGCGCGCCGCAACGCTGTCCATGCTGATGCGGAAACCCTGTTCGGCCATGAGCTCGCGCACCGCCTGGTGGACGCGGGCGCGACGCAGGTCGGGCGCGGAAGGGGTGGGGGAGGCTCGCATCGGACTGGACTATACCGTCCAGTTTAGAATTTTGACAGGCTTGAAAACACGGCGTTTCCGTGCACAAAGCGGGTGTCGGCACTTGTAAACAACGCGTGACGAGGTCGCCCGATCTTCCGTGCGCTGCCGAATGTTGGGGCCGTTCTCGTCGATCCGCCGAGTGGCATGCAGCGTGTCACTCCGCTCGGCGCGCGCTAGACAATCACCCGCACGATGGCAAGCGATGCCAATGCCGCCACGCAGCAAGTTTTGTCATGGCGTCGGGAGATACAATGACCATTCGACTACCAATTGTTGAGTCACTTCCTGCATGAACGCTGCGCGCAGCCCGAAAAAAGCCTCCAAGAAAACGTCCAAACCGGAAGCCGGCAAGGCCACCACCTCGGTGAGCCCTAAGGCGACACCCACCCGAAAGGTGGCTGTCCGACCGGACAAGGCGGCGAAGGCCGCGGGGGAGAAAGGCAGGCAGGTGGCGAAGACCGGTGAGGCGTTCTCGCTGTCGCCCATCCTCGATGCGATCCGCAAGCGCGTATCCGGTTCCGCCGCGCAGGCCGAGGCGCGCAGCTTCGCCGACGCGTTCTACAAGCGCATGGAAGAAGACGAATATCCGCACCACAGCGCCGACGGCTGGGCCGCGATCGCCGCCGACACGCTGGCGTTCGCGCGCAGCCGCAAGCCCGGCACCGCCAACGTGCGCATCTTCAACGCATCGCTGAAGTCGCACGGCTGGGAATCCCCGCACACCGTGCTGCAGATCATCAACGACGACATGCCGTTCCTGGTCGACTCGGTCAGCATGGCGCTGGCGGAGATGGGCGTGGGCGTGCATGTGCTGGGCCACCCGCTGGTGCGCTTCACCCGCGACAAGTCGGGCAAGGTCACCGCGGTGGGCGAGGGCAAGCACGAGTCGCTGATGCTGCTGGAGATCGACCGCCTGCCGCCGGAAGAGATGGCGCAGGTCGAGAAGCGAATCCGCAACGTGCTGGAGGAAGTCCGCGCCATCGTGCGCGACTGGTCGAGCATGCGCGAGAAGATGCTGGCGCTGGCCGACGACATGGCGACCCGCCGCATGCCGGTGGACGACGACGGCCGCCGCGAGGCGCAGGAGTTCCTGCGCTGGGCCGCCGCCGACCACTTCACCTTCTTCGGTTACCGCGAATACCGCGTCGAGAAGCGCACCGGCATCCTCGCCGCCGTCGAGGACAGCGGCCTGGGCCTGCTGCGCGAGGGCGACACCACGCCGCCGCGCAACATCAAGACGCTGGCCGCGCACTACCTGCCGCAGGGTGGCTCGGTGGATGCGCTGATCCTCACCAAGACCAACCGCCGCTCCACCGTGCATCGCCCGGGCAACATGGACTACATCGGCGTGCTGGAGTTCGACGCGCAGGGCAACCCGATCGCCGAACAGCGCTTCATCGGCCTGTACACCTCCAGCGCCTACAACCGCCGCCCGTGGGAAATCCCGCTGGTGCGCGAGCGCCACGAGTACGTGATGCAGAAGTCCGGCCTGTCGCCGAGCGGCCACAGCGGCAAGGCGCTGCGCCACATCCTGGAGACGCTGCCGCGCGAGGAGCTGTTCCAGTCCAGCGACGAGGAACTGTTCCGCACCTCGATGGGCATCCTGGGCCTGCAGGAGCGCGTGCGCAGCAAGCTGTTCCTGCGCCGCGACCGCTACGGCCGGTTCTATTCCGCGCTGGTCTACATCCCGCGCGAACGCTTCAACACCGACGTGCGCCTGCGCATCGAGTCGCTGCTGAAGGACGCCATGCGCGGCGAGTACGTCGACAGCAGTGTGCTGCTGGGCGAGTCGCCGCTGGCGCAGCTGCACATCACCATCCGCCCGAAGGCCGGTGAACAGGTCGACGTGGACACCTCCGCGCTGGAAGGCGACATCGCCCACCTGCTGCGCAACTGGCAGGACGACCTGCGCGAAACCCTGATCGGCCGCCATGGCGAATCCAAGGGTCTGCTGCTGGCCGGGGGTTACGGACGTGCGCTGCCGGCCGGCTACATCGAAGTCGTCTCGCCGGAGGGTGCCGCGCGCGATGTCGAACATCTCGCCTCGCTGTCCGGCGCCAACGACCTGCGCCTGAGCCTGCACGAGTCGCGCCGCAAGCGTCCCGGCCAGGGCCGGCTGCGCCTGAACCTGTACCGGCAGGAAACCGACATCCCGCTGTCCGACGCGCTGCCGCTGATGGAGAACATGGGCCTGCGCGTGATCTCCGAGCATCCGTTCCGGCTGGAGACCGCACAGGGTGCGCGCTACATCCAGGAGTTCGAAGTCGAAGCGGTGAGCGGTGCGTTCGATGTGGAACGCCTGGCGCCCGCGTTCGAGGACGCGTTCGCCCGCGTCTGGCATGGCGACGCCGAGAACGATGGCTTCAACCGGTTGGTGCTCGGCGCCGGCCTGGCCTGGCGCCAGGTCGCCGTGCTGCGTGGTTACTGCAAGTACCTGCTGCAGACCGGCGTGCCGTTCTCGCAGAGCTATGTCGAGGAAACCCTCAACCGCTACCCGTTGCTTGCCCGCCTGCTGGTGGAACTGTTCGAGGCCCGCTTCGATCCGGCGACCGGCAGCGAGAGCAAGGCGCAGGTCAAGGAAGGCCAGGAGCGCTTCGCCGCGCAGCTCAAGCCGTTGGCAGGGAACGACGAGGCGGCGCAGAAGACCTTGGCCAGGCTGGTCGAGGCGCGCGGCGGCAAGCGCGAGCAGCAGGTCGATGCGGCGCACCAGTCGCTGCTGAAGCTGATGGATCGGGTGTCCAGCCTCGACGAGGACCGCATCCTGCGCGGCTTCATGGGCGCGATCGAAGCCACGCTGCGTACCAGCTTCTACCAGGTCGGCAAGGACGGGAAGCCGGCGCACACGATCAGCTTCAAGTTCGATTCGGCCAAGGTGCCTGACCTGCCCAAGCCGCGTCCGTACCGCGAGATCTTCGTGTACGGCCCGCGCGTGGAAGGCGTGCACCTGCGCTTCGGTCCGGTGGCCCGTGGCGGCCTGCGCTGGTCCGACCGCCGCGAGGATTTCCGCACCGAGGTGCTGGGCCTGGTGAAGGCGCAGATGGTGAAGAACACCGTCATCGTGCCGGTCGGCGCGAAGGGTGGCTTCTTCGTCAAGCGTCCGCCGGTGGGCGGCGACCGCGACGCGGTGCTGGCCGAAGGCATCGCCTGCTACAAGCTGTTCATCCAGGGCCTGCTGGACATCACCGACAACATCGTCGGCAACAGGATCGTGCCGCCGGTCGACGTGGTGCGCCACGACCAGGACGACCCGTACCTGGTCGTCGCCGCCGACAAGGGCACGGCGACGTTCTCCGATATCGCCAATGGGCTGGCCATCGCGCACGGCTTCTGGATGGGCGACGCGTTCGCCTCCGGTGGTTCCGTCGGCTACGACCACAAGGGCATGGGCATCACCGCGCGTGGCGCATGGGAGTCGGTCAAGCGCCACTTCCGCGCGATGAACCGCGACAGCCAGACCGAGGACTTCACCTGTGTCGGCATCGGCGATATGTCGGGCGACGTGTTCGGCAACGGCATGCTGCTGTCCGAGCACATCCGCCTGCTGGCCGCGTTCGACCACCGCCACATCTTCCTGGACCCGAATCCGGATGCGGCGAAGTCGTTCAAGGAACGCGACCGCATGTTCAAGGTCCCGCGCTCCAGTTGGGCCGATTACGACGCCAGGCTGATCTCGAAGGGCGGCGGCATCCATCCGCGCAGCGCCAAGTCCATCGAGATCACGCCGGAAGTGCGCGCCGCGCTCGGCATCGCCGACGGCGTCAAGGCGATGACGCCCAACGAACTGATGAGCGCCATCCTGAAGGCGCCGGTCGACCTGCTGTGGAACGGCGGCATCGGCACCTACGTCAAGGCGGCCAGCGAGACGCACGCCGATGTCGGCGACCGCGCCAACAACGGTCTGCGCGTCGACGGCCGCGAGCTGCGCTGCAAGGTGGTGGGCGAGGGCGGCAACCTGGGCCTGACCCAGCTGGGGCGCATCGAAGCCGCGCAGCATGGCGTGCTGCTCAACACCGACTTCATCGACAACTCCGCCGGCGTGGACACCTCCGACCACGAGGTGAACATCAAGATCCTGCTCAACGGCGTGGTGCAGGCGAAGAAGCTGTCGATGGACGCCCGCAACAAGCTGCTGGCCGACATGACCGGCGAAGTCGCCGAACTGGTGCTGTGGGACAACTACCGCCAGAACCAGGCCATCAGCCTGATGGAGCGGATGAGCGTGTCGCGCCTGGGCTCCAAGCAGCACTTCATCCAGACGCTGGAATCACAGGGCCTGCTGGACCGGCAGATCGAGTTCCTGCCGTCGGACGCGGAGCTGGCCGAGCGCAAGGCGCGCGGCCAGGGCCTGACCCGTCCGGAACTGTCGGTGCTGCTGTCGTACGCCAAGCTGGTCGCGTTCCAGCAGTTGCTGGAATCGGACATCCCCGAGGATCCGTACCTGTCCAAGGAGTTGCAGCGCTACTTCCCGCAACCGCTGCAGAAGAAGTACGCCTCGGAGATGGAGAAGCACCGCCTGAAGCGCGAAATCATCGCCACGGCCGTGACCAACACCACCATCAACCGCATGGGCGCCACCTTCCTGCTGCGCATGCAGGAAGACACGGGCCGCTCGCCGGCGGAAGTCGCCAAGGCCTTCACCATCACCCGCGAAACGCTGGATGCGCGGGCGCTGTGGAACCAGATCGATGCGCTGGACGGCAAGGTGCCGGAGTCGGTGCAGATCGACGCCCTGCAGGTGATCTGGCAGGTGCAGCGCAACTTCACCCGCTGGCTGCTGACCCGGCAGGGGCCGATCCCCGCGATCGCCACTGCGGTGGAGCGTTACCACGACGGCTTCAACGAGATCCGGGCTGCCGACGGCGTGCTGCCGGATTCGCTGCGGCCGGCGTACAACGCCAGCCTGCAGGCGTGGAAGGACAAGGGTCTGCCTGTGGCCCTGGCCGGCCAGATCGCGGCACTGCCGTACCTGGAGCCGTCCTGCGACATCATCGAACTGGCCCGTGCACGCAAGCTCAAGCCGGTCGAGGTGTCCAAGGTGCACTACCGGTTGGGCGAAGCGCTGCACCTCCCGTGGCTGCAGGACCAGATCGAAGCCCTGAAGGTGGATGGCCGCTGGCACGCGGTCGCCCGCGGCGTGCTGCGCGACGAACTCGCCGCCCACCAGCGTACGCTGGCCAACCAGGTGCTGTCGCTGCCCGGCGGCCATGCCGATGCCAAGGTCAAGGCCTGGCTCGGCCGCGACGACGCCGGTCTGCGCTTCACGCTCAACATGCTCAACGAGCTGGCCGCGCAGAAGACGCTGGACTACCCGACCGCGTCGGTGGCGGTGCAGCGGTTGGGGCAGCTGGCGTCGCAGGGCTGATGCACGGTGACGCGGCCGGTGCACGCCGGCCGCGATTACTGGCTAGAATCGGGGCGACCTGCGGGTCGCCCCTTTTCGTTTTGCGGAGACGTACCATGCGCACGATCGCGGGATGGCTGTTGTTGTCCTGGGTGCTGTCGGCGGGGGCGGCAGAGCCGCGGCGGCAAGTGGGGCAGGTGGCAGGACAGCCGGTCTACGCCGACCAGATCACCGGTGACAGTCCGCAGGCACGCGCGGACAGCGCGCGTTCGCTGTTCATGGCGCCGACCTTGCGTCGGTGGATACGCGACCATGCCGCGAGCGCGCGCCCGACGGAGTCGGAGAAGCAGCGCGCCGAGGCCGCGATAGCGGCGTACGCCGCGTGCAGTGGCAACGGCTACGCGCTGCCCGAGGATCCCGCCCTGAAGGAGGGAGTGCTCAGCATGCTGCTCGGGAACGTCAAGCTGCAGAAGCGCCTGCATGACGACTATGGCGGCGGTCGGCTGCTGTTCCAGCAGGCCGGCGTCGAGGCGTTCGATGCGACCCGCAAGATGCTGGAAGCGCGCGAAGCCGAAGGCGGATTCGCCATCAACGACCCCGACATCCGAGCGCTCGCTTACGACTACTGGACCCGTGACCACGGCGCCTTCATGATCACCGACCCTGACAGGATCGCGACCGCGCTCGATGTGACGTCATCGATGGCCCGCTGTCCCGCCTGATCGTACGCGCCGCCGACCTGGAGCCACGGATGTCCGACCCGCGCATCGCCTTTCTCGCCAGCCCGACGCCCGAAGCGCAGGACGCGCTGGCCACGCTGCGGCGTGAGCACGGGGCGCATGCCCCCGACCAGGCCGACGTGCTGTGCGCGCTAGGCGGCGATGGTTTCATGTTGCAGACGCTGCATCGTCACGGCGCGCTGGGCAGGCCGGTGTTCGGCATGAAGCTGGGGACGGTGGGCTTCCTGATGAACCATTACCGCTCGGACGGTCTGGTCGAGCGGATCGCTGCTGCGGAGCCGGCCAAGCTGCGTCCGCTGGAAATGCAGGCGCTGACCGAATCGGGCACGTCCACCTCGTCGCTGGCCTACAACGAGGTCTCGTTGCTGCGGCAGACGCGGCAGGCGGCGCACATCCAGATCGACCTCAATGGCGAGACCCGGCTGGACGAACTGATCTGCGATGGCGTGTTGACGGCCACGCCGGCCGGCAGCACCGCCTACAACTTCTCCGCGCACGGTCCGATCCTGCCGCTGGGCTCGCACACTATCGCGCTGACCCCGATCGCGCCGTTCCGTCCGCGACGCTGGCGGGGCGCCATCCTCAAGGCCGATACCGAAGTGCGCTTCCGCGTGCTGGACCCCTACAAGCGACCCGTCAGCGCCACCGCCGACTCGCACGAAGTGCGCGACGTGGTGGAAGTGACCATCCGCGAATCGCGCGACCGCACGGTCACGCTGTTGTTCGACCGTGAGCACAATCTCGAAGAGCGGATCCTCAGCGAACAGTTCATGACCTGAGCCGCGGTGTATCGATGACCGCTGGGCTTCGCCGCAGTGCGGCTTGCCGCTTCATGTCACACATGTTATCCAGCGCCCCGTAGCGGTTCGGTTCGCATCCACCCGGGGAGGGGTCACGATGCCATTGAAGTGCGCGTGGGCGCTGTGCGCCTTGCTGGCGGTGGCCGATGTGGCGGCCTGCAACCTGTCCACGGGCATCACCGCGTTCGCGAAACGCGGCGACGTGCCCGCGGTCGACGACACCGGCCTCAAACCGCCCGTGCTGGAACTCGTCAGCCTGACGCGCGGGGTGGACGGTCGCGCCTCGTGCGATGCCAGCGGCCTGCTGACGCTGAGCGTGGAATGGCCGCGCGGCACGGACTACAAACTGCGCGAACTCGGCTTCGAGTTCCGCGTGGTCGGCGACGACGCCCTAGCGATCTTCCCCGACCAGCCGGTGGCCGGGCGCGTGGACGGACGGCGCAGCGAGTTCGTGTTCCTCTGGCAGGACGGACCGCCGGCAGCCCAGGCGAACATCGATCTGGTCGTCGAGGTGCGTGCGGTGACGGCGGACAATCGCCGCGGGCCGCCGGCGCAGCTGCGCATTGCGGCCGCACCGGGAAGCTAGCGCTCTCGCCTCGCGCGCCATGGATCGCCGATACTGTGCGCATGGCCGACAACACCCCCCGTTTGCTCACCGTCGCGGTCACCTCGCGGGCCCTGTTCGATCTGGAAGAAAGCCACGCGCTGTACGAGCGCGAGGGCGTACAGGCCTACAGCGATTTCCAGCGCCATCACGAGGATGACGTACTCGCGCCCGGCATCGCGTTTCCGGTGGTCCGCAAGCTGCTGGCGCTGAATACCGGGGCGCCGGCCGAGGCGCCACGTGTCGAGGTGATCCTGCTGTCGCGCAACTCCGCCGACACCGGCCTGCGCATCTTCAATTCCATCCAGCATTACGGGCTGGGCATCGTGCGCGCCACGTTCACGGCGGGCGAGCCGACCTGGCCCTACGTCAAGCCGTTCGGCACCGACCTGTTCCTGTCGGCGAATCCGGAATCGGTGCGGCGCTCGCTGGAGCACGGCATTGCGGCGGCGACCATCCTGCCCGCGGGCGCGCCGCAGCTGCGGCACGAGCACCAGTTGCGCATCGCGTTCGACGGCGACGCGGTCATCTTCGGCGACGAGAGCGAGCGGATCTCGCGCGAGCAGGGCGTGGAAGCGTTCGGGAAGCACGAGCAGGCACGTGCCCGCGAGCCGCTGTCGGGCGGCCCGTTCCGCAACTTCCTGTCGGCCCTGCACCAGTTGCAGCAGGTATTTCCGGCCGACGAGCGCTCGCCCATCCGCACCGCGCTGGTCACCGCGCGCTCGGCGCCGGCGCACGAGCGGGTGATCCGCACGCTGCGCGAATGGGGGGTGCGCCTGGACGAGGCGCTGTTCCTGGGCGGGCGCCACAAGGGGCCGTTCCTGGAGGCCTTCGGCGCGGACATTTTCTTCGACGACTCCCAACACAACATCGACAGTGCGCGGCATCACGTCGCCGCCGGTCACGTTCCCCACGGCGTCGCCAATCCGTGACGCCTGTCCCGCTGCGCCTGTCCGGGCGCCAGAGGGCTCCCCGATAGGTACAGGCACAAGCCGCTCCGCAACCGCGCGGAGCACGGGGGGAGCGTGTCGTGTGCCTGGAAGAGCGCGAAGGTCGCCTGCATCTGGTCCATCGCCGGCGGGAATGGGGCAGCCAGCGGATCATGGAGGAAAAGGTCTACGACCTCGAACTGCCGTCCGCCACCTGCCGCGTGCTCAAGCACGGTGGGGAAGGACCCGACTTCTGGGCGTACGTCGACAGCGGCCGCCGCCTGCATTACGTGAGTTACTGGTTGCCGAACAAGATCCGGGTGATGCGCCGCCCGCGAGGGTCGCAGGAGAGTCTGCTGGTCCTCTCGCCGCACTATGCGCGCATCGGCCAGCGCTTGTACTGCCGTGGAGCGTGGGTGCCGGACGCCGATGCCGAGCGCTTCCACCTGGTGCCTGAAACCCGCTTCGCCCACGATGGCGAGCGCGTTTATGCGTTCACCATCACCGAGGGCCTGGACGTGCTGGAGGATGCCGCGTGGCCGATCCACTTCCTGCCGCGTTGCGAGCACTTCGCCGACCGCCGCGACTTCTATTGGCAAAGCAGCTGGACCAAGCGGATCGAGCGGGTGAGCGGGTACACCCGGATCGATGCGTACGAAAAGAAAAACGTCCTGCAGGCCCACCTGCGGGGTGACACCGACCCGCAGGATGACGCGGAAGAGAAGGCGCGCGCGGACGTGCTCGACGGCGTGCGCACGGTGGCGGACCTGTTCCGGCTCGCGTTGCCGGATGTCGACGTGCAATGGGCCGGCGCGCCCGCCGTGCATGCCTGAGGGCGTAGTCGGGATGCGAATCAGAGCGGAAGGCGGATGTCGGTCAGCCGCCAGCGCAGGCCCTGCCGGGTGAGCACGAACACGACCGGATCGCCGTCGCCGTCATGCACGGTGGCGGTGAAGCGCGACAGCGATTCGTAGCGGTGCTCGGCCTCCTTCAGTGGTTCGGCCGGCACCGGCGGCGCATAGGTATCGCCGCCGACCGTCTCGCCGATCGCCCGTTTCCAGGTGGCGCGTCCCTGCAGGAGCGCCGCGATCCCCATCGGCGTGACCAAGGTGTCCACGCCGCGTCCCAGGACCTGGTTGGCCAGCGACAGCGCGGCCGCGCCGAACAGGTTGGACGACACCTCCGGCCCGGCCTGGCGCGCGAGGTAGTCCTCCACCTGCGCGCGCAGGTTGACCCGCAGCGCGGGGAAATCCACGTGTTTCTGGAGCTTCGCCGTGTCCTGCTGCGCCAGCGCCGTGCGGATGCCGTGCAGGGCGAGATAGGGGCCGGCGACCACATACGTGGCCAGTCCCAGCAGAAGGGCCAGCAGTACACCGCCGACGAGCCACTTCTTCATCCGTGCAATCTCCGGGTCAGAATTCCAGGTCCAGCGCAGCACACAGGTAGTCGACGAACGGCCCCAGCATCTTCAGATCGCCCGCCAGGGCCTGCCGCAGGCGCGGTCCCATCATGGTGGCATCGTCCAGCGGGCGCCAGAAGACGAAATTGCGGTGCTTCAGGTCGTCGATGAACTCGAAATCGGCCGGGAAGCCGCGCGGCGGCCGAACCAGCTTCTCGCTCTCCTCGAACTCGAAGCGGCGCCGGAACGCAGGGTCGTGCGCGGCCTTCTTCCAGCTGCCGGGATTGTCGAGGATGAACTGGCGGACGCGCCGCTGCGTATCCGGTTCCGGATGCCAGAGGCCGGCGCCCACGAAACATTCGCCCGGTTGCAGGTGCAGGTAGAACGACGGGGCCGGTACCTGCTTGTGGCGCTCGTGGAACAGGCGTGCACCCTGCCAGGACTTGTAGGGCGACTTGTCGTTGGAGAAGCGCGCGTCGCGGTAGATGCGGAACAGCGAACCGCCGACGGTCTTGGGCTCGGAGCGGAAATGCAGGCTGACCGCGGCGAGGTCCGGTTGCAGGTCCGTCAGCAGGCGCAGGAACGGTTGCCGGACATGGTCTTCGTACTGTGCCTTGTGGTCGGCGAACCAGGTCTTGTCGTTGTGGCGCGCCAGCCCGCGCAGGAATTTGAAACTGGCATCGGAGAAGTAGGTGGCCATGGTCGCCATTCTAGACACGCCGGCGTCATGGAACCGGCAAGATCGCCCTCGACGTGCCGTTACAGGCTGGCCTGCAGGTCGTCGCGCCACTGCTGGATCTTGTCCAGCAGCGCCAGGTTGTCGGTGCTGGCGGCCTGCGTGAGCCGCAGTTCGGCCACTTCCGCATCGAAGCGCTCGAAGCTGTACTCGGACAGCCCGCTGTCCGTGCCCAGGCGCTGGCGCCGGTAGTCGTCCCAACGCTGGCGTTCGCCGGCGGACAGGGTGTCGGGCCAATTGCGCGCGCGATAGCGGAACAGCAGTTCCGGCAGCCGCGCATCGCGGAAGCCGAAATCGCGCTGGCCGAGCAACGCAGGCGGGGTGGTGCGCACGTCGGTGAAGCGACGCTTGTCGGCATCGGCCAGGAAACCGTCGTAGAGCGATCCGTCCACATCGCCGGCCTGGAAAGCGCGTTCGCCGGCGAAGACCTGGCGTACTTTTTCGGCCAGTTCGGGGCCGGCTTCGCGCAGGATCGCGGCGTGGCGCTCGCAGCGCGCGGGATCGATGCCCAGCCGGTCCAGGTCGGCGGGCCTCAGGTGCGACCACGCCACCAGCGCCGGTGCACGGTTGAGGTGGACTTCCTTCAAAGGGATGCGCTGTTCGCCTTCGGGAAGGTCGGCGGCCGGCGTGTACAGACGGTCCGCGATATCGTCCGGCGACATCGACAGCAGCGGCGCCGGATCGCTGTCGAGGTCGAACACCACTACGCGGTTGTCGATGCGCGGATGCCGGGCCAGCGGCAGCACCGGTGCGGCACACAGCCGGTGCGCGGGATAGCGTTGCGAGACGTGCAGTACTGGCAGCATGGCGATGGTGTCGAGCAGCCGCGCGGCGAAGCGCTTGTCGCGCAACTGCAGCGCGTAGTCCCACAGGCGGGGTTGCGCCTGTCGCATCAGGCGCGCCAGACCGATGGTGGCGAACACGTCCGACAGCGCCTCGTGCGCATCGCCGTCGCGTACGCGGTTGGCCAGCGCGAGGTGCTCCAGCTTGAACGACGTGGCGCCGTCCTCGCGCTTCGGCCAGACAATGCCCTCTGGCCGCAGCGCATGCATCAGCCGCATCACGTCCAGCAGGTCCCAGCGCGAGTTGCCGCCGCGCCACTCGCGCTCGTACGGCTCGTGGAAATTGCGGAACAGGCCGTGGCGGACGAACTCGTCGTCGAAGCGCAGGCTGTTGTAGCCCAGCGTGCAGGTTTCCGGCCGGCCCATTTCGTCGGCGATGCGGGCGAAGGCCTCGGCCTCGTTGACGCCGTCACGCAGCGCCTGTTGCGGGGTGATGCCGGTGATCAGCGTGGCGATGGGTGAGGGCAGCAGGTCGTCGGCGGGCTGCACGAAGAAGCTGATCGGTTCATCGATGACCTCCAGCGCGGGCGTGGTGCGCACCGCCGCGAACTGCGCCAGACGGCTGCGCCTCGGATCGGCGCCGAAGGTCTCAAGATCGTAGAAGAGAAAGGTTCCCGCCATGCGTCGTCCTTCGTCGGCAAGTCATTGTGCCGGGCCGTTGCGACGGCGTCGTTGAACGCGCGCCGGAGGGTGGATCGGGGCGTGATCGCAGAAGAGGAAGCTGTCGGCCATGCTGGTCACCTGTCAGTGGGCCATCGCCGCGGCGTCCGCGAGGATCGGCAACCTTTCACTGACATCCGCATCCACTGCCGCCCAATCGATGCCGTCGAGCGATGCCCGGCCTGCGGTGTGCCGCACCAGCAGGTCACGCTGCACGTGGCTGCGGTGCTGCGCCAGCGCGTAGGGGATGCGCATGAAGCTGACCATCGTGTAGTGCGGGACGAAGCGTTGCGGGTGGCGTTCCTGCAATGCCAGTTCCAGTTCGCGCTGCAGCAGGAAGCCGCTGTCGTCGACCTTGTCGCGCATCTCCACGTAGTTCTCCAGCGCCATCTCCTGGATCGCCAGCGCGTTCGGCTTGCGTTCGGCCTCGAACGCGGCGAAGGCGACGGCCAGGTCGTCAGACCCCAGCAAATGCCGCGACAGCGCCACGCAGTCCTCGAAGGCGCAGTTCATGCCCTGGCCGTGGAAGGGCACCATGGCGTGGGCCGCGTCGCCCAGCAGGACCGCCTGGCCGCCGAGATGCCAGCGATCCAGGTACAGCGTGGCGAGCAGGCCGGTGGGGTTGGTCTCCCAGTCCTGTTCGAGTTCGGGGATCAGCGGTACGGCGTCGGCGAAGTCGCGCAGGAACAGCGCTTTCGCGTCCTTTCCCGTACGGACGCTGGCGAAGCTTGGGTCGCCGTGATTGGGCAGGAACAGCGTCACCGTGAACGTGCGCTCATCGTTCGGCAGTGCGATGCACATGTAGTGTCCGCGTGGCCAGATGTGCAGCGCATTCGGTTCCATCATGAAATCGCCGTCGGCCGACGGCGGGATTTCCAGTTCCTTGTAGGAATGGTCGAGGAACTCGGTACGCTCGCCCAGATCCTCGCGTCGCTGCATGGCGCCGCGCAGCGACGATCCGGCACCGTCGGCACCGATCAGGGCAGTGAAGCCCACGGCATGCACGCTGCCATCCTGTTCGTCACCGAACCGGACGACCTGCGCATCGAAGTCCACGGTGTCCAACCGGCGATGGAAATGCAGTGCCGCACCCGCGCGCTCGGCCAGGTCCAGCAGGGTGATGTTCAGATCGCCACGATGGATCGACCAGATGACCTCCGAGTCGTCGCGCCCGTAGCGCTGCAACTGCTGCCGCCCATCGAGGGCATGCACCATGCGACCGCGCATCATCACCGCCTGCCGCATCACCGCATCGTCGGCGTCGGCCATCCGCAACGCATGGCGGCCGCGCTCGGTCAGCGCCAGGTTGATCGAGCGCCCGCCGGCATAGCCCTGCACGCGCGGGTCGCCACGCTTCTCGAACACGTCCACCCGCCAGCCCGCACGGGCCATCAGCGTGGCCAGCAGCGCGCCGGCGAGGCCGGCGCCGATGATGGTGATGTGTCGAGGCGTCTCAGTGCCCAAGCGTAGGTCTCCCGATCAGAATCCGCGCCACGTCTCGACTTCCTCGACGAAGCGGTGGACGTCCATGTAGCGGTTGTAGAGCGGAGCGGGCGAGATGCGGATCACGTCCGGCTCGCGCCAATCACCGACGACGCCCACCGACAGCAGGTACTCGAACAGCTCACGCCCGCGCTCGCGACCACCGCTCACGCGCAGCGACAGCTGTGCGCCGCGTCGGGTGGTGTCGGCAGGCGTGATGATCTGCAGCACGTCCGACAGCCGTGTCCGGATCAGGGCTTCCAGCAGCCCGGTGATCTTGAGCGACTTGGTGCGGATGGCGTCCATGCCGCCGGCCTTCTCGAACAGTTCCAGCGAGGCGCGCAGCGGCGCCAGGCCCAGGATGGGCGGGTTGCTGAGCTGCCAGCCCTCGGCGCCGGGCGTGGGGACGAACTCGGGGGCCATGCGGAAGCGGGTTTCCTTTTCGTGTCCCCACCAGCCGGCGAAGCGCGGTCGATCGGTAAGCGCATGCCGTGCGTGCACGAAGCAGCCGGCGACGGCACCCGGCCCGGAGTTGAGGTACTTGTAGTGGCACCACACGGCGAAATCGACGCCGCTGTCGTGCAGGCGCAATGGCAGGTTGCCGACCGCATGCGCGAGGTCGACGCCGACGATGGCGCCCTGCGCATGGCCAAGGCGGGCCATCTCGGCCAGGTCGAAGGCCTGTCCGGTGCGGTACTGGATGCCCGGCCACAGCACCAGCGCCAGCCGCGGACCGTGTTCGGCGATGGCGCGCTCGATGGCGGCCATCGACAGCGTGCCATCGGGCTGGTCCGGCTCCACTTCAATCAGGTCGGTCGCCGGGTCGAAGCCATGGAAGCGCACCTGCGACTCCATCGCATGTCGGTCGGACGGGAATGCGCCGGCTTCCATCAGGATCGCCGGCCGTTCCGCCGTGGGGCGGTAGAAGCTCACCATCATCAGGTGCAGGTTGGTGGTCAGCGTGTTCATCGCCACCACCTCGGCCGGCTCCGCGCCCACCACGCGTGCCAGCGGGTCACGCACCAGTTCGTGGTAGGTCATCCACTGCGCGTTGCCGGTGAAATGGCCCTCCACGGCTTCGGTGGACCACTTGTCCAGCACCTCGTTGATGTACGTGCGCGCGCCCTTCGGCTGCAGGCCGAGCGAGTTGCCGCAGAAGTACACCTGGTCGTTGTGCTTGTGGCGCGGGATCAGGAAGTCGTTGCGCAGCGCACGTAGCGGATCGGCGGCATCGAGGGCGATGATGTGGGTGCGGGACAGCGGGTCGGTCATGGAGTGGTGGTAGGACTGGCAATGTGGTTGTGGGAGCGACGTGAGTCGCGATGAGGCACTACAGGGACTCGTTGATCGCGACTTACGTCGCTCCCACACCGAAGTTTCATAGAAACCTCGACGCCGGCAGACCCAGCCATTCCAGCGCCGTGCCGTGGTACAGGCGCGCCTGCTGCGCCTCGTCCAGGCCCAGCGCGGCGATGCCGGCGCCCGGTTCCTGTTCGCCCAACGGGAACGGGTAGTCGGTACCCAGCATGACGCGCGCGTGGCCGACGGTGTCCAGCAGGTAGCGCAGCGCGCGCGGATCGGCGACCCAGGAGTCGAAGTACACGCGGCCCAGGTAGTCGCGGGGGTTGCGATGGTTGTCGGTGGCCACCAGGTCCGGCCGCATGTTGAAGCCATGCTCGATGCGACCGATGGTGTAGGGGAAGCTGCCGCCGCCGTGGGCGAAGCAGACCTTCAGTTGCGGCAGGCGTTCCAGCACGCCACCGAAGATCAGGCTGCACGCGGCGCGCGACTGTTCGGCCGGCATGCCCACCAGCCAGGGCAGCCAGTACTTCGTCATGGACGCCGCGCCCATCATGTCCCACGGATGCACCAGGATCGCTGCGCCGAGCTCGCTGGCGGCCTGGAAGAACTCGAACAGCTCCGGCGCGTCCAGGTTCCAGTCGTTGACATGGCTGCCGATCTGCACGCCCTGCAGCCCCAGTTGGTCCATGCAGCGTTCCAGTTCCTGCACGGCCAGGCGCGGGGACTGCATCGGCACCGTGCCGATGCCGGCGTAATGGCGCGGGTAGTCGCGGCAGGCGGCGGCGGTGTGGTCGTTGAGCGCCTGGTGCAGTTCCAGGGCGTGATGCGGCTTGGCCCAGTAGCTGAACATCACCGGCACCGTGCTGATCACCTGCACCTGTACGCCGAACTGGGCGTAGTCGGCGATGCGTTCCTCCGGGTCCCAGGTCTTGGGCAGGATTTCGCGGAAGAACTTGCCGTCCTTGTAGATGCGGTGACGACCGTCGTCGCCGTGGTGGATCACCGGGAAGCGCAGGTCGCCGTACTTGGCCGCCAGGTCGGGCCAGTCACGGGGCAGGAAATGCGCGTGGGTGTCGATTTTCAGCATGGAGGGATTGTAGGGGCTGACTGCGCGGGTTTCGCGCTGCGTTGCCGCGACGGTGCGGGAATGGGCCCGGCGCTGCGGATCATCGTTCCAGCGCGTCGGAGACCCGCTCGCAGGCGGCGATCACGTCGTTGACCAGGCGACGGTCCACCTCCACGTGGCCTTCGTACTCGGCGAGGTTGCGCAGGTCATGCGCCTTGGCCAGCACCCGCCAGACCTCGGGGCCGAGCCCCAGCGTATGCGGCAGCACCTGGAAGACGATATAGCGATGGCGCGCGCGGTAGCCGGCGCGGCGCAGCGCCGCCAGGCTCAGCGCGTGCGCCGCGTTGTAGGCCAGGTCGAAGCGGCTTTCCAGCGACAGCGCGTCGCTGTGCGCATCGGCCAGTCGCGCCAGCCCGGAGCGCAGCAGGCCGGCGACTTCCTTCTTGTCGGGAGGTTCGGCACTGAGCGGGCCGCTGGAACCGGCCAGATTCTCAAGCGGCGAGGTCATCGTCGCCCCCGATCAGCCACTGCCGCGGTTGTTGCAGGACCCGGGTGACGAAGCTGTTCCCTGCGTCGATCCGGGTGCGCAGCTCGTCGCGCGCGTAGACCGTGGGATTGACCTGCCGCCCCAGCCGTTCGGCCACCGGGTGAAGCGCCAGCATCACGTCGGCGTAGGCCAGGTCGTCGGCGATCACCATCAGATCGATGTCGCTGCGGGCGGTGTCGCTGCCCTTGGCGATCGATCCGTAGAGGAAGGCGGCGTGGATGCGCCCGGCCAGCGGCGCCAGCGCTTCGCGCAGCGGCTCGGCCAGGCCGAAGGTCTTGCGGACGATGGACACCAGCTCGTCGTGGATCGGGGCGTCGGGATTGGCGCGGTAGCGCTTCTGGTTGCCGACGTGCTCGACGGTCAGCAGTCCGCTGCCGGCCAGGCGGGCCAGTTCGCGCTGGACGGCGCCGCTGCCGGCGCCTGTGGCCTGGATCAGTTCGTTGACCGCGTAGCTGCGTCCGGGCTCGCCGAACAGACAGGCCAGCACGCGCTGCTGGGTGGTGGTGAACAGGGCGCCGGATAGGCTGGCGCTGGCATAGCGCGCCGCCGCTTCGCTGACCTTTCCAGACCGGGGAATGTCGTTAATGCCCATATCGGGCACGATAATGCCCAGATTGGGCAAGTGCAAGCTCAGGTGATGTCGGCCTGCGAGTCGGCCTGCATTTCGTAGCGGCTGGGCCGGGGATTCAGGTGGCCGCAGGCCTTGCAGGTGCGCAGGTCGTCGTTGCGGTAGAAAGCTTCAAAGACGCGGAAGAAATCCTTCTCGATGTCGTTGAGGTGGAAGTACTCCTCGTACACCTTCTCGTTGCAGCGCTCGCAGAACCACAGCAGGCCGTCGTCCTCGTGCGGCAGGCGCCTGCGCTCGATCACCAGCCCGACCGAGCCCGGCATGCGCTGCGGCGAATGCGGCACCCGCGGCGGCAGCAGGAAGATCTCGCCGGCCTGGATCGGAATGTCGCGCACGGCACCGTCCTCCTGGATGCGCAGCACCATCTCGCCTTCCAACTGGTAGAACCACTCCGGGCCTTCGTCCCAGTGATAGTCGGTGCGCGCGTTCGGCCCGCCCACCACCATGACGATGAAGTCGCCGTCATGGATGACCTTGTTGCCGACCGGCGGCTTCAGCAGGTGCCGATGCTCGTCGATCCAGGCCTGGAAGTTGAGCGGGTTGGGCAGCATCTCAGCGGCGCTCCGGCAGGTGCGCGATGCACTTCAGCTCGATCGCGATAGGGGTGGGCAGGGCGGTGATGCCGAGCGTGGTGCGGCAGGGGGCGGTGGCCGCGTCGGGGAAGTACTCCGTCCAGACCCGGTTGTAGGCCTTGAAGTCGTGCGCCATGTCGGTGAGGTAGACCGTCACGTCCACCAGGTCTTCCCAGCGTGCACCGCTGGCTTTCAGCACGGCACGCACGTTGGCGAAGACGGCACGGCACTGCGCGTCGATGTCGTAGCTGATCAGGCGTCCGTCCGCATCGTGCACGTTGCCGACGATGGCGTTGCTGGCCGGATCGCGCGGCCCGATGCCTGACAGGAACAGCAGGTCGCCCACGCGTCGCGCGTGCGGATACTGGCCGACCGGCTTCGGCGCGGCATCGGCGTGGACGGCCTCACTCATCGCGCTTGCCCTTGGGCGGCACGCCCGCGAGGGCGCGCTGGTAGGCGGGTTGCAGTTCGTCGGCTGCGCTCACGTCCATGCCCAGCTCGCGCACCCGCCCGTCGAACAGGCTGTAGACCCAGCCATGGATCGCCAGCGGCTGTCCGCGTGCCCAGGCGTCCTGCACCACCGTGGTCTGGCAGACGTTGAACACCTGCTCGATGACGTTCAGCTCGCACAGGCGCGCATGGCGCAGCGATTCGGTGTCCACCTGTTCCAGCAGGTCCGCATGCTTCATCGCCACGTCGGCGACATGGCGCAGCCAGTTGTCGGCCAGGCCCACGCGCAGGCCGGTCATCGCCGCATGCACGCCGCCGCAGCCGTAGTGGCCCACCAGCAGGATGTGTTCGACCTTCAGGATGTCGACGGCGAACTGCACCACCGACAGCGCGTTGAGGTCGCCATGCGACATCACGTTGGCGATGTTGCGATGGACGAACACCTCACCCGGGTCCAGGCCCAGGATCTGGTTGGCCGGCACGCGCGAATCGGAGCAGCCGATCCACAGGTAGCGTGGCGACTGCTGCTGGGACAGGCGCTTGAAGAAGCCCGGGTCCTCCTGCTTGATGCGGTCGGCCCAGTCGCGGTTGTTCTGCAGCAGTTTCTCGAGTTCGGTCAGGTCGGACATTCGGGTCTAGGTTCCTCAGCGCAACGCAATGCAGACGTTCTTGGGTTCGGTGAAGAAACGCATGGCCTCCAGGCCGCCTTCCCGGCCCAGGCCGGAAGCCCCCGTGCCGCCGAACGGCGTGCGCAGGTCGCGTGTCATCCACGTATTGATCCAGACAATGCCGGCGCGCAGCTGCGCTGCCAGGCGATGGGCGCGGTCCAGGTCGCGCGTCCACACAGTGGCTGCCAGGCCGTAGTCCCCGGCATTGGCCAGCGCAAGCGCATGGGCCTCGTCCTCGAACGGCTGCAGCGTCACCACGGGGCCGAAAATTTCCTCGCGGTTGGTCGCGGCTTCCGGTCCCAGGCCTTCGATCACGGTCGGCGCGATGTACCAGCCCGGACGGTCCAGCGTATGGCCGCCGGTCAGCACGCGGCCGCCCTCGACGCGCGCGCGTGCGATGCACGCCAGCACCTTGTCGAAGTGCGCCTGCGACACCAACGCGCCGAGACGGGTATCCGGATCGTCGAGCGGCCCGGCCTGCCACCCGGCGGCTCGCTCGACCAGCACGTCGCGGAATTCCTCGTAGATCGCCTGCTGCACCAGCAGGCGCGAACCGCACAGGCAGATCTGTCCGGCGTTCTGGAGCGCCGAGCGCAGCAGGGTGTCCAGGTGCGCGCGCCAGTCGCTGTTGGCGAAGACCAAGGTGGCGTTCTTGCCGCCGAGTTCCAGCGAGACCTTCTTGAGCTCCGGCGCGGCCAGACCGGCGATGCGCCGCCCAACCGCCGTGCTGCCGGTGAACGAGATCGCCTTGATCGCGGGATGCCGCACCAGCGGTTCGCCGACGGCCGGGCCCGCGCCGTGCACGATGTTCAGCACCCCACGCGGCAGGCCGATGTCCGCGGCCAGCTGTCCGAACAGCGTCGCGGTGGCCGGCGTGATCTCGGACGGTTTGGCGACCACCGTATTGCCGGCCGCTAGCGCGGGCGCGATCTTCCAGGTGAAGAGATACAGCGGCAGGTTCCACGGCGAGATCGCCGCCACCACGCCCAGTGGCGGCCGCAGGGTGTAGTTCAAGCCTGCCTCGCCATGGTGCGACTCACTGGCGAACTGGGTGGCGGCATGGGCGAAGAAGCGCAGGTTGGCGATGGCGCGTGGAATCTCGACGTTCCGCGCCAGTGCCAGCGGCTTGCCGGTGTCGCGGGATTCGGCAGCGGCGAACGCATCGCGGCGTTGTTCCAGGGCCTGGGCCAGCGTCTCCAGCCAGCGCGATCGTTCGCTGGTGGGCAGCGCGGCCCAGGCAGGGAAGGCGGATTCGGCGGACTGCACGGCCAGCAGCACATCGCTCTCGATACCGTCGGCGACCTCGGCATAGATCTCGCCCGAGGCCGGCTCGAACACGGGACGCCAGGCGCTGCCAGCGCGCGTCTCGCCGTCGATGAAGTGGCCGAAGCGGTCCATGTCCATTAGCTTAACCCGGCTGGCAAGCCCCCCCGTAAACGGCCTCAGATCGATTGCATGCGGCCACCGTCCACGGCCAGGCTGACACCGGTGATGTACGCCGCTGCAGGGGAGGCGAGGAAGGCGATGGCGGCGGCGATCTCGTGCGCCTCGGCAAAGCGGCCGGTCGGCACGGTGGCGAGCATGGCGGCGCTGATGGCGGTTTCGTCCTTGCCGGTGGCCTGCACGCGGTCCTGCAGGATCTGTTCAAGTCGTTGCGTCCGCGTGTAACCGGGCAGCACGTTGTTGACGGTGATCCCGTCGGCGCCCAGTTCCTTCGACAGCGTCTTGGCCCAACTGGCCACCGCGCCGCGGATGGTGTTGGAGACGCCGAGATTGGCGATGGGCTCCTTCACCGAGGTGGAGACCACGTTGACGATGCGGCCCCAGCTGGCTTCACGCATGCCGGGTACCGTCAGCTGCGCGAACGACTGGTTGGCCAGCAGGTGGCGCTGGAAGGCGGCCAGGTAGTCGTCGGCGCCGGCCTCGATGGCGCGTCCGCCGGGCGGGCCGCCGGTGTTGTTGATGAGGATGTGGACCGGACGGGCGGCCACGAGTGCGCCGACCTTTGCCTGCAATGCCGCAGCATCGGCGACGTCGATGGCGAGACTGCCGTGGTGCTGTTCTGCGGCCATGCGCGGCAGCGCAGCGGCCACGTCCGCCAGCACCTCGGCACGACGGGCCAGGACGGTCACGTCCGCGCCCAGCAGGGCGAGCTCATGGGCGGCTGCGCGGCCGATGCCTTCGGAGGCACCGCATACCAAGGCATGCCGGCCGGCGAGGTTGAGGTCCATGCAAGGATCCAGGGCGGAGGTGGGGCGAGTTTAGCCTTGTGGAAGCGACGTGAGTCGCGATGCTTTCCCGGCCCTCCTGGAGGGTGAAGTCGCCGTGTCGCGACTCACGTCGCTCCCACATCTGCTGCCTGGCGGGCCAGGCGCTCGCGCATCAGCTCGGATACCGCCACGTTGTCTTCGCCCCCCAGCTGCCTCAGCGCGGCGGCAGCGCCTTCGACATTGGCGGCAGGATGGTTCTGGCTGAGCTTGAACTTCAACTCCACGCGCTCGACCATGAAGCGGAAACCGACGATGCCGCGCAGCTGGCGCACATGGTCGTCGCGGTCATGCTCGAAGCGCCAGTCGTTGCCCACCCGGGCTTCGTTGAGCTGGCTGAGGCGATCGACGATTGACGCCAGTTCGGCGGTGTCGTCGGTGAGCTCCAGTACGCCATGCAGGTGCGCGACCGCATAGTTCCAGGTCGGGACGCGTGCGGCTTCCTCTTTGTCCACGTACCAGCCCGGCGACAGATAGGCATGGGGGCCATGCACGATCAGCAGGGCAGGGCCGGCATGACGCGCCTGCGGATTCGGTTTCGCCCAGTGCCCCTCGATGACGATCCGGTCGCCTTCACGCGCATAGAGCACGGGCAGGTGGCTGACACACGGCACCCCGTCGGCGACGGTCACCAGGGTGACGAAGGCATCGCGCGCGATCAGCCGGTCGAGTGCGACCAGGTCGGTTTCGACGAACGCGCGTGGCGTATACATGGTGGAATCAGGCGCGTGCGCCGAGCGACTGCACCATCTTCGGCACCAGTGCGGCATCGTCGTCGGCGTGCGGCGGCTGCACGCCGGCCAGCGAGAAGCCGCGCGCCAGCGCGTCGTCTTCGTCCAGGCCGTCGAACGCCACGAACTCCGCATCGAACAGCGCGGCCCGCGCACTGTCCTCGCTGTCGTAGGGCAGGGTGTTGCCGTCGCTGTCCAGCACCTCGGCGGTGCCGGCGTCCAGCACGCGCAAGCGTGCCCAGATCAGCGTGCGGCCCAGCGAGGCGAGGTACCAGTCTTCACGGAGGAACGGCGTCATGCGAACGCCTCCGCCCACAGGGCCAGCAGGCCGGCCATCGCCAGCCCGACCATGATGACGCACAGCGAGATGCGCGCCGGCGTGGCCAGGCCCGACAGCGACGTGTCCGGAATGCTGCGGTAGTCGCCCGACAGCAGCCAGCGCAGCGCGACCGGCTTGAGGAAGGCGCCTTCGCCCCACTCCGCGCCGAGCGCGCCGTGACGGTCGCGGACATGCACCAGCGTCAGCGGCCAGAAGATGACGAACGCGCAGAAGCCGGCGATGGCGACCCCGACGAAGCAGAGGGCGAAGAACAGGATCATCAGAACTCCGCGTTGCCCGGCGCGCGCGGGTAGGCGATGGCGTCGCGGATGTTGGACAGCCCGCAGACATACACCACCAGCCGCTCGAAGCCGAGGCCGAAGCCCGCATGCGGCACCGAACCGTAGCGGCGGAAGTCGCGATACCAGCCGTAATGCGCCGGATCCAGGCCGAACTGCGCCATGCGCGCGTCCAGCACGTCCAGGCGCTCTTCGCGCTGGCTGCCGCCGATGATCTCGCCGATGCCGGGTGCCAGCACATCCATCGCGGCGACCGTCTTGCCGTCGTCGTTCAGACGCATGTAGAAGGCCTTGAAGTGCTCCGGATAATTGGTCACCACCACCGGGCGGCCGACATGCTGCTCGGTCAGCCAGCGCTCGTGTTCGGTCTGCAGGTCCAGGCCCCATTCGACCGGGAACTCGAACTTCTGCCCCGACTTCTGCAGCAGCGCGATCGCATCGGTGTAGTCGATGCGCTCGAACGGCGAGTTGACGAAAGCTTCCAGCCGGGTCAGCGCGGTCGGTTCGACGCGCTCGGCGATGAAGGCCAGGTCGTCGGCGCGCTCGCTGAGCACGGCACGGAACAGGTACTTCAGGAAGTCTTCGGCCAGCTGCGCGTTGGCGGCCAAGTCATTGAAGGCGACTTCCGGCTCGATCATCCAGAATTCGGCCAGGTGGCGCGTGGTGTTGCTGTTCTCGGCGCGGAAGGTCGGGCCGAAGGTATAGACCTTGCTCATCGCCAGCGCGTACGCCTCGGCGTTGAGCTGGCCGGAGACGGTCAGGAAGGTCTCCTTGCCGAAGAAGTCGCGCGAGAAGTCGACCGCGCCTTCCTTGTCGCGCGGCAGGTTGACTAGGTCCAGGGTGGACACGCGGAACATCTGCCCGGCGCCCTCGGCGTCGGAGGTGGTGATGATCGGCGTGCTGATCCAGAAGTAGCCGTTCTCGTGGAAGAACCGGTGCACCGCCTGCGCCAGCGAGTTGCGGATGCGGGTGACCGCGCCGAACAGGTTGGTGCGCGGGCGCAGGTGGGCGAACTCGCGCAGATACTCCAGCGAGTGCTGCTTGGGTTGCATGGGGTAGGTGAGGGGGTCTTCCACCCAGCCCACGACCTCGACCGATGAGGCCTGGATCTCGAAACTCTGGCCCTGGCCCTGCGAGGCGACCAGCGTGCCGGTGGCGACGACCGCGCAGCCGGTGGTCAGGTGCTTGATCTCGGACTCGTAGTTGGCCAGCGAATCGGGCGCCACCACCTGGATGGGCGCGAAGCAGGAGCCGTCGCTGACGTTGACGAAGGACAGGCCCGCCTTGGAATCGCGCCGCGTGCGCACCCAGCCGCGCACCGTGACTTCGCCGCCGGCCGGGAGCTTGCCCGCCAGCGCATGTTCGACGCTCACCACCGTCATGGCTTGAATCCTTCGATAACAGACTTATTAATGGAACGCGGAGTTTACAAGAGCCGCGCAGCCCTCGGCGCGCCCGGCGGCCTATAATCGTTTGCGTTGCACAGGAGACACGCATGGCCATCACCCTCACCCCGGTCGCACTCGAGCGCGTGCAGCGCTTCGTCGAGCAGACCCCGGCTGCACTCGGCCTGCGCTTCGGCGTGACCCGCACCGGCTGTTCGGGGTGGGGCCATGTGGCTGACCTGGCCCGCGACGCGCGCGAGGGCGACACCGTGTTCGAGTTCGCGGGGGTGAAGATCTACGTCGACGCCGCCAGCCTGCCGCTGGTCGACGGCACCGAGATCGACTTCGCCAAGCAGGGGCTCTCGGAAACCTTCATCTTCCGCAACCCCAACGCGGCGGCCGAGTGCGGCTGCGGCGAGAGCTTCACCACGGCCGCCGACGCCGCCTGACCGCTCCGCGGGCCGTGACTTGCCCCTAAGTGGTTGACCTGCCATAATTTCCGGCTCCCGATGGTCGGCCTGGCCGTCGGTCCTCGCTCCACCGTGTCCGATCCGGGCATCGGGGGGCTGTTCCGTCCGGCCTTTTCCCTGGCCGGACCCACATCCGAAAGGTAAAAACGATGCGTCACTATGAAGTCGTGTTCCTGGTCCATCCGGACCAGAGCGAGCAGGTGCCGGCCATGATCGAGCGCTACAAGTCGCTGATCGAGGCGGGCAACGGCACCATCCACCGTCTGGAAGACTGGGGCCGCCGCCAGCTGGCCTACCCGATCCAGAACCTGGTGAAGGCCCATTACGTGCTGCTCAACATCGAAGCCGACCAGGCCGTGCTGAGCGAGCTGGTCGAGAGCTTCCGCTTCAACGATGCGGTGCTGCGCAACCTGGTCATCAAGCGTGATGGCCCGGACACCGAGCAGTCCCTGATCATGAAGAACAAGGACGAGAAGGGCGACAAGCCCGAGCGTGGCGAGCGCCGCCGCCGTGACGACGACGAGGCCGGTACCGAAGCCTCGACCGATTCCGACACCGCCGAAGCCGCCTGAGGAGCACACCCATGTCCAAGTTCTTCCGTCGCCGCAAGTTCTGCAAGTTCACCGCCGAAGGCGTGAAAGAGATCGACTACAAGGATCTCAACACCCTGCGCCAGTACCTGACCGAGAACGGCAAGATCGTGCCGAGCCGCGTTACCGGTACCAAGTCCCGTTACCAGCGTCAGCTGTCCACCGCGGTCAAGCGCGCCCGTTTCCTGGCGCTGATCCCGTACACGGACAACCACGACGTCTGAGGGCGAGGAGTGAGTAGTGGCTCCGCCGCGAGGAGTGAGTGAAGAGGTGTGTTCTCCCTCACTTCTCACTCTTCTTCGCTCACTCCTGTCTTCAAAAATACCGTCCATTCGGACAGCAACCAGTTGCGGTCGCCCTGCGGCCGCTAACGAATCGGAGATACACGATGGAACTGATTCTTCTGCAGAAAGTGACCAACCTGGGCGTCCTGGGCGACAAGGTCAACGTCAAGCCGGGCTACGGCCGCAACTTCCTGGTGCCACAGGGCAAGGCCGTGCCGGCCACCGCCGCCAACGTCGCCGAGTTCGAAGCCAAGCGCGCCGAGTACGAAGCCAAGGCCAAGGCCGTGCATGATGACGCCGAAGCCCGCGCCGCCAAGCTGGAAGGCGCCAGCGTGACGATCACCGCCAACGCCGCCACCGAAGGCAAGCTGTTCGGTTCGGTCGGCCCGCGCGACATCGCCGACGCCTTCACCGCCGCCGGCCTGCCGCTCGAGAAGAGCGAGGTCATCATGGGCGAAGGCGCGCTGCGCAACATCGGCGAGTACGACATCGTCGTGAAGCTGCACGCCGACGTGCAGACGACCGTCAAGGTCGTGGTGCAGGCCGAAGCCTGATCCACCCCGCGCATCCTCCGTGATGCCGACAGACGGGCGCCGAAAGGCGCCCGTGCTGTTTCTGCGGACCGGCGGACGGTTCCGTCGCAGCGGGTGAGATGACGCGCGGTCAACGTGCGTCACTTATCCACAGGTTGTTCCGTCGCGAGCCCACAGGCCGGGCCTCTAGCATGTCCGGTCCGGCGTTCCTCCGATCTGGTTGTCTCTGTCCATGCCCGCACGTACCGGCTTCCGCACCGACCCGCACGATTCGCGCATCGAACAACTGCGCGTGCCGCCAAACTCCATCGAAGCGGAGCAGGCGGTGCTGGGCGGCCTGATGCTGGCACCGGAGGCCTACGACCGCATCAACGACAAGCTCACGCCCAACGACTTCTACCGGCGCGACCACCAGCTGATCTATCGTGCCATCGGCGAACTGGCCGAGCGCAACCGGCCGTTCGACGCCGTGACGCTGGGCGAATGGTTCGAATCGCAGGGACACATGGAGCTGGTCGCCGGCGGTGCCTACCTGGTGGAACTGGCCAGCACCACGCCGTCGGCCGCCAACATCACTGCTTACGCCGAGATCGTCCGCGACAAGGCGGTGATGCGGCAGCTGATCGAAGTCGGTACCGAGATCGTCAACGACGCGTTCCAGCCCGAGGGCAAGGAAAGCGACGAGATGCTGGCCGTGGCCGAGCAGAAGGTGTTCGCCATCGCCGAGCAGGGCGCGCGCGGGCGCACCGACTTCGTGGCGATGAACGACGCGCTGAAGGACGCGTTCGAGGTCCTGCGCGTGCGCTCCGAGAGCGGCGGTACGGTGACCGGCCTGCCGACCGGCTACACCGAGTTCGACATGATGACCGCGGGCCTGCAGCCCACCGACCTGGTGATCCTGGCGGCGCGTCCGGCCATGGGCAAGACCACGCTGGCGCTGAATATGGCCGAGTACGCGGCCATCAAGTCCAAGAAGGCGGTCGCGATCTTCTCGATGGAAATGTCGGCCGGCCAGTTGGCGATGCGCCTGATCTCCTCGGTCGGCCGCATCAACGCCACCCGGCTGCGCACCGGTCAGCTGGAGGACGAGGACTGGAGCCGCGTCACCAGCGCCATCCGCATCCTCAAGGACCAGGCCAAGGTCTTCATCGACGACACGCCCGGCCTGTCGCCCGACGTACTGCGTTCCAAGGCGCGCCGGCTGAAGCGCGAGCACGACCTCGGGCTGATCGTCATCGATTACCTGCAGCTCATGTCGGTGCCCGGCAACAGCGAGAACCGCGCGACCGAGATCTCCGAGATCTCGCGCTCGCTGAAGGGCCTGGCGAAGGAACTCAACGTCCCGGTGATCGCACTGTCGCAGCTCAACCGCTCGCTGGAAACGCGCACCGACAAGCGCCCGGTGATGGCCGACCTGCGCGAATCGGGCGCCATCGAGCAGGACGCCGACATGATCGTCTTCATCTACCGCGACGACTACTACAACAAGGAAACCTCGCCGGACAAAGGCCTGGCCGAGATCATCATCGGCAAGCAGCGTTCCGGCCCGACCGGCTCGTGCAAGCTGCGCTTCTTCGGCGAGTACACCCGCTTCGACAACCTGAGCCACGACAGCATCGGTGCGTTCGAGTAGCAGGCTATTTGCGGATGAAGTAGCTCACATAGACCACGCCCTGGCGATCCCCGTGAACGGTCGTCCGTTGATCGAAGAACGCCTCGCGGAACCACGGCTCGGCGAACATGTGGCCGGTGAGGCGCGAGTAATCGGCCTGGGCGTGCCGGGTCTGTGGCACATGAGAAACCGCTGCCAACATGCACAAGCTCCTGCTGCAGCGTGGGCGCGTGATTTCCAGCTGTCCGAGGTCGCCCGCATGACGATCGATGACCTGCTGGATCAATGATTCCAGGCGAGGGGAGGTGTCGGGGTCCGAGGGTTCCGAGCGCGCCAGCAGTTCGTAGTCCCGGGCCGTCGCGTCGTCGGTGCGTCGCAATCCGGCAAGCAGGGCGTCAATCCTCGCTTCGCCCTCGGGCGTAATCGGGCGCGGCGCAACACCCACATTGGCGTCGCGCGGTACGACGGGCGCCGGCATGGTGGCTGCCGCGTCGGTGTCGGTGTCGGAAGTCGCGATGCGGGACGAATGATCCCCCGCAGGATGAGCCAAGGCGCTCGCGCCTGCACCGGGTCCGTCCATACGCGGGACAGGTGATTCCGCAGCGAGTGACCCCGTCGCATCATTGGACATCGGTGATGTGCCGGCGTGCTTCCACGCCCACCATCCCGCGCAGGCCGCCAGCAACACGACACCGGCCAGAATGAACCCTTGGTTGGGTTTCATGCGGTTCCCTCTGGAACATCACGTCGGTGCCAGTGTAGCCGTGTGGTGACGGGTCGCGCTGGCTGGGGAATCCGTCGGCCGGGGCTACAATCTGCGCATGACGCCATCGGCTGCCCACGTGATTCCCGACCACGATCTCCGCCCCGAGGCCAACGACCGCCCCACGCGCATCCGCGTGGATCTGGACGCGCTGACGCAAAACCTGCGCGCGATCCACACCCATGTCGGCGTACCGGTGATGGGCATCGTCAAGGCCAATGCCTACGGCCACGGCCTGGTGCCGGTGGCGCTTCATCTCGAGTCGCAGGGCATCGACCAACTGGGCGTCGCGTTCGTCGAGGAAGGCATCGCGCTGCGCCGTGCCGGCTTGACGGTGCCGATCCTGGTGTTGGGCGGCATCCACGCGCCGCAGGTGGCGCAGTTCCTCGCCCACGATCTGGAGGTGACCGTCTCCTCGATCACCAAGCTGCGGCAGGTGGAGCAGGCGGCGGCGTCGCTGGGACGCAAGGCGGTGATCCACCTGAAGGTCGACACCGGCATGGAGCGCATCGGCGTGCACAGCGAGAACGCGGGCGCTTTCATCGACGCCGCCGTCGCGTCGTCGTGGTGCACGGTGAAGGGCATCTACTCGCACCTGGCGTGCTCGGACGACCCGGCATCGCCGATGACGCACGAACAGCTGCAGCGCTTCCTGCATGCGTGCACGCATTTCGACCGCATCGGTGCGCCCATGCCGATCCGCCACCTGGCCAATTCCGGCGGCGTGCTGCATTTCCCGGAGACCTGCCTGGACATGGTGCGTCCGGGCATCGCGCTGTACGGCGTGATGCCGGACCCCGCCTCGCGACCGACCGTTGACCTGCGACCAGCGCTTTCGCTGGTCTCTAAAGTGGTCTACTTCAAGGTGGTGAAGGCGGGTCGCAGCGTCAGCTACGGTGCCACCTGGACCGCGACGGACGATACGCGTGTGGTGACCGTGCCGATCGGTTATGGCGATGGTTATCCGCGTTCGCTGTCCTCGCGTGGCGAGGTGCTCGTGCGCGGTGCGCGTCGTCCCATCGTCGGACGGGTCTGCATGGACCAGCTGATGGTCGATCTGGGTCCCGTGGGCACGGCCTACAACGAGGACGAGGTGGTGCTGATGGGCCGGCAAGGGGAGCAGACGATCTCGTGCGAAGCGGTGGCGCAGGCCGCGGGCACCATCCCGTACGAGATCCTGACCGGGTTGAACGCACGCATCCCGCGCGAATACAGCGGCGGCGCATCCGGAACATCGTCGGCCGCGTAAAGCGCTTCTCTGCCCTGGATTCTCCACATGCCTAACGCCCTCGTCTGGTTTCGCCACGATCTGCGCCTGGACGACAATCCGGCGCTGCGCGCGGCGCTAGACCAGGGGTTCACGCCCGTGCCGGTGTACGTACATGCACCGGAAGAGGAGGGCGAGTGGGCGCCGGGTGGCGCATCGAACGCGTGGCTGCATCGCACGCTGGCGGCGCTCGATGCCGACCTGCAGGCCCGTGGATCGCGCCTGCTGCGGCGGCGCGGTCCCAGCGCCACCGCGCTGGACACCCTGGTGGCCGACACCGGCGCCGAGGCGGTGTTCTGGAACCGCAAGTACGAACCCGCCACCCAGCCACGCGATGCGGCGTTGAAGAAGACGCTGCGCGAACGTGGACTGCAGGTGGAAAGCTTCAAGGGCGTGCTGCTGTTCGAGCCCTGGGACCTCGCCACCCAGCAGGGCACGCCGTACAAGGTGTTCACCCCGTTCTGGCGCGCGGCCCTGGCGCAGTGGCGGGTCCCCGAATCGTGGACGGCGCCGGCACGACTGCCACCGGTCGATGACGCGCTGCGGAGCGAACCGCTGGAGGCGTGGCGGCTCGTGCCGTCGCTCGGCTGGGATGCAGGCTTCTGGGACACGTGGACGCCGGGCGAAGCCGGCGCACGCGAGGCACTGGAGGTCTTCATCGACGGTGCGCTCAACGGCTACCGCACCGACCGCGACCGTCCCGATCGTGTCGGCACCTCACGGATGTCGCCCTACCTGCACTTCGGGGAAATCGCCCCCTGGCGGATCACCGCCGAGCTGGAGCGCGTGCGCACCGCCGCCAACAGCGCCGACATGGACGGCTACATCCGTGAGCTGGGCTGGCGCGAGTTCGGCTACCACCTGCTGCACCACTTTCCGCAGACGACGACGCAGAACCTCAACCCGCGCTTCGAGCATTTCGACTGGGCGAAGGTCGATCCGGCGTCGCTGGCGGCCTGGCAACGCGGACGCACCGGCGTGCCGATCATCGACGCCGGCTTGCGCGAACTTTGGACCACCGGCTACATGCACAACCGCGTGCGGATGATCGTGGCCAGCTACCTGACCAAGCACCTGCGCTACCACTGGCTGCACGGTGCGCGCTGGTTCTGGGACACGCTGGTGGACGCCGACCTCGCCAGCAACACGCTGGGCTGGCAGTGGACCGCGGGCACCGGCGCCGATGCCGCGCCGTACTTCCGCGTGTTCAACCCGGTGACGCAGGCAGAGAAGTTCGATCCCCACGGTACGTACATCGCGCGCTGGGTGCCCGAGCTGGCAGCGCTGCCCGTGCCGCTGCGTTTCGCGCCGTGGCAGAAGCCGGACGTGCTGGCGCGGCTGGCGCCGGACTATCCGCGCCATCCCATCGCCGATCTGGCGGTCGGCCGCGATGGCGCCTTGGCGGCGTACCGCCAGACCGTGAGCTGAGCCGCGTTTGACGCCTTTCGGCACCGCGTGCTTCACTCGGTGCGGGAGAGGAGAACATGCATGGCCACGAAGAAGGCGCCGGCAAAGCCGCGTCGCGAGCCGATGTCGCGGGTGGATACCGCCTGGTTGCGGATGTGTCGTCCGACCAACCCGATGATGATCACCGGCGTGCTGATGTTCGACGAGCCGATGACGCTCGATCGCCTGAAGCAGGTGATAAAGAAGCGCTTCCTGGCCTATCCGCGCTTCCTGCAGAAGGCCGTCGACACGCCGGCGGGGGCGTCCTGGGTCGTCGACCAGGATTTCGACCTGGACTGGCACGTGCGCATCTCCGCGCTGCCCGGCCGGCATGACCCGAAATCCGAAAAGAAGGCGCTGGAACGCTTCACCAGCCAGATGGCGTCCACGCCCCTCGACAAGACCAAGCCGCTCTGGCAGTTCCACCTGATCGAACGCTACGGCACCGGTTCGGCGCTGGTGGCGCGCATCCACCACAGCTACGCGGACGGCATCGCGCTGGTGCAGGTGCTGCTGTCGCTGACCGATACCAGCCGCAAACCGGATGCCGGCAAGGACCTGCGCTCGGCGTGGCTGAAGAAGGATGGCGCCGAGGTCGTGCGTCGGGTCGGCGCGATCGACCGCTACGTGCAGATCGGCGGCAAGGTGCTGGGCAAGGGCATGGAGATGATGCAGGACCCCACGCTGGCGACGATGCTGGCGAAGGAGGGCGGCGAGATCGGCCGCGAACTGCTGCATGCGCTGTCGCTGTCGGACGATCCGCCCACCCTGCTGCGCGGCAAGCTGGGTGTCAGCAAGCGCGTGGCCTGGGCCGAGCCGCTGGACCTGGAGGAAGTGAAGGCGGTCGGGCGCGCCTGCGACTGCACGGTCAACGACGTGCTGATGGCCGCCGCGGCCGGCGCGTTGCGCAGCTACATGTTGGAACGCGGCGAGCAGTTGGACGGCGTGACCCTGCGCGCGACCGTCCCGGTCAACCTGCGACCGCTCGAACATGCGCGCAAGCTGGGCAACCACTTCGGCCTTGTGTTCCTGGATCTGCCGGTGGGCGAGGACAACCCGATCCGCCGGCTCGAACGTGTTGCCGAGTGCATGCGTGACCTTAAGAATTCACGGCAAGCCATTGTTGCATTTGGACTTCTTGCCGCGCTTGGCATGGCGCCGGCGGCGATCCAGAGCGTCGCGCTGGAGCTGTTCTCGCGCAAGGCGACCGCCGTGGCGACCAACGTGCCCGGTCCGCAGCAGCCGCTGTACATGGGCGGCTCGCGCGTCCGCGACATGATGTTCTGGGTACCGCAGACCGGGTCCATCGGCATCGGCGTGTCCATCCTCAGCTACAACGGACGCGTGCACTTCGGACTGATCGCCGACGCCAAGCTGATTCCCGACCCGGATGCGGTGATCCGCCGGTTCGGACCCGAGTTCGACAAGCTGCTGTACCTGTCGCTGATGGGGGACTGGGAGCGGACGCTCGATGCGCCGACCGCCAGCGGCATGCTGTCCTGATCCCCGCCGCCACCTGAATGAACAGGGCTCAAATCGCGTCGCATGAACATTCTGCTGGTTAGGCTTGCCCCCCGTTCGCTTTACCCGCAAGCCACCCAGGAGACACCATGAACGCGATGCTCAAGACCGGCGCCCTCGCGGCGCTTACCGTGACGATGTTGGGAGGCTGCGCCAGCTACACCGGCCAGACCAGCGACCCGAACGACCCCAACCGCACCCGCACCGGCGCTCTGATCGGCGCGGGCATCGGCGCGGTCGCCGGCCTGCTGAGCGGCAGCGACGCCACCGAGCGCCGCCAGCGCGCGCTGGTCGGCGCGGGCGTGGGCGGCCTGGCAGGCGGCTCCATCGGTGCCTACCAGGATCGCCAGGAGGCCGAACTGCGCCGCCAGACCGCCGGGACCGGCATCGACGTCAGCCGCGATGGCGACGTCATCAAGCTCAACCTGCCCGACGGCGTGACCTTCGACTTCGGCAAGGCCGACCTGAAGTCGCAGTTCTATCCCGCGCTCAACAACGTGGCCGCCACGCTGCGCGAGTACAACCAGACCATCGTGGAAGTCAGCGGCCACACCGACAGCATCGGTTCGGACGCGGTCAACCAGCGCCTGTCGGAACAGCGTGCGTCCGCGGTCGGCAACTACCTGATCGGCCAGGGCCTGCAGCGCGAGCGCTTCGAGATCGTCGGCATGGGCAAGCGTTATCCGGTCGCCAGCAACGACACCGACGCCGGCCGCGCGATGAACCGCCGCGTCGAAGTCCGCGTGCTGCCGGTTCGCTCGTAAGCCATCGTTGCCGCGTATGCAAAACGGGCCGCGCAAGCGGCCCGTTTTCTTTGGTGATTCCCGGCCGCGCTGTCAACCCGTTTCCAGCGCGGCCGCCGGTTGCCACAATCCGGGTCCCACCCGGTCCATCGGGTTTTCCAGTACGGACGCAATGCAAGACCGCAATCCCACGATCGCCCAGCACATCGCCGCCACCATCGCCGCCGAGATCGGCGCCCAGACCGCGCAGGCCAAGGCCGCCATCGCGCTGCTGGATGAAGGCGCCACGGTTCCCTTCATCGCCCGCTACCGCAAGGAAGTCACCGGCGGGCTGGACGACATCCAGCTGCGCGACCTCGAGATGCGCCTGACCTACCTGCGCGAACTGGAAGACCGCCGCGCCGCCGTGCTGGCCAGCATCGACGAGCAGGGCAAGCTGACCGACGCGCTGCGTGCCGACATCGAAGCGGCCGACAGCAAGGCGCGCCTCGAAGACCTGTACCTGCCGTACAAGCCCAAGCGTCGCACCCGCGCGCAGATCGCGCGCGAGGCGGGACTGGAGCCGCTGGCCGATGGCCTGCTGGCCGATCCCACCCAGGTGCCGGAAGTCGCGGCGGCCGCCTATATCGACGCCGAGAAGGGCGTGGCCGACGCCAAGGCGGCGCTGGACGGCGCACGCGCGATCCTGATGGAACGCTGGGGCGAGAACGCCGCGCTGGTCGGCGAACTGCGCGCCTGGATGACCGAGGTCGGCGTGATCCGCGCCAAGGTTGCGCAGGGCAAGGAGAACGAAGGCGCCAAGTATCGCGACTACTTCGACCATGCCGAACCGCTGGCGAAGATTCCCTCGCACCGCCTGCTGGCGCTGTTCCGCGCGCGTCGCGAGGAGATCCTGCTGCTCGATCTCGACCCGGGCATGGAGGCCGAGGCCGGTCACCAGCAGGCCGAAGGTCGCGTCGCCGTGCATGCAGGCGTGGCGTCGAAGGGCCGCGCCGCCGACAAATGGCTGCTGGATGCCTGCCGCCTGACCTGGCGCGCCAAGCTGCACATGCACCTGCTGCTGGACCTGTTCAACCAGGCGCGCGAGAAGGCCGAGGCCGAGGCCATCGCCGTGTTCGGCGACAACCTCAAGGACCTGCTGCTGGCGGCGCCCGCCGGACCGAAGGCCGTGCTGGGCCTGGATCCGGGCCTGCGCACCGGCGTGAAGGTCGCCGTGGTGGACCGCACCGGCAAGCTGGTCGACCACGCCACGATCTATCCGCACGAACCCAGGCGCCAGTGGGACGCGTCGCTGCATGTGTTGCGTGCGCTGTGCGCGAAACACCAGGTGGAGCTGATCGCCATCGGTAATGGCACCGCCAGCCGCGAGACCGACAAGCTGGCCGGCGACCTGATCAAGCAGGCGGCGGAGCTGAAGCTGGAGAAGATCGTCGTCAGCGAGGCCGGTGCATCGGTCTATTCCGCCTCGGAGTTCGCGTCGAAGGAATTCCCGGATCTCGACGTCAGTATCCGCGGCGCGGTCTCCATCGCGCGCCGACTGCAGGACCCGCTGGCCGAGCTGGTGAAGATCGAGCCGAAGGCGATTGGCGTGGGCCAGTACCAGCACGACGTGGACCAGTTCCGTCTGGCCCGCGCGCTGGATGCCCGCGTCGAGGACTGCGTCAACGCGGTCGGCGTAGACGTCAACACCGCCTCGGCGGCGTTGCTGACGCGCGTGTCCGGCCTGTCGTCGACGGTGGCCGAGAACATCGTGCGCTTCCGCGACGAGCATGGCGCCTTCCGCTCGCGCAAGGCGCTGCTTGGCGTGCCGCGCCTGGGCGAGAAGACCTTCGAGCAGTGCGCCGGCTTCCTGCGCGTCGCCGACGGAGACGAACCGCTGGACGCCTCCTCGGTGCATCCGGAAGCCTATCCGGTGGTCGAGCGCATCCTGGCCGGCAGCGGCCGGCAGGTGAAGCAGATCGTCGGCGACATCGTGTTCCTGCGCGCGGTGAAGCCTGAGCAGTACACCGACGAGAAGTTCGGCGTGCCGACCATCCGCGACATCCTCAAGGAACTGGAAAAGCCCGGCCGCGATCCGCGCCCCGAGTTCAAGGCCGCGCGCTTCGCCGACGGTGTGGAAGACATCAAGGACCTGCGCGAAGGCATGATTCTGGAAGGCGTGGTCAGCAACGTGGCCGCGTTCGGCGCCTTCGTCGACATCGGCGTGCACCAGGACGGCCTGATCCACATTTCCGCGCTGGCCGACCGCTACGTGAAAGATCCGCGCGAGGTGGTTAAGGCCGGCGACATCGTCAAGGTGAAGGTGCTGGAGGTCGACGTGGCGCGCAAGCGCATCGCGCTGACCCGCCGGCTGGACGACGCGCCGGCGCCGCAGGCACCGCGAGAGGCGCGGACGAACGATGCGCGTCCGTCGCGCGGGCAGGAGCGCGGCCCCTCGCGCGACCCGCGGCGCGGACCGGGACCGGTCAAGCCCAGCGCAGCGCCGGCCGACAATGCGCTGGCGGCGGCGTTCGCGCGGGCGAAAGAGCAGCGCTGATCGAATAAGCGTGAGGGAGCGACGCGAGTCGCTCCCTCTCTCAGGGCGTAGCGTCCTGCGTGGGGGTGGCGTAGGGCGCCAGATAACGGTTCAGGCCCTGCGCTCGCAGCGTTGCGGCGGCCGCGGGCCAGTCCACCGGCTTGCCCGTCTTCAGGGCCTCGAGCACGGCCACCACGGACAGCTCGACTTCCGGCAGGCCGGCCGCGCCCACCGCGTTGCGGCGCTGCTCGATGGCGTCGAACAGCACCGCATTCGCTTCGGCATACGACAGCGGCGCCGTCGTGCCGTGCGCGGCGCGCCATGCGGAGGATTCCAGCGTGCCGTTGACGTGCGAGAGGATCAGCCATGTGGCACGGCCGATCAGTTTCAGGTTGCCCGGCTGCACGCTGGTCATGGTGTTGCCGACCACGCGGCCCAGCTTGGCCATCACGCCGGTGGAGTGCGCGTTGATCAGCATCTTCAGCACGATGGTCTGGTCGAGTTCGAACGCGTCGCGCTGCGGCACGGTCACCGCGATCACCGGCACCGGACGGGGGGCGGCGACATCGCGCAGCACCTCCGACGCCAGCGGCCTTGCGGACACCGACACCAGCACCAGCTCGGCGCCAGCCTGGGTGGCGGCCTGCAGCCACTGCCGGTTCGCCTCCCGATGCGCTTCGTCGCCGAGCAGGATCAGCGCGCCGGAGTCTCCGGCCGCGGGCGCATTGCGCTGCATGTTGGCCGGTGAGTACGACAGGTCGTACAGCGCCTGCTGTTCGTCGCCCGCATTCGACAGGCCGCGCAACGCGGCCTCGCGCAGATAGGGATCGTCAATGCCGTTCTCGAACGGCGGCAAGTACAGCGCCTTGTCGAGGCCATGGAACGGTCGGTGCAGCAGCGCCTGCCACGCCTGTGCGCCATCGGTGGCCGGGGTCCACACCTGGATCCACGAGCGCCGCTCGCTCGCGTTGACCGGATCAAGCGGGCCGAGCCGGAAGGTCGGCGCGCGTTCGGTGACGTCCACGAACACCGGCATCAGCGCGCGCGTGGCGAGATAGGTGCTGCGGCGACCGTTGGCGTAGCTGGCGGCCTCGCGGTCGGTCCATGCGGCCAGCTTCGGTGCCGCGGCCGCCGTGGTCCGCTGCAGGGCGGTGAAGCCGCGCAGACGGTCGGCGATGCCGACGTCGTTGAAGCCCAGCGAGGCCAGTTCGTCGGCCGACAACACGTCGCGCAGCAGCGCGCGGGTGGCGTCTTCCAGCACCACGCCCAGCACGTACAGGCTGGTCGTCGTCGCCTGCATGCGGGTGGAGCCGGTGATGGCCTGCGGTCCGGTCGGCAGCGGGATCTTGGTGATGCGCGCATCGTCCAGCACGCGGCGGCTGCGCTCGAACGGGCGCAGCACGTCGTCCGGATTGTTGTAGACGAACCACGTGCGGCGCGCGTCCGCGCCGGCCTGGTCGGCGGCGGCCAGCGCGGTGCCGATCACCGCCGAGGTCTCGCCGCCTTCGGTGACGGCGAACACCAGGTCCTGCGGACGGATGCCGTTGTCCTGCAACTGCAGGCGGCCGATCTCGGGAATGTCCTCGAAGCCTTCCAGCGAGGCGATCAGCGCACGGTCGCCGCCGGTGATTTCGCCGCGCACGCGCTCGCCCAGTGTCGGATAGCGCGCTTCGATCCTCGCCATCAGCGGCGACTGCGCCGTGCGCTGCCAGAACGGCCGCCACAGCCCGCTTTCGATGGTTTCCGCCAGGCGTCCGGTGGAACCGGTGCCGTAGAAGTACAGCCGATGGCCTTCGCGCAGCGCGCGGGTGATCTCCCTCGAGGCCGCGTCCAGGGCGGCCAGGCGCGCCGGATCGGCGGCCACGCCCTGCAGCGCTTTCGCGATGTCCTCGTCAACGGCCAGCAGCGAGGCCAGGCCATCGGCGGTGTCGGCGGCGATGCGGGTGCTCAGGTCGACGCTGCGCGGATGGCGCTGTTCCGTCAGCAGGCTGTGCAACTGGAACTGCTGCTTGTGCGCCACGAAATCCTGCGACTGCGCCGAGGGCGACACGCCCAGGCGGTTGGTCGCGGGCTGGGCCGCCGCGGGGGCCAGCACGCCGGCCATGACAAGGAAAGACATGCTGCGCATGATGCGTTTCGCCGTACGGGACATCGGATCGCTCACCTGACAACGGAAGAATGCGGCATTGCCGGCGGATGGCGCGGCGACGGACGCAGGCTGCTATTGTCGTGACAACGATAGCAAACGGTCGTGACACTATGCCCCGGTTCCATCGTCCCCTGCATGCTGCACTGCGCCCGGTCCGCGCCCGCGTGTTGCTGGCGCTGTTGTCGCTGGCGTCCTTCTGGCCGTACGCGGCCGCTGTCGCAGCCGAGGCCGTGGCACCACGCCTGGGCATCGAGGTACTGCTGGAACAGCGGCTGGACCTGCTGCGTGGCAAGCGGGTCGGGCTGGTGACCAACGCCACGGGGCTGGACAGCCAGCTGCGCAGCGACGTGGACCGCTTTGCCGCGCATCCGGACTTCACGCTCGTCGCGCTTTTCGGGCCCGAGCACGGGGTGCGCGGCGACGTGCAGGCGGGCGACAAGGTGTCCTCCTCGCGCGATGCCGCCACGGGCCTGCCGGTGCACAGCCTGTACGGAGCGCATCGCGAACCCACGCCGGCGATGCTGGCCGGCATCGACGTGCTGGTCTTCGATATCCAGGACGTGGGCACGCGCTTCTACACCTATCCCTACACACTGGCGGGCGTGATGCGTGCGGCGAAGCGTGCGGGCATTCCGGTCGTCGTCGCCGACCGTCCGGACCCGCTCGGCGGTGTGCAGGTCGAAGGCCCGGTGCTGGAGCCGGCGTTGGCCTCGTTCGTCGGCCTGTTCCCGATCCCGCTGCGGCATGGCATGACGATCGGCGAACTGGCTTCGCTGTTCAATGCCGAATTCGGCATCGGCGCCGAGCTGCATGTGGTGGCGATGCAGGGATGGCGACGTGGCGACGAACCGCTGCGGGGCGCGCTGCCGTGGGTGCCGCCATCGCCCAACATGCCCACGCCGGACACCGCGCTGGTCTATCCGGGCATGGGCCTGCTGGAAGGCACCAACGTGTCGGAAGGACGCGGCACCACGCGGCCGTTCGAGACCCTCGGCGCACCGTGGGTGGATGCGCGCGCGCTGGCCGAACGGCTCAATGCGATGGCGTTGCCGGGCGTGCGGTTCCGTCCGACCTGGTTCACGCCGACTTTTTCCAAGCACGCCGGCCAGGCCTGCGGCGGCGTGCAGCTGCATGTCACCGATCGTGCCGCGTTCCGCCCGGTCCGCACCGGCGTCGCGGTGTTGAAGGCCTTGCACGACCAGCATCCGCAGGACTTCGATTTCCTGCCGGGCGAACCGCCGTTCTTCGACCGGCTGGCCGGCGTGCCGTGGCTGCGCGAGGCCATCGCACGCGGCGACACGCTGGACGCCATCGAAGCGCGGTGGCAGGCGCCGCTGGCGGATTTCCTCCGCCTCCGCCAGCGCCACCTGCGGTATCCGGGCAGGTCCGACGCGCGCGACTGATCCGGTTCAACGGGTCTGGGCTTCGTTGGCCCATTTGGAGATGTCGCGGTGGCCGCCATAGGTGCTGTCCACCGGCGGCAGCCACAGTTCCATCACGCCCTTGCCCGGCCTGAAGCGCGAGGGCAGCGGTGCGATCGCCACCCCGTTGCCGGGGCCGTACCAGGGTTCTATCTGCTGTTGCACCCAGGCGGCGACGGCGTCGGCACAGGCCTGCCGGTGGGGCAGGTCGTGCACGATCAGCGTGGGCGTGCGGTAGGGCGTGGGCGGACGTGCCTTGCGCGCCGTGGCCGAGCTCACCACGTTCTCGATGCCGGGAATGCGCACGCCGCTGTCGGCAACCGGCGGCTCCAACGTCGCGATGCGCGCGCGCGTGGCTTCGTCATAGACATGCACGTAGAGCGTGGCATCGCGATCCCCCTGGCGGCAGGCCTGCAGGCGGGTGTCGGCAACGGGAGGAGGCGGAGGCGGTGGTGCGGGAACCGGCATCTCGCTCCCCAGCGTGGGGACGGGGTCGGGCGGCGGTGGCGGCGCAGGCACGGGTTGCGCGCCCACCGCGGCGCCCGCGATGGCGCCGACGGCCGGCGACACGTCCAGTGGTATCTCGTCCTGCGGGGTGATGTCGCGGCTCTTGCCCCAGTAGCCGTAGTAGCGCGTGCCCGGCTGTGTGCACACGTAGTCGCACAGCCCCGAGCGCTCGCGGTCTTCGAACGCGGTCGACGGCCGGCAGAAGGTGCCCAGCGTCTGGCCGGGGAGGATGCTGCACTGCTGCTGCGCGCGATAGACCAGCGCACCGGCATCGCTGTCGCCGGCGTCTTCCAGCCGGACGTCGGCGACCTGTCGGTACAGCGCGGCCATCGCGATCTTCTGCGCATCGCTGGCGAAGGGCGGCTGGTCCGGCGTCTCTTCCCACAGGTCCAGCGCCTCGGTGGCGACATCGATGTGCTGCTGGGTGCGGTCCACCTGCGCCTGCCGGCTTTCCTCGATGCGGTCGAACACCTGCATCAGCGGCACCAGCATCGTCACCAGCACGCCCAGGCCCAGCGTCGCCCCGAGTGCTGCCGTCTTCGCGTTGCCGCGCCAGAACGGGACCGCCTGCGCATCCGGTTCGGCCGGTCGGAACTGCAGCCGCCGCAGCGGCGGCAGTTCGTCGTCGCCTTCCACCGGCGAGGACCAGCCGGGAATGCGCGCCAGCCAGCGCGGGTGCAGTGCGTCGCCGAAGTCCTCGCCGAGCCGGTGATAGCTCTCCCACTGCGCCTCGTCGAAGAACTGGTCGGACGTCGGCTGTTGCGGGAACAGCGGATTGCGGCTGGCATAGGCCAGCACGTCGCTGTCCAGCGCCCAGTGCAGGTTGGGCTTCACCACCAGCAGCGTGCCGACGCGGCGTTCGCCGTTGACTTCGGGGTAGCGGATGCGCGCCAGCAGCACGCCGCGCGCGGTGTACAGGTGGCGCAGGTCTTCCGGTGCCAGGATGTTGATCTGGGTATCGGTGGGCAGCGGCAGCCGGCCGGCGCTCTCGTGCGTGTAGAACTCGATGTCGGTGCCGAAGTCGATGCGCGCCTTGCGCACCAGGTTCTCCAGGTCGCCGAACTGGTACTGCGGGTCGGCGCCGCAGTCGGCCAGGATGATGAAGTCGAGCTGCCGCCGCAGCAGCGCATGCACGCCGGTGTTGTCGAAGTGGCCACCGTCGGACAGGTACCAGCTGGCCGCGCTCTGTCCATGGAACCGGCCCATCGCTTCGGACAGCAGACGTCCGGCCTTGGAGCCACGCAGTGCTTCGCGCAGGCGCGAAGCCGGCTGGAACGCCTGCGCGCGCCCGACCTTCAGCCAGTAGCCCAGGCGTGCGCCAGCCAGGAACAGCAGCAGCGCCCAGCCGCGCGTGGTGTACGCGCCGGCACCGGGCGCGGCGGCGGCCCCGGAGATCGCGATCCAGCGCCCCAGCGTGTCCAGCCCCGATTGCAGCAGGATTGGCGTGCCTTCGCGCGCCACTTCCAGCCCGCGTGCCGAGGCGACCATCGATTCGCCCTTGCGGTCGGCGTTGTACAGACCGCTGCGGCCGCCGCGGGTCTGGTTGAGGCAGACGTTCACCAGATGCAGCGGGCCGCCTTGCAGCTCCGGACGGTAATCGGCCAGCGCCACGTCATCGCCCGGCACCACGGCGGTGACGTCGGAGACGCGTTCGGGATTGTCGGGTGCCGCCGGACCCGGGGTGGGCATCTCGTCCAGGTGCCGCGCCGGATTGCCCACGCCCAGGTAGGCGCGCGTCAGCCGCGCACGGTAGAAGTTGTGCATCGACGAGGTGTTGGCGGTCTCCGCGTTCCATGCGGTCAGCAGCAGCCACCCGACCAACGCAGCGGCGAGCAGGCCGAGCCGTCCGCCGCGGTTGTCGAGCACCGGCAGTTGCGCGACTGCCGGCACCGCATCGAACACCCACCACTGCACCAGCGTCACCCATGCCAGCAGCAGCAACAGCGCCACGCCGATCCCCAGCAGGTCCAGCAGGCGGGGGCCGATGCCCAGCGACGGCCCCTCGTCGGCATTGGCCATCTTCTGCAGCGGATCGGCGTACGCGCGCACCACCGCCAGCAGCACGCCACCCACGCCCAGACCGCCGTAGACCCACGCGCCGCCGGACTGCAGCACGTTCATAAGCCACCAGCTGAGCAGATCCAGCGCACCGGCCGCCAGCAACAGCAGAGTGACCAGGTTGAACAGGCGCAGCTGCGCCGTCATGCGGTTGCGCAGCTGCGCGTTGGCCACGCTGCGGCCGACCCCGCGCGAGCGCAGGCAGCGGACCAGCAGCACCGTCCCGTGCACGGCCACGCTGGCCAGCGCCAGCACCAGCGCCACCAGCAGCGGTGGCGCACGCAGCCAGCGGGTGTCCGGCGCCCACAGCGCGGCCCCGATCCAGACCGCCGTCACCGCCGTGGCCACGATGACGGCGACATCGCCGAACGCGATGCGCGCGCCTTGGGGCTCCGGTTTGCCGGGCTCCGGTATCACGTCGCGCAGCATCCAGTAACTGACCAGGCTGCCGGGCACCAGCGCCAGCCAGCAGGCCGCCGCCAGCGGCCACCAGGCACTGGCCCAGCCTTCCCATTGTTCGGCCGACAGCAGGTTGAGGTCGTTCTGCAGGAAGTGCGGCAGCACCACCAGGCAGCCGACCAGCATGGCCATCAGGCCGAATTCCAGGTGGATGGCGATGCCGGCGCGCAGGTAGGTGGCGAACGCGGCGCCGTAGTCGCGCGCCCCGCGCGGGGTGAGGTAGCGGCCGTAGCGACGCAGCCACGCGAGTGCCATCGAGTCGTTGCGCTGGAGCAGTTCCTGCGCGCGCTTCAGTCCCAGCGCCGCGACCAGCCGGCCGAACGCCGCGCCGGCATAACCGCCGCCCGACACGGTGGACAGGTAGTCCAGCCGTGGCAGCACGCCGTTGCGGGCCAGCCCGCGCAGCAGGCCGATACAGAAGGTGGCGCTGCGGATGCCGCCTCCCGACAGGGCCAGACCGACGGTGGAACGCAGCGGCGTGCTCACCCCATCGCGGCGCAGGGCGTCCTCGCGCGCGTGCAGGGCACTCTGTTCCTCCGGCGGGATCGTGTCGGGCAGGACGCGCCCGTGCGCGCGTGCGGTATCGGCGTCCGACATGGCGATCCTCGCTGCCTCATGCCCGGGGGCGTCACTAGTCGGACAACGCGTCACGACTCGGGAGGAGGCCACCGGCGCGGACATTCATGCGTTTACGTGTCCACGTGCGAAACGCGGACACGCACATCCGCCTATGACGCGGGCCCGTCCAGGAACACCGTGAGTACGCGGATGCGGCCTTCTTCGATCTGCGCGATGTCCATGCCGGTGACGACTGCCGGTCCATCGGCCGGGCCCGAATGCCACTGCAGCCGGCCGACGCCGTGGTGGCCGCTGGCCGGTCCCACGGCGGTGAACACGAACGCGGGTGGCAGGCTGGCGAGCAGGGTGGTGACGGCATCGCCGATGGCCGCATGCCCACGCACAGAGGCGTGCGGCTCGTTCAGGACGGCGTCGTCGGCATACAGCTCGCGAATCGCCTGCATGCGCAGCGCCGCATCGCGTTCGCCGAACACCCGCGTGAGGTTGGCTCGCATCAGGCGGTCGTAATCGAAGGGGGTGTCAGGGGATAGGGACATGGGTGCTCCAGGGCGGTAGACGAATGGCGGGGAGAGAAGCATCCGGCTCGCCCGCATCGTGCTCGATGACGCCACGGGACGCGTACTGATGCGGGGTGAGCCCGGTGGCAGAACGGAATGCGCGGGAAAAATGGCTCTGGTCGAAGAAGCCCACGCCCGTGGCGATCAGGGTCAAGGGCACCTGGCCAGCACGAAGCAGGCGTTTGGCCTCCAGGATGCGCCGCCAGCGCACGTATTGCATCGGACTCATCCGGATTTCCTGACGGAACAGCCTGGCGAAATGGAACCTGCTGACGTGGGCGGCCGCGGCGATGCCGCTCAGCGTGAGCGGTTCATGGAAACGGGCTTCAATATGCGTGAGGGCGCGGACGACGGCGCGCGCTCTGGCCTCCCGTTGCCCGCTGGCGCTCGCGCCGATGGCGATGGACCCTGCCACCCACGTGCGTTGTTGCATGCGCTGCCTTGTCCGAAAGCCGCAACCTTGTCACTCCGGTGTCCGTGCCGGTAGCACCATGCGCTGCGCTGCTGTGTCGCAGGAAACGGAACGCCGGGTGGCGCGCTACCGACGTTAGCCTGTAGGTTCGCAGCCTGAGCGGCTCCCGGGCTGCCTGCGACCGTGCCCATCATCGACAGAGAGAAAGACACACCATGGCCCATGTGAACGTCGTATCGACAGGGACGTCCTACGCCCACCACATCACCAGCCGGGGGCACACGCTGACCGCCGACGAGCCGGCCGCGCTGGGCGGCCAGGATCAGGGCATGGCGCCGTTCGACCTGTACCTGGCCTCGCTGGCGGCATGCACCGCGATCACCCTGCGCATGTATGCGGAGAAGAAGGGGTGGGACCTGGGCGAGTTCAGCGCGGAGCTGTCCTCGCGGCGCGACGAATCCGGCAAGCTGCACGTGCACCGCAGGCTTCGCGCCTCCGTCGGACTGACCGATGCGCAATGGAGCCGGTTGCTGGAGGTCGTGGCGAAGACGCCGGTGACGCTGGTGATGCGCGAAGGCGCCGTGATCACCAGCGAACGCGCCTGAGCATGTCGCTCCCACAATCGCTGAGCGGACGTCAGCTCCGTCGCTTGCGGGTTCGCGTGCGGCTGGCGGGCTTGCCGCTGTCTGCGCCATCGGCGGCGAGCGGGCCGAGGTCCTGCTGCAGGCGTTCCAGCGACGACAGCGTGTCGGTGTAGGCGATGAAGTGTTGCAGGTAGCCGGGCGAGACCTCGCGCATGAAGTGCAGGGCGCGGTGGACCAGCTTGCCGGAGTTGAGCGGTCCCGCGTCGCCGGGCAGGTCGTCGAGCGAGGCGCGCAGTTGGCTGTCGGTGCGCACCTGCGTCCACACGCGACGCGCCTCTTCGAGCGCGGCGGGTGCCTGGCTTGGCGGTGTGTCCATGGGGCCGGCGGTCGGCGTGGACGGTATCGGCGAACGCTGCCGCAGCACGGTCACGAGGTCATGCAGCGTAGTGCCGTCCACGTGCAGCGTGGAGCCGGTCGCGGCGCGCGCCGGCGGCGGCGTCCATCCAGCCAGATCGGTGGCGTACTCGCCGATCAGGCGGGTCAGGCGTGCGTCGAGCAGGCGTCGTGCTTCTCCGGCGTGCGCCTGCGTACGCGTCGCCAGTGCATCGAGGAAGGCGAAGCGCATGGGATCCATGCGCTCGGCGCCGCGCGCGCGCCAGGCCTGCAACTGCGCGCTGGCGGGCAGGGCGTCACCGTCCATGCGTGGTGGCGTCGCGTTGGGCGGGGCGCGGCACCGGCGCGATCTCGACGCGGCGATTGCGTGCGCGTCCGTCTTCGCTGTCGTTCGCGCTGACCGGCTGCTCGGCGCCGAAGGCGGCGGCGAACACCGACGACGACGGCACGCCATCGGCGATCAGCGTGCGGGTGACGGTGAGCGCGCGCTGCGCCGACAGTTCCCAGTTGTCGGCGAACTGGCGGTTGTTGCCGCTGACCTGGCGGTCGTCGGTGAAACCGCTGACCATCAGGATCTCGTCGCGCGTACGCAGGTAGCCGGCCAGTGGCGCGGCAAGGCCCTTCAGCAACTCGCGGCCCTCCGGTTCCAGCTGGTCCGAGTTCAGCGCGAACAGCACGTTGCCGCGGATGCCGATGCGGCCATCGACCAGCGTCACCCGGCCTTCGGCCAGCGGCACGGCAAGGGCCTTTTCCAGCGCAGTGCGCTGCTGCGTTTCCAGTTCGCGCCGGCGCACTTCCTCATCCAGTCGTTGCGACAGCTGAGCCTGCACGGCGATCACGCCCACCAGCACCAGCACGAAGGCGCCCAGCAGCACCGACATCAGGTCGCCGAAGCTGGCCCAGACGGGTGCGCCGAGATCGGCGTCGTCGCCGGTCTCGACGCTCACGCGGCCTCCGCCGGCGTTGCACCCGCCAGCTGCTGCAGATCGAGGGTGATCTGCCGCTGCGCCGACAGGCTCAGGTCGATGACCTCGCGCGCCTGCGCCACGTAATAGGCCAACTGGTCGTCGCTGCGCGCCAGCGAACGGTCGAGCGCGCCCTCGATGCCCTGCAGGCGCACCAGCAGTTCCTCGTTCGACTTGCCGAACAGCTGCACCGCGGTGCCGAGCGCATCGCCGAGGCTGGCGACCTCGGTGGCCCCGGCGGCGACCTGCGCGGCGATGCCGCCGAGCTTGCCGGTTTCGGCCTCGACATGGTCGGTGAAGCGGGTGCCGACGCGCTCCAGCAGGTCGGCCGAGGTGGCGACCAGCGCATCGATGGCGCCGCGTTGCTCGGTCGAGGCGTGGTTCACCGCATCGAGCAGGGTCTGCAGGGTTTCCATCAGTTGGTTGCGCTCCTCCAGCATGGCGGTGTCACGCACCATGCTGTCGGACAGCTTCTGCCGCAGTTCGGCGATGACGTCGGCCGCCGCGCGGGGCGCCTCGGACGCAACCTGCACGAGCTGCGAAATCTCGGCGATGGTCTGCGTGGAGTGTGCCTGCGCCTGCGTGGTGATCTCCTCTGCGGTCCGTGCGAGCGCATCGCAGATGTCCTGCTGCAGGCGGGCGGTCTGCGCGCCGGCCTGTTCCCACTGCGTTTGCAGGGCGGCACCCGTCGCCGCCAGCCGCTCGGCCCAGGCGGCGAGACGCTGTTCGTCCTGCGCAGCCAGTGCGCGCTGCGCTTCGGTCTGCGACGTGCGCAGCGCGTCGAGAAGTTCGCTGGCATGACGCTGCATGTCGGCGGCGGTGGCAGCCAAGGCCTGCTCGTTGCGGGCGGCGATGCCGGCACTGGTGGCTTCCTGCTGCGCCAGCGCCTGGTCCCAGCGCTCCGCCAGCGTGGTCGCATTGAGTTCCAGTCCCGACGCGACACTGTCGATCAGCGCGGACGAGCGCGCTTCGAATGCACCGGCCAGGCGCTCGGTCAGCGCCTGCATGTCACCCGCAAGCGCGGCATTCGAGCGCTGCTGCTGTTCGATGGCCGACGTCCAGCTGGCCGCGGCGGCGTTGGCAGCGGCACCGAAGCCGGTGTTCAGCCCGTCCATCTGTCGTTGCACGGCCTGGCTGACGGTGTCGTGCATCGCGGCGCTTTCGCGCGCCAGGCCGGCCAAGGTCGCTTCGGTCGCCGGCTGCAGCGCCGCCACGACGGCGCGCGCACTCGCGTCGACGCCGGCTTTCAGCACGTTTTCCAGCGAAGCCGCCAACTGGGCCTGCGCCGCTTCGCTGCGTTCGTGGAACGTGGCCTGGCTGGCCACCAGGCGCTCGCCGGCGGCGGTGTTCTGGTGCTCGATCGACGCGACCATCGCCTGCAGCCGTTCCACCAGGTCCGGCATCAATGCGGCCTGCTGTTGCAGCAGGCGGAAGGATTCCTCGCGCTGGAACGACTGCGAATGCACATGCAGCGATGTCGTGATCTCGGCATCGAGCAGGTGCACGGCGTGCAGGCGTTCACGGCGGCACAGCGCCGCCAGCAGGCCAAGCACCGCCGACGTCGCCACGCCCGCGATCGACGTGCCGAAGGCGAAGCCGAGCCCCTTTACCGGCGCGGCCAGCGAGCCGCGGATCGCGTCCAGATCCGTGGCGCTTTCCAGCGCCAGTCCGGTACCACGCAGCGTGGCCATCATGCCGAGCAGCGTGCCGAGCATGCCCAGCAGCACCAGCAACCCGACCAGGTACGGCGTCAGCGCGGGCGCGGGCAGGGCGACGCGTGCGCCTTCGATGCGCTGGCGCACCGAGGGCCGAAGACTCGCGTGCAGCGACGACAGCCACGTCGACAGGCCTTCGCGTGCGGTGGACGTGTCCGCGACCGCGTGCTGCAGCGTCGCGGTGGCCTGCCGGTAGCGATACAGTTCCACCGCACCCGCGACATAGCACGCGCCGATCACCAGGGTGACGAGTGCGCCCAGCGCATGCGTGCCGACATAGCCGAGGCCGATCCAGGTGACGATGGCGAGGCCCAGCAGGAACAGGGCGGTGGGGAGCAGATGTCGGTTCATGGTGTTCCGGAAACGGGCGAAGAGCGAAGCGCGGCCAGCAGCGCGTCGATGGGATGGAAGCGGACCTCCAGCTCGGCGAGCAGCAGGTCCTGAAGGTCGCGGCGGAAGGTGACCCGCCAGGCGTCGCCGGGCGCGTCGGCATGGGCCAGCTTCAGCCGGTCGAAGTGGCGGACGAGCAGGGACGGTGTGGCCGCCAGCAGCGCCTGCTCGCGCGGACTGAGCGTCATCTCCATGACGGCGTCGACCTCGGCCAGGCGCGCCTGGTCCGCCGTGCCGGTGGCCAAGGCATCGCGCAGCCGTCCGCGCAGCTGGCCCGTCGATGCCTGCATCGACCGCTGCAGGTCCACGCAATGGCGACGGAACGGGGCGGCATCGTCAGCGGGCAACGCGTCGAGCTTGTCGCTGCGCAGGATGGCGGCGTGCAGCGTGGCGCGCACGCGGGCACAGGCTGCCGCTTCGCTGTCGACCTGGATCGGATGCGAGGCGGATGCCGGTGTGCCGTCGAGCGCGCGGGACAGCGCGATGGCCCGGTTCCAGTCGATCCATTGCCCCAGCCGTTCGGAGAGGGCAGGGCCGGCGGACGGCTGTTCGAGGTCGCCCAACCGGGCGAGCCGACGGACGAAGGCGGGGGCCGAGACGGCCGCCCGTTGCTGCGGTAAAGCCACGATGACGCTCAAAAGACGGCGATTTTACAGGAAGCGCCAAGCCGGCTGGCCGCCCATCCCCGCGTTGGGGCGCAATCTGAGTCGAGAGGCCGCGCAGACAAAGAAAAAGCCGGAACCTCGCGGTTCCGGCTTTTCTTCAAGATGGTGGAGGTGGGCGGAATTGAACCGCCGTCCGAAGGCACTCCATCCCCGGTACTACATGCTTATCCCCCCGTTGGATCTCATCCTGCGACAGCACGGTGGGCAAAGCGCACCGCAGGACCAGCCTGTTTTAGGTTGACCGGGTGCTGACAGGCAACCACTCCCGGCGATTCCGTGATGATGACCCTACGCTGCGAGCACGGACACAAGCAGTTTCGGGGCTTACGCCTTAAGCGGCGAGAGCGTAGTTGTCGTCGTTGGCAACTAGAGTTTTGCCGCTGGATTTACGAGGAAAGCTGCCCCCTCGGCATGCACCAGGTAACTTCGCAACCCCCGTCGAAGCCAGTGCACCCCCGGGAGTCAGAAACGTCCTGACGAGGGCAAGTGTAGGGGCGGGCACCCCGCTTCACAAGGCGCGACGGCGCGGGTGTTCAGCCTTCACATCGTGGAAACCGGCTGTGGGAGCGACGTAAGTCGCGAACGGGCCATCCGGACGCCCTTTCGCGACTTACGTCGCTCCCACAGCCGATCCGGGTTTCACGCGTTCTTGTTGTGCCGGCGCATCACCCGCGACTTCTCGCGGGCCCAGTCGCGGTCCTTCTCGGTGGCGCGCTTGTCGTGGGTCTGCTTGCCCTTGGCCAGGGCGATCTCGGCCTTGACCTTGTTGCCCTTCCAGTACAGGGAGGTGGGCACCAGCGTGTAGCCGTCGCGCTCGACCTTGCCGACCAGGCTGTCGATCTCGTTCCGGTGCAGCAGCAGCTTGCGGGTGCGGCGGTCGTCGGCCACCACGTGGCTGGAGGCCTGGATCAGCGGCGTGATCTGCGCGCCGAACAGGAAGATCTCGCCATGGCGAACGATCGCGTACGCCTCGGTGATGTTGGCGCGGCCGGCGCGGATCGCCTTCAGCTCCCATCCCTGCAGGGCAAGGCCCGCCTCGTAGCGTTCCTCGAAGTGATATTCGTGCCGGGCGCGCTTGTTCAGCGCGATCGTGCCCGTTGCTTTATTCTTGTCCGGTTTCTTTGCCATCCGTCCTATTGTCGCCGAAGGCGGAACCCTACGCGAGCCACATGCATACGATCCGCCGCAGCGCCCTGGTCGAACACTCGGCCACCCGGATGTTCGACCTGGTCAACGACGTGGCGGCCTACCCGCGCCGGTTCGACTGGTGCAGCGCCGCCGAACTGATCGAGCAGGGCGAGGCGAGGCTGGTGGCGCGGCTGGACCTGGGATTCGGGTCGCTGCGCACCTGGTTCACCACCGAGAACGTGCTGGACCGTCCGCACCGCATCGACATGAACCTGGTCGACGGTCCCTTCCGCAAGCTGCACGGGCGCTGGGACTTCCATGCGCTCGACGAATCGGCCTGCAAGGTCACGCTGACGCTGGAGTTCGAGCCAACCAGCCGCCTGCTGGCGCCGGCCATGGCCTTGGGATTCCAGGGCCTTGCGGATCGCATGGTGGACGACTTCGTGCGCGCCGCCGACCGCGGAGAATGACGTGCGCGTGGAGGTGATCCGCGCCTGGCCGCACCGGTTCGAGTCGGTGGTGCTCGACCTGCCCGAAGGCGCCACCGTGAGCGAGGCGCTGGCGGCAAGCGGCTTCGCCGATGCCGGGCATCCGGCGGTGGCGATCCATGGCGTCAATGCCACGGTGGAGACGGTATTGAACGAAAACGACCGCGTGGAGGTGCTGCGGCCGTTGCTGATCGATCCGAAGGAGGCGCGCCGACGGCGCGCGCTCAGGTAAGGAACGCGCCGCGCCTCAGCGGCGGCCGCCCTTCTTCTTTTCCTTGGCGAGGTTGGGACCGAACTTGCGCACATCGCGCGACAGCTGCAGGTCGGCCTCGGGGAAGTATTCGCCTTCCCAGCTGGCGAGCGTGTCGCCGTCGAAGATCAGGGTGAGATTCTTGATTTCGGTCGTACCGCGGCGGTTGGTGCGGTTGCTCGCGGTGTAGTCCCAGCGGTTGGCGTGGAACGGATCGGCGATCGACGGGCTGCCGAGCAACGACTGCACCTGCTGCTTGCTCTGTCCCGCCTGCAGCTGGTCCACGGCCGTCTTCTCGATCAGGTTGCCCTGGTAGATCGGCTGCTTGTAGAGGATGCCGCAGCCAGCGGTGGCGGAAGCGAGGACGGCAGCCAGCAGGAATTTGCGCATTGGGACAGGTACGGTGGGAAACCGGGCCGATGATACACTCCCGCGGACCGCCGCAACCGAGCTTCAGGCAGCTGGCGCTAAACCGAGAGTGAACGGAGACGCCATGGAATCGCAGGACCTTCGCAAAGTCGGCCTCAAGGTCACCCACCCGCGCATGCGCATCCTGGAACTGCTGGAACAGAAGAACACCCAGCACCACCTGAGCGCGGAAGACATCTATCGCCAGTTGCTGGACCACGGCGACGAGATCGGCCTGGCGACCGTGTATCGCGTGCTGACGCAGTTCGAAGCCGCTGGCCTGGTGCTGAAGCACAACTTCGAAGGCGGCCAGGCCGTCTACGAGCTGGACCGTGGCGGCCACCACGACCATATGGTCGACGTGGACACGGGCAAGATCATCGAGTTCGAGAGCGTCGAGATCGAGAAGCTGCAGCGCGAGATCGCCGCCAAGCACGGCTACGAACTGGAAGAGCACTCGCTGGTGCTGTACGTGCGCAAGAAGCGCTGACCTCCCGAGAATCCTGGCTGTGGGAGCGACGTCAGTCGCGATGATGGGTCGCGGTGCTTCATCGCGACTGACGTCGCTCCCACAGATGAAACCAGGTTCGGTCAGACCGCGTTGGCCAGCAGCCGCTTCGCCGCGGCATGCGCTTCCTTGCTGACTTCCACGCCGCCGAGCATGCGGGCGAGTTCTTCCTCGCGCTGCTTCGCGCCGAGCTTTTCGACCGCGCTCTGGGTCATGCCGTCCACCGGGGCCTTGCTGACGCGGTAGTGCGCATGGCCCTGGGCGGCCACCTGCGGCAGGTGGGTGACGCACAACACCTGCCGCTGGGCGCCGAGGGCGCGCAGCTTCTGGCCGACGATCTCGGCCACCGCGCCACCGATGCCGGTGTCGACCTCGTCGAAAATCATGGTCGGCACGGCATCCAGGCCCAGCGCCGCGACTTCGATCGCCAGCGAAATGCGCGCGAGTTCGCCGCCGGAGGCGACCTTGCGCAGCGGGCGTGGCGGCTGCCCGGCGTTGGCGGAGACCAGGAATTCCACCCGTTCGGCGCCGGTCGGGTCGGGGCGTTCGCTGTCCTGGGGTTCCAGTTCGATTTCGAAGCGGCCGCCGCCCATGCCCAGCTCGGCGATCAGCGCGGTGGTGGTCTCGCCCAGCGCCTTGGCGGCGCGCTGGCGGGTGCGGGTCAGGGCGGCGGCGGCATCGCGCCACTGCGCCCGGGTCGTGTCGATTTCCGTGTTGAGCTGGAGCAGGCGCTCGCCGGCCCCGCGCAGCGATTCAAGTTCGGCGGCCAGACGGTCGTGCTGCTCCTGCAGGCCGTCCAGGGGCACCCGGTGCTTGCGGGCCAGGTCGTGCACGCGGGCGAGCTTGCGCTCCAGCGCGTCGAACTGCAGCGGTTCGCCATCCAGGTCGTCGCGCACCTGGCCCAGCAACGACACGGCCTCCTCGATCTGGATCGCGGCGCCGTCCAGCAATGCCTCCACGTCGCGCAGGCGGGGCTCGTGTTCGGCCTGCCGGGCAAGCTCGGCGCGAACCTGTTGCAACTGGCGCGTCAGCGACGGCGCATCGTCGCTGGCCAGTTCGCCCAAGGCGGCATCGCAGGCCTGGATCAGGCCGGCGGCGTGCGCCTGCCGACGGTGGCTGGCCACCAGCGTCTCCAGCGTGGCGGGCGCCAGGTCCTCGCGCTGCAGTTCCGCCAGTTGGTGTTCCAGGTAGTTGATCCGGTCGGACACATCGCCCTGACCGGACAGTTGTTCGCGCTCGCGCAGCAGCGCGGTCCAGCGGCGGGCGGCATCACGGACGGCGGTGCGTTCGCCCTCGTTGCGGGCGAAGGCGTCCAGCAGGTCCAGCTGGCTGTTGCGGGCGAGCAGCGCCTGGTGTTCGTGCTGGCCATGGATTTCCACCAGCCGGCTGGCCAGTTCGGTCAGCTGCGACAACGTGACGCTGCGGCCGTTGATCCAAGCGCGCGAACCGCCATCGGCCCGGATCACCCGGCGCAACTGGCACTGGCCATCGTCGTCCAGCGCGTTGTCGGCCAGCCACGCCTGCGCCGGCGATCCCGCGGCAGCGGCAAACTCGGCCGAGAGCTCCGCGCGCTCGGCACCGTGGCGGACCACGCCGCTGTCGGCCCGCAGGCCGGACAGGAAACCCAGCGCGTCCACCAGCAGCGACTTGCCGGCGCCGGTTTCACCGGAAATGACGGTCATGCCATCGCCGAATTCCAGTTCGGCGGCACGGACGACGGCGAAATCCTTGAGGGCGAGGTGTCTGAGCATGCGGCGGATTGTAAGCGGAGCCGGCTCACGTGCTGAGACAGCGGCGACGGTCCGCTTGCAAAGGGGGCGGTGCGACGTTATCTAGCGGGTATGCATTCGCCATCGCCCCCGCTGGATCCGCGCGCCCGCCAGTTGCTGCGCACGCTGATCTCGCGCTACATCCGCGACGGCGAGCCGGTCGGGTCGCAGACGCTGGCCCGGCACGCCGGGCTGGAGGTCAGCCCGGCGACCATCCGCAACATCCTGTCGGAACTGGAAGAGGTCGGGCTGCTGAGTTCGCCGCACACGTCGGCCGGCCGTATCCCGACCGCGCAGGGCTACCGGGTGTTCGTCGACAGCCTGGTGCAGGTGAAGTCGCTGGGCGAGGGCGAGGTGGCGCGCCTGCGTGCCGAACTGTCGGCTGGCGCCGGTACCCAGGCCCTGCTGGGCAACGCGTCCGAGCTGCTGTCGGCGATGACCCACTTCGTCGGCGTGGTCAGCGTGCCGCGGCGGGAACAGTTCGCCTTCCGCTACATCGACTTCGTGCCGCTGGATGGCCAGCGGGTGATGGCGATCCTGGTATTCGCCGATAACGACGTGCAGAACCGGGTCATCGAGACCCGTCGCGTGTACGAGCGGTCGGAGCTGGAGCGGATCGCCAACTATCTGAATACCCAGTTCGCCGGCCGGCCGCTGTCGGAGATCCGCGCCAACCTGCTGCACGACCTGCGCCGGGCACAGACCGAAATGGAAGGGCTGCTGGCCGAATCGATTGAGCTGGCCGAGCAGGCCCTCACGCCGCCCGGCGACGACGTGGTGCTGGCCGGGCAGACCCGGTTGATGGGCGTGCAAGAGCTGGCCGACCTGGAACGGCTGCGGGACCTGTTCGAGGCCTTCGCCCGCAAGCGCGAGATCCTGCAGCTGCTGGAACGCACGATCCGCGCCCCGGGCGTGCGCATCTTCATCGGCGAGGACACCGGACTGGCGCCGCACGACGGCGTATCGGTGGTGACCGCGCCGTACATGGCGGGCGGGCAGGTACTGGGCGTGCTGGGCGTCATCGGGCCCACGCGCATGGCGTACGACCGGGTCATCCCGGTGGTGCAGGCCGCGGCTGATGTCCTGGGCGCGGCCTTGAATCCGGAATCCACGGCCCCATAGGTTCCCGGTCGGGCGGCCGGACCTGCCGCCAGGGAACCGAAATGAACGAACAACACGATTACGACGACGCTCAGGGCCATGCGCCCGAGTCCCCCGAGGCCGATGCCGCGCTGCTGGCCGAGCTGGAAACGCTGCGCAACGAGCTGGACCAGCTGCGCGCCACCACGCTGCTTGAGCGTGCCGACCTGGAAAACCAGCGCAAGCGCGTGGCCCGCGACATCGAGCAGGCCCGCAAGTTCGCCAACGAACGCCTGCTGGGCGACCTGCTGCCGGTGTTCGACAGTCTCGACGCCGGCCTGGCGGCCGCGGGCACGGAGCCCAGTCCGTTGAAGGACGGGCTGGAACTGACCTTCAAGCAACTGCTCAAGGTCGCCGGCGACAACGGCCTGGTGCTGCTCGACCCCACCGGCGAAGCCTTCAACCCCGACCACCACCAGGCCATCAGCCAGGCCGACGCGCCCGACGCGGCGCCCGGCAGCGTGGTGCAGGTGTTCCAGAAGGGCTACGTGCTCAACGGCCGCCTGCTGCGTCCGGCGCTGGTCGTGGTGGCCAGGCACGACTGAACACCGTCGCGATAGCGCTTGAACCGCGCCATCGCATCCCTATATCGGGACCATCCACCCGGCCGGGCGCCGGGTCCAACATCAGAATTTGCTAGGGAGCGAGATCCATCATGGGCAAGATCATCGGCATCGACCTGGGCACGACCAACTCGTGCGTGGCGATCATGGACGGCGGCAAGGCCCGCGTCATCGAAAACTCGGAAGGCGACCGCACCACGCCCTCCATCGTGGCCTACACGAAGGACGGCGAAGTGCTGGTCGGCGCCTCGGCCAAGCGCCAGGCCGTGACCAATCCGAAGAACACCTTCTACGCGGTGAAGCGCCTGATCGGCCGCAAGTTCACCGACGCTGAAGTGAAGAAGGACCTGGACCTGGTCCCTTACGCCATCATCCCGCACGAGAACGGCGACGCCTGGGTGCAGACCTCCGACGGCAAGAAGCTGTCGGCGCAGGAAATCTCCGCGCGCATCCTGGAAAAGATGAAGAAGACGGCCGAAGCCTTCCTCGGCGAGACCGTCACCGAAGCCGTCATCACCGTGCCGGCCTACTTCAACGACAGCCAGCGCCAGGCTACCAAGGACGCCGGCAAGATCGCCGGCCTGGACGTCAAGCGCATCATCAATGAACCCACCGCCGCCGCGCTGGCCTATGGCCTGGACAAGGGCGACGGCGGTGCCGACCGCAAGATCGTCGTCTATGACCTGGGCGGCGGCACGTTCGACGTGTCGATCATCGAGATCGCCAACGTCGACGGCGAGAAGCAGTTCGAAGTGCTGGCGACCAACGGCGACACCTTCCTGGGTGGCGAGGACTTCGACAAGCGCGTCATCGACTACCTCGTCGAGGAGTTCCAGAAGGACCAGGGCATCGACCTGCGCAAGGATCCGCTGGCCCTGCAGCGCCTGAAGGACGCGGCCGAGCGCGCCAAGATCGAGCTGTCCAGCTCGCAGCAGACCGAAGTGAACCTGCCGTACGTGACGGCCGATGCCTCCGGTCCGAAGCACCTCAACATCAAGCTGACCCGCGCCAAGCTGGAGGCGCTGGTCGAAGACCTGGTGAAGAAGACCATCGAGCCGTGCCGCATCGCGCTGAACGATGCCGGCCTGCGTGCCAGCGACATCGGCGAGGTGATCCTGGTCGGTGGCCAGACCCGCATGCCGAAGGTGCAGCAGGCGGTGGCCGAGTTCTTCGGCAAGGAACCGCGCAAGGACGTCAACCCGGACGAAGCCGTGGCGCTGGGCGCCGCGATCCAGGGCGGCGTGCTGGCCGGCGACGTCAAGGACGTGCTGCTGCTCGACGTGACCCCGCTGTCACTGGGCATCGAAACGCTGGGCGGCGTGTTCACCAAGATCATCGAGAAGAACACCACCATCCCGACCAAGGCCTCGCAGACCTTCTCCACCGCCGAGGACAACCAGTCCGCGGTGACGGTGCATGTGCTGCAGGGCGAGCGCGAACAGGCCCGCTTCAACAAGTCGCTGGCCAAGTTCGACCTGTCCGGCATCGAGCCGGCGCCGCGCGGCATGCCGCAGGTGGAAGTGTCGTTCGACATCGACGCCAACGGCATCCTGCACGTGTCGGCCAAGGACAAGAAGACCAACAAGGAACAGAAGGTCGAGATCAAGGCCGGTTCGGGCCTGTCCGAGGACGAGATCGCGCGCATGGTCGCCGATGCCGAGGCGCACCGCGAGGAAGACAAGAAGTTCCAAGAGCTGGTGCAGACGCGCAACCAGGCCGACGGCCTGCTGCACGCCACCCGCAGCGCCATTACCGAGCATGGCAGCAAGGTGCCGGGTGATGTGATCGGTCGCGTCGAGGCCGCCATCGCCGAACTGGAAACGGCGATGAAGGGCGATGAGAAGGCGCAGATCGAAGCCAAGGCGAAGGCGCTGGAAGAAGCCGCCCAGTCGCTGTATGCGGCGGCGGCCTCGACCGAGCAGCCCGGTGGCGGTTCCGCCGGCGGCGGCTCGGCAGCGGCCGACGACGTGGTCGACGCGGAGTTCACCGAAGTGAAGGATGACAAGAAGCCGTGATGGGTGATTCGGGATTCGTGATTCGGAAAAGCGGAGCGCAAGCTCCGCTTCTTCCGTTCCCGTCCCGGTCCCAAGCCGTGTGCTCGCTTCTAACCATCCCGAATCCTGAATAACGAATCCCGGCTTCCATGAGCAAACGCGATTACTACGAAGTCCTGGGCGTGGCCCGCGACGCCAGCGACGAAGACCTGAAGAAGGCCTATCGCCGCTGCGCGATGAAACACCACCCGGACCGCAATCCCGGCGACGCCGCGGCCGAGGCGGCGTTCAAGGAGTGCAAGGAGGCCTACGAGGTGTTGTCGGACGGTGCCAAGCGCCGTACCTACGACGCCCACGGCCATGCCGCGTTCGAGCACGGCATGGGCGGAGGCGGCGGTCCCGGCGGTCCGGACATGGGCGACATTTTCGGCGACATTTTCGGCAACATCTTCGGTGGCGGCGGTGCGCGTGCTGCGCGTCGCGGCGCCGACGTCGGCTACGTGATGGAGCTGGACCTGGAAGAAGCCGTTGCCGGCGCCGAGAAGCGGATCGAGATCCCGTCGCTCGTCGCCTGCGAGCCCTGCAAGGGTTCGGGCTCGGCGGACGGCAGGGTCGAGACCTGCGGCACGTGCGGCGGTCGCGGCAACGTGCGCATGCAGCGCGGTATTTTCGCCATGCAGCAGGCCTGCCCGGCCTGCGGCGGTCGCGGTCAGACCATCAAGAACCCCTGCACCGAATGCCATGGCGCCGGGCGCGTGGAAGAAGAGAAGGTCCTGTCGGTCAAGATTCCGGCCGGCGTGGACAACGGCGACCGCATCCGCCTGACCGGCGAAGGCGAGGCCGGCCCGCCCGGCACGCCGCCCGGCGACCTTTACGTGGAAGTGCGCGTGCGCGAGCACGACATCTTCCAGCGCGACGGCGACGACCTGCACTGCGAAGTGCCGATCCGCATTTCGCAGGCGGCACTGGGCGACACCGTGCGCGTGCCCACGCTGCGCGGCGAAGCCGAGATCCGCATCCCGGCCGAAACGCAGACCGGCAAGCTGTTCCGCCTGCGCGGCAAGGGCGTCAAGTCGGTGCGCAGCCGCAGCGAGGGCGATCTCTACTGCCGCGTGGTGGTGGAGACGCCGGTCAACCTGACTCCCGAGCAGCGCGAGCTCCTGGAGAAGTTCGAAGCCACCTTCAGCGGCGACGAAGCACGCAAGCACTCGCCGAAGTCCGCGACGTTCCTCGATGGCGTCAAGGGGTTCTGGGATCGCATGACGTCCTGAGGTCCTGCCGGAGCCTGTCCTCCCGTCGACGCCCGGTCTCTGCCGGGCGTCCTGCGTTCTGGGCAGCCGAACCATTGCTAGGATGGTGCGTCGCCAGCCGGCGACCTACGCATATGGACAGGGAGGACGTGGGGAATGCGCAAGCACTTGGGGAAGGTGGCCGGGGTCTGCCTGGTCGCGGCATCGGCACTGGCCGGCGCAACATCGGCGCAGACCGCCGAGGAGCGTCCGCTGCAGGTCGAGCATGAGCATGTCGCTTATGTCGTCGACGCCGACGGCCGCTACGTGGAGACGCGCGAGACAGCGACCAGGGTGTTGAAGGAGGCTGCGCTGGAAGCGGCCAAGACCGCGTCGGTCGGCTACAGCACCAGTATCCAGAAGGCCGAGGTGGTGGCGGCCTATACACTCAAGGCGGACGGTCGCAAGGTCGTGGTGCCGCCCGGCAACTATCAGGTTCAGTCCGCAGCTGGGCACGAAGGCGACTCGCCTGTGTACTCCGACAACACCACGCTGACGGTGGTGTTCCCCGATCTGGCAGTCGGCGACACCACCGTGTTCGCCTACAGGTTGACCGCCCTGCAGCCGATGTTTCCGGGCCAGTTCTCGGTGATCGAGAATTTCAATCCCGCCCAATACTACGGCGACGTGAAGATCACGCTGGACGCGCCGGCCACGGTGCAGGCCGGCCACCAGTCCTGGCAGATGCAGGAAAGCAAGCGCGAGCGCGACGGCCGTCGCGTGATCGAGTGGCGATGGCGCAACCGCACGCCAGTGCCTCGCGAAAGCTTGCGCGACAGCGTGTACAACCCCGAGCGCTATCCCGGCTACGCCTATTCCACGTTTCGCGACTATGCGCAGATCGCGCAGGCGTACGGCGGTCCGGCGAACGCGAAGGCGGTACCGACGCCGCGCATCCGCACGCTGGCCGACGAGATCGCCGGCGACGCGCGCGAACCGCGCGAGACCGCCAAGCGTCTTTACGAATGGGTGTCGCGCAACATCACCTACGCGGGCAACTGCATCGGCCTGGGTGCCGTCGTGCCGCGCGACCTGGACCAGGTGCTGGACAACCGCATGGGAGACTGCAAGGACCACGCCACGCTGTTGCAGGCGTTGCTGGCCGCCAGGGGTATCTCGAGCACGCAGGCCCTGATCAACGCCGGTGGCACCTACACGCTGCCCAGGGTACCGGTGGCATCGGTGGTCAACCACGTCATCACTTACATCCCAAGCCTCGACTTGTACGCCGATTCCACCGCGGCCACCGTGCCTTTCGGGTCTTTGCCGAACGGATCCGCGGGCAAGCCGGTGCTGTTGGTGGAGGGTCATCACGAAGGCGCATCGACGCCGTTGCGTGAAGCCGGCCGCGATGGCCAGAAGCTGCGCACGACGGTGCGGATCGCCGCCGACGGCTCGGTCAACGGCAGCCAGCAGGTGGAGCTGAGCGGCAGGCTGGCGGTAATGGCACGCGACCAGTTCCGCGAGCTGCCCCCGGCCGAGGCAGGCAAGATGGTGCGCCGCTACTTCGAGCGCATGGCGCTTCGCGCCGACGGCACGGTGCGATATCCCGACGCCCGCCCGCTGCAGGACGACTTCAGCATCGACGCGGACTTCGAGGTCGCGCGCATGCTGCCGGCGTCGGGTGGCCTGCAAACGCAGCCCTGGTTCATCAGCTACGCGCCGATAGCGAGCATCGTGGCGCGCAACCTCGGGAGCGTCGACCAGCCGGCGGGCGAGAGCGGCTGCGGTGGCATCTACTCGGAGGAGGAGTACATGATCGAACTGGCCCCCGGTATGCGCATCGCCTCGCTGCCCGGCAATGTGGATGTCGAGGAGGGCAACGTCGCTTTCCGCGCGACCTACCGGCGCGAAGGCAACCGTATCCACATCAACCGCCGGCTGGACGACCGCACGCCAGGCCCTGTCTGCTCGCCGGAGTACAACACCGCGTACGCACGGACGATGCAGAAGATCCTCCCCGGCCTGCGCGAGCAGATCGTCTATCTGGCTGCGGATGTCCGTGCCGACTGAACCTGCCGGTTCGCAGGACGGCGCTGGGGCATTGAACCTACCCCAGCGCCCGTTGGTGGGCATCGTCGGCAGCGCCGGCGCCTATGGCCGCTGGCTGCAGTCGTTCTTCCGTACCCGGATGGGGCTGACGGTCATCGGCCACGACCCGGCGGATGCGCAGTCCGTCGACGAAGCGGAACTGGTCCGGCGCGCGGACGTGCTGGTGTTCTCCGCCCCGATCCGCCATACCGCCGCGGTGATCGACCGGTACACCGGTCTGGCGAACGGCCACGAGGCAGGCAAGCTCTGGCTCGACGTTACCTCCATCAAGACCACGCCCGTGGCGGCCATGCTGCGTTCGCAGGCGGAGGTCGTCGGCCTGCACCCGATGACCGCGCCCCCGAAGGCGCCGACCCTGAAGGGCAGGGTGATGGTGGTGAGCGAGGCGCGGCTGCAGCTCTGGCGACCGTGGGTGGCGGAGCTGCTCGCGGCGCTTGAAGCCGAAAGCGTGCATGCCACGCCCGAACAGCACGACAGGGTGATGGCGTTGGTGCAGGCGATGGTGCACGCGACGCACCTGGCGCAGGCCGGCGTCCTGCGCGGGCAGGCCCTGCAGGTCGGCGACCTGGCCGCGGTGATGCCGTTCCGGTCGGCCTCCTTCGAGATGGACGCCGCGATCATCGCGCGCATCCTGTCGCTCAATCCGGCGATCTACGAAGACATCCAGTTCGGCAATCCGCATGCGGGCGCCGTGCTGCAGGCGCTGGGTGGGCAGATCAGCCGGATGGCGGCGCTGGTGCGCGACGGCAGCGACGCCGCGCGTGCCGCCTTCCGCGACGAATTCCTGCGCGACAACCGCGTCGCCATCGGCGAGGTGGCGTTGGCCGAAGGCAACTACAGCTACGAGCGGATCGGGTATCTGCTGGCCGATCTCGCGGCCGGCGAGGCGCTCAGCGTGCACCTGCCGGAGGACCGGCCGGGCTCGTTGCGCGCGCTGCTGCACGTGTTCGAGCGGCATGCGGTGAGCCTGTCATCGATCCACTCCTCGCGCACGCCCGAAGGCGAGGTGCATTTCCGGATCGGATTCGATGCCGGCGTGGACCTGGAGGCGCTGCGACGCGCGGTGGAGGAGATTGCCGCACGGCAGCTGGGGCGTGTTCTGGCCTGATGCGTGCGTCGCGCGCAGGATCGGGGAAATGAAAGTAAATCCGTTTACTCGACAACTGTGACATGACGGGCCTAGCATCGGATCCATCGGGGCGCACGCGCTGACGCTCCCCATCATCATCCTCAAGGAGTGACGGAGATGGCCCGCGACAACAGACTGGTCCCACTTTCGTCGGTGCGTTCGCCGGTGCCCGCGATGGCCGAAGCGGACGCAGTCGCGCTGTTGACGCGCATTGTGGCGGCGCAGAGCGAGATTGCAGCCGCTGGCCCCGACCCGCAGGACGTCGTCGATGCCATCACGTGCCGCGCACAGGAACTGACGCGATCGGCCGGTGCCGTGCTGGAGATACGCGACGGCGATCAGATGCGCTACTGGTCGGCCAGCGGCATCGCGGCCAACCAGGTCGGCCTGCTGATGCCGGCGAAGGGCAGTCTTTCCGGGCGTTGTCTGGAGGAAGGACGCGTATTGCGCTGCGACGACAGCGAGACCGACCCGCGCGTCAATCGCGAGGCCTGTCGCAACGTGGGCCTGCGCTCGATGCTGGTGGCGCCGCTGTACTTCCGTCGCCAGGCCGTAGGCGTACTCAAGGTGGTCTCGACCGTGCCTGGCGCGTACGGCGACACCGATCAGCGCACGCTCGAACAGTTGAGCGCGTTGGTCGCGGCCAGCCTCTACAAGGCGATCGAGCACGCGCAGATGCGCGCGGCGCTCGAACACAGGAAAGGTCAGGGCGAGCGCGAGCGCCAGCAGTCGCAGGAAGCGCGCACGCGCCTGGAGGCGGTGCTGGAAGCAGGGCAGATGAGCGCCGCGCTGCAGCCCATCGTGCGGCTCAGCGACGGCGCGATCGTCGGCTACGAAGCGTTGGCGCGGTTTCCAGTGGAGTACGACATGTCCACCGTGCGATGGTTCGAGGAGGCCGCTCGCCATGGCATGAGCATCCAGCTCGAACTGGCGGCGGTGCGGACTGCACTTGCCCATCTGGGAAGCGTCCCGAACGATGCCTACCTCGCCCTCAACGTGTCACCGGAAACCGCCTGCAGCGATGCGCTGACATCGCTGCTGCAAGCGCACCAGCCGCATCGCCTGGTGCTGGAGATCACCGAGCACACGCCCGTGGAGGACTACGGGCAACTCAATCTCCGCCTGGCCGCCCTGCAGGCGCTGGGCACGCGCATCGCGGTGGACGATACCGGCGCGGGATTCTCCACCCTCCGCCATGTGCTGCGCCTGGCGCCGGACATCATCAAGCTCGACGTCACGCTGGTGCGTGACGTGGACCAGCGTCCGCGCATGCAGGCGCTGATCGCCGCGCTGCTGACGTTCGCACATGGGACCCGTGCCGAGTTGGTGGCGGAAGGCGTGGAAACGGCGCAGCAGCTCGCCACGTTGCGACAGCTTGGCGTGCCGTATGCGCAGGGCTACCACCTGGGACATCCGCAGGTGCCCTGAGGCCTTCACCGCATCCTGTCGCCAGCTTCACGGGCGCCCGCTACCATGCAGGCATGAACGCCACCGCCACCCGCCTCCTCATCCATGGTGCTTCCGGCCGCATGGGCCAGTCGCTGCTCCGCCTGGCCGCCGAACAGCCCGATCGGTACCAGGTCGTCGCGGCGGTGACGCGACGCACGCCCTCGCCGCGCGTGGTCGATGGCGTGCCGCATTTCGCCGCCAGCGAGCTGGGCGGCGTGCCGGCATTCGATGTCGCCATCGACTTCAGCCTGCCCGATGGATTCGATCCCATCCTCGCCCTGTGCGTGGAGCGTGGCGCGCCGCTGGTGTCGGGCACGACCGGCATCTCGGCTGAGCAGATCGACGCGGTTTCGCGCGCGGCCGCCACCATCCCGTTGGTCTGGGCAACGAACTTCAGCCTGGGCGTCGCCGTGCTGGCCGAACTGGTCGAGCGTGCCGCTGCAGCCTTGTCCGGATGGGACGTGGATGTCGTGGAATCGCATCACGTGCACAAGAAGGACGCCCCTTCAGGTACCGCGCTGACATTGGGACAGGCGGCGGGCAGCGCGGGCGCACAGGTGCATTACGCCAGTCTGCGCGCGGGCGACATCGTCGGCGAGCACACCGTGCAATTCACCGGCCTGGGCGAACGCGTCGAACTGGTCCATCGCGCCACGCATCGCGACGTGTTCGCCCGCGGCGCCCTGCACGCGGCGCGGAAACTCGCCGGTCGACCGGCCGGCAATTACCGCGTGCGCGACCTGCTGGATTGAAGGCCGGGCGAGCGCCGTACGCTCGCCCCAACCTGAATACGCCGTGCTCTGGCGGTCTGCCAATGGTCTGCCGGGCAAAAAAACGGTGGCGCTGAACAGGCCGTTTCCGTACAATTCCCGCTCGCCTGTTACCCATCGCCACGGACCGGATCAACGCCGCGTCTGCGGTTTCTTGCAGCCGCAAGCCGGTGGGACAGGGTTCCTCCACCCCAAGGCGAACCCCGTGACACGACCCGCAATTCTCGTACTCGAAGACGGCACCGTATTCGAGGGCGAATCCGTAGGCGCAGACGGCCTTTCCGTCGGCGAAGTGGTGTTCAACACCGCCATGACCGGCTACCAGGAAATCCTGACCGACCCGTCGTACGCCCGCCAGCTCGTCACCCTGACGTATCCCCACATCGGCAACACCGGTTGCACCGACCAGGACGACGAAGCGTCGAAGGTCTGGTGCGCCGGCCTGATCGTGCGCGACGTGCCGCGCCGTCCCAGCAGCTGGCGCAACCAGCAGGCGCTGCCGGAATGGCTGTCCACGCGCGGCATCGTGGCCATCGCCGGCATCGACACCCGCAAGCTGACCCGCATCCTGCGCGAGCGCGGCGCCCAGAACGGCGCCCTGATGGCCGGCGACGGCCTCGATGCCGACCAGGCGCTGGAAGCCGCACGCAAGTTCCCGGGCCTGAAGGGCATGGACCTGGCCAAGGTGGTCACCACCGACAAGGCCTATTCGTGGCGCGATGGCCAGCTCGACCTGGACCGCAACGCCTTCGTGCAGGCCCCGGCCAAATTCAAGGTCGTGGCCTACGACTTCGGCGTGAAGCACAACATCCTGCGCATGCTGGCCGAGCGCGGCTGCGAGGTGACCGTGGTACCGGCGCAGACCAGCGCCGCCGACGTGCTGGCGATGCAGCCCGATGGTGTGTTCCTGTCCAACGGCCCGGGCGATCCGGCGCCCTGCGACTATGCCATCGCCGCGATCCGCGAATTCATCGCGAAGAAGATCCCCACCTTCGGCATCTGCCTGGGCCACCAGCTGCTGGCGCTCGCCGCCGGCGCGCAGACCATGAAGATGGGGCACGGCCACCACGGTGCCAACCATCCGGTGCAGGACCTCGACAGTGGTCGCGTGATGATCACGTCGCAGAACCATGGTTTTGCCGTCGACGAAACGACGCTGCCGGCCAACGTGCGGGTGATCCACCGCTCGCTGTTCGACGGCACCAACCAGGGCATCGAACTGACCGACGCACCGGCGTTTTCCTTCCAGGGCCATCCGGAAGCGTCGCCGGGGCCGCACGACGTGGCACCGCTGTTCGACCGGTTCGTCCAGTCGATGGGCCCAGGGCGTTAAGCCGGCACGCCGCCGACCATCCGCCCCACATTTGTTTACCGGCCGCACGCCGCGCACCGCGCGCGACGGCCACGCGAAGAACCGAGGACAGCATGCCCAAGCGCAACGACCTTAAAACCATCCTGATCATCGGCGCAGGCCCGATCGTCATCGGCCAGGCCTGCGAGTTCGACTACTCCGGCGCACAGGCCTGCAAGGCGCTGCGCGAGGAGGGGTACCGGGTGGTGCTGGTCAACAGCAATCCCGCGACCATCATGACCGACCCGGAAATGGCGGACGCGGTGTACATCGAGCCGATCAACTGGCAGACGGTCGAGAAGATCATCGCGAAGGAGAAGCCCGACGCGCTGCTGCCGACGATGGGCGGCCAGACCGCGCTGAACTGCGCGCTGGACCTGGCCGACCACGGCGTGCTGGACAAGTACGGCGTGGAGCTGATCGGCGCCAAGCGCGATGCCATCCGCATGGCCGAAGACCGCGAGCTGTTCCGCGTGGCGATGGGCGAGATCGGGCTGGAATGCCCCAAGGCCGCCGTCGCCCACACGCTGGAAGAAGCGCTGGAGATCCAGACCCGCGTCGGCTATCCCACCATCATCCGGCCCAGCTTCACCCTGGGCGGCAGCGGCGGCGGCATCGCCTACAACCGCGAAGAGCTGATCGACATCGTCACCCGCGGCCTGGAACTGTCGCCGACCACCGAGGTGCTGGTGGAGGAATCGGTGCTGGGCTGGAAGGAATTCGAGATGGAAGTGGTCCGCGACACCGCGGACAACTGCATCATCGTCTGCTCCATCGAGAACCTTGACCCGATGGGCGTGCACACCGGCGACAGCATCACCGTCGCGCCGGCGCAGACCCTGACCGACAAGGAGTACCAGCGCCTGCGCGATGCCTCCATCGCGGTGCTGCGCAAGATCGGCGTGGACACCGGCGGCTCGAACGTGCAGTTCGGCATCAATGCGCAGACCGGACGCGTGGTCGTGATCGAGATGAACCCGCGCGTATCGCGCTCGTCGGCGCTGGCGTCCAAGGCCACCGGCTTCCCGATCGCCAAGGTCGCGGCCAAGCTGGCCGTGGGCTACACGCTGGACGAACTGAAGAACGAGATCACCGGCGGCCTGACCCCGGCCTCGTTCGAGCCCGCGATCGACTACGTGGTGACCAAGATCCCGCGCTTCGCCTTCGAGAAGTTCCCGCAGGCCGACGCCCGCCTGACCACGCAGATGAAATCCGTGGGCGAGGTGATGGCGATGGGCCGCACCTTCCAGGAATCGCTGCAGAAGGCGCTGCGCGGGCTGGAAACCGGCAAGGTCGGCCTGGACCCGACCGGTCTGGACCTGGCCGACGAGGATGATCTGGCCGCGCTGCGCCGCGAACTGAAGGCGCCCGGTCCGGAGCGCCTGTTCTACGTGGCCGACGCGTTCCGTGCCGGCATGAGCGTGGAGCAGGTGCACGCGCTGTCGTTCATCGATCCCTGGTTCCTGGACCAGATGGAAGAGATCATCGCCGCCGAGCAGCAGCTGGCCGCCGATGGCCTGGGGTCGCTGGACAAGGCGCGCATGCGCCGCCTCAAGCGCATGGGCTTTTCCGATGCGCGCCTGGCGCAGCTGGCCAACACCAACGAGACCGCCGTGCGCGTGCTGCGCAAGGCGCTGGGCGTGAAGCCGGTGTACAAGCGCGTGGACTCGTGCGCGGCCGAATTCGCCACCAGCACCGCCTACCTGTACTCGACCTACGAGGACGAGTGCGAAGCGCAGCCGACCAACCGCGACAAGATCATGATCCTGGGCGGCGGCCCCAACCGCATCGGCCAGGGCATCGAGTTCGACTACTGCTGCGTGCACGCGGCGCTGGCGCTGCGCGAGGACGGGTTCGAGACCATCATGGTCAACTGCAACCCGGAAACCGTCTCCACCGACTACGACACCTCCGACCGCCTGTACTTCGAGCCGCTGACGCTGGAAGACGTGCTGGAGATCGTCGAGCTGGAGCAGCCGAAGGGCGTGATCGTGCAGTACGGCGGGCAGACGCCGCTGAAGCTGGCGCGTGCGCTGGAAGCCAATGGCGTGCCGGTGATCGGCACCAGTCCGGACTCCATCGACCTGGCCGAAGACCGCGAGCGCTTCCAGAAACTGGTCGACGCGCTGGGCCTGAAGCAGCCGCCCAACCGCATCGCCCGCAACGACCAGGAAGCCCTGCTGCTGGCGCGCGAGATCGGTTATCCGCTGGTCGTGCGTCCCTCGTACGTGCTGGGTGGCCGCGCGATGGAAATCGTGTACGGCGAATCCGACCTGGCCCGCTACGTGCGTGACGCGGTCAAGGTCTCCAACGATTCACCGGTGCTGCTGGACCGCTTCCTCGACAATGCGGTGGAAGTGGACGTGGACATCATCGCCGACGCCGAGGGCCACGTGCTGATCGGCGGCGTGATGGAGCACATCGAGGAAGCCGGCGTGCATTCGGGCGATTCCTCGTGCTCGCTGCCGCCGTACTCGCTGTCGGCCAGGACGCAGGACGAACTGCGCCGCCAGGTGGTCGAGCTGGCCAAGGCGCTGAAGGTGGTCGGCCTGATGAACACCCAGTTCGCCATCCAGGCCGGCGAAGACGGCAGCGACGACATCGTCTACTTGCTGGAAGTCAATCCGCGCGCGTCGCGCACCGTGCCGTTCGTATCCAAGGCCACCGGCATGCCGCTGGCCAAGATCGCCGCCCGCTGCATGGCCGGCAAGACGCTGGCCGGGCAGGGCGCCACCAAGGAAATCGTGCCCGACTACTATTCGGTCAAGGAGGCGATCTTCCCGTTCGCCAAGTTCCAGGGCGTGGATCCGATCCTCGGCCCGGAGATGCGCTCCACCGGCGAGGTGATGGGCGTAGGCCGCAGCTTCGGTGCCGCCATGGCACGTGCGCAGGAAGCCGGTGGCATCAAGGCGCCGCCGGTCGGCAAGGTGTTCATCTCCGTGCGTGACCCGGACAAGAAGCGCGTGCTGCCGGTGGCGCAGCAACTGGTCAGCCGCGGCTACAGCATCGTCGCCACGGCGGGCACGGCGGCCTGGCTGGGCGAGCACGGTATCGCCTGCGAGCAGATCAACAAGGTGCTCGAAGGCCGTCCGCACGTGGTCGACCTGATCAAGAACGGCGAAATCGTGTATATCGTCAACACCACGGAAGGACGCCAAGCCATCGCCGACTCCTTCTCGATCCGGCGCGAGGCCCTGCAGCACCGCGTCACCTATTCAACCACGGTCGCCGGCGCCAAGGCGCTGGTGCATTCGCTGGAATACCGCGGCACGGGCCCGGTGCTGGCGTTGCAGGAACTGCACAAGGAGCTTCAAGGGTGAGAGCCCCATTGACGATGGAAGGCGCGCAGCGCCTGCGCCAGGAACTGGACCTGCTGAAGACGGTCAAGCGCCCCGAAGTGATCGCCGCCATCGCGGAAGCGCGTGCGCACGGTGACCTGAAGGAGAACGCCGAGTACCACGCCGCGCGCGAGCAGCAGGGCTTCATCGAAGGCCGCATCAAGCAGCTGGAAGGCGAGCTGTCGCACGCCGAGATCATCGACGTCAGCAAGCTCAATGCCGGTTCGCGCATCGTGTTCGGCGCCAAGGTGGTGCTGGCCGACGTGGATACCGACGAAGAGAAGCGCTACCAGGTGGTCGGTGATCTCGAAGCCGACATCAAGCTGGGGCTCATCGCGATTTCGTCGCCGCTGGCCCGCGCCCTGATCGGCAAGCACGAGGGCGACAGCGTCACCATCGACGCCCCGGCCGGCCAGCGCGAGTACGAAATCGTCAGCGTTTCCTACGTCGACTGACGGACCGATGGCCCAGGCCACCCTGCTGCTGCCCGCACGCACCCGGCTGGTCGGCCAGCTGCTGCCGCCCGACGTGGCCAAGGCGCTGGGCCGCGCCGACCGCAGCCAAGGCGAAGCCGGCGAGCGCGCGCAGCTGCGGCGCCAGTTCCAACTGGTGCCGGACCACTGGCCGGTCGCCGCGCTGACGCGGCAGCGCGATGGGCGGGATGCGGCCGGCGCGAGTTGGCTGCGCGCCGATCCCGCGCGCGTGTCCCCCGACATGACCGGGGCCCGCATGCTGGCGTATGGCGAAGCGCTTGCGCTCACCGATGAGGACACGGCGAACCTGCTTCCCGCGCTGAAGCCGCTGTTCGGCGATGCCGGCATGCTGCTCGATGCGCCGCAGCCGGCACGCTGGTACCTGCGTCTGCCGGTGGAGGCGAAGTTGCCGACGTTCGCGCCGGCCAGCGAGGTGCTGGGCGACGACCTGTTCGCGCATCTGCCGGAGGGCGACGCCGGCCGGCGCTGGCGTGCGCTGCTCAGCGAGGCGCAGGTGCTGCTGCACAACCACCCGTGGAATGCGCAGCGCGTGGCGCAGGGCAAGCCGCCGGTGAACTCGCTCTGGTTCTGGGGCGGCGGCGTGCTGCCGGATGCCGTGCGCACGGGTTTCCGCCAGGTGAAGGGCCATGACGTGCTGCTGCAGTCACTGGCGCAGGTCGCCGGCGTGGAAGAGACGCACGCCAATGGCGAAGGCGGCGTCGATGCGCTGATCGACCTGCGCCACCTGCGCAACCTTGATCTGCTGTGCCGCGATGCGCTGCGGCCGCTGCTGGAGGCGCTGCGCAAGCGCGAACTCGACGCGCTCAACCTCGACTTCGAAGACGGCGCGCTGTTCTCGCTGCGCCGGGAACAGCGCTGGCGCCTGTGGCGCGGTCCGTTGCAACGTCTGGATACGGCACGCCCGGACCACGTTCCCGCATGACGCCGGCCCCACGGATCCGCCGCCGCGCCATCGCCGCGGGCGGAGATTGGCCGGAGAGCGTGCCGCCGCTGCTGCGACGCATCTACGAAGCGCGCGGTGCGCTGTCGATGGAACAGGCGCAACCACGGTTGGCCCAGCTGCTGCCGCCCGATCTGTTGGGCGGACTGGGCGACGCTACCGCGTTGCTGGCGGACGCGATCGCCCAGGACCGGCATATCGTCATCGTCGGCGACTTCGATTGCGACGGCGCCACTGCCTGCGCGGTGGGGGTGCGCGGACTGTGTCTGCTGGGTGCCCGGCGCGTCACGCCTGCGGTGCCCAACCGCATGGTGCACGGCTACGGCCTGTCGCCATCGCTGGTGGACGAGCTGGCCGCGCTGCAGCCCGACCTGCTGGTTACCGTGGACCACGGCATCGCCTGCCACGCCGGCATCGCCGCCGCGAAGGCACGGGGCTGGCAGGTGCTCGTCACCGACCACCACCTGCCGGGCGAGCAGCTGCCGTCGGCCGATGTCATCGTCAATCCGAACCTGCGCGACGACCCGTTCCCCAGCAAGATGCTGGCCGGCGTAGGCGTGATGTTCTACGTGCTGCTGGCGTTGCGGCGCGTGCTGCGCGAGCGCGGTGCTTTTGACGGCGCGGAACCGGACTTGTCCACGCTGCTCGACCTGGTCGCCATCGGTACCGTCGCCGACCTGGTCCCGCTGGACGCGAACAACCGTGCCCTGGTCGGCGCCGGACTGCGTCGCCTGCGCGCGGGGCAGGGATGCGCAGGCCTGCAGGCGCTGATGCGCGTGGCCGGACGCGATCCCGCACGCCTGACCGCCGCCGACATCGGCTTCGCCATCGCGCCGCGCCTCAACGCGGCGGGACGGCTGGAGGACATGGCGCTGGGCATCGCCTGCCTGCTGACCGACGACGTCACCCAGGCCGACGAGATGGCGCGCGTGCTGGAGGGCATCAATGCCGAGCGCCGCGGCGTGCAGCAGCAGATGGTCGACGAGGCGCAGGCAGCGCTCGCGCGCCTCGACGGCACCGACGGCGGCCCGGTGCCGCTGGCGCCGTGCCTGTTCGACCCGGAATGGCACCCCGGCGTGGTGGGCCTGGTGGCCTCCAAGATCAAGGAGCGCCTGCACCGGCCGGTGATCGCGTTCGCGCCGGCCGAACCCGGCAGCACGACATTGCGCGGCTCCGCGCGTTCGATTCCTGGATTCCATATCCGCGACGCGCTGGCCGCGGTCGACACCGCGCACCCCGGCCTGATCCAGCGGTTCGGTGGCCATGCGATGGCGGCGGGACTGTCGCTGGACGAACGCGATCTGCCGCGGTTCCGCGACGCGTTCCACCAGCACGCCAGTGCGCTGCTCGACGACGACCTGTTGCGCGAGGAAGTGCTGAGCGATGGCGAACTGGCGTCCGACGAGCTCGATCGTGCGCACGCCGACGTCCTGCGCAGTGCCGGACCGTGGGGACAGGGGTTTCCGGAGCCGGTGTTCGATGGCGTGTTCGACGTGCTGGACTGGCGCGTGGTCGGCGAGAAGCACCTGAAGTTCTCGCTGCGCTCGGGCGGCCATGCCGCGCCGTTGAACGCCATCCAGTTCAACGGCTGGCACGACGTGCCGCCGCCCACGCGCATCCAGGCCGCCTACCAGCTGGACACCGACGATTGGCGCGACCGTCGCGGTATCCAGCTGCTGGTGCGCCATTGGCAGGCGGCGGACTGAGCGGGCGTCAGCGCGGCCCCGCCGCCAGTGCGGGCGCATCGGCGGCGGCCCCGGTCGTCCGCAGCCCGAACAAGGGCCGCAGCCACCGCACGCGCCGGATCACTTCATAGCCACCGAAGCACGCAGCGAACGTGATCGCGACCAGCAACGGGCCCTCGATCAGCGGCGGGATCGCCAGTGGCTTCAGGTGATGCGCCACCGCCACGATGACGGTCTGGTGCAGGATGTAAATCGGAAACACCGCCGCCACTAGATAGCGCAGTACGCGACTGTCGCCGGGCCGCCAGTGATGCGCGAAGCCAAGCACGGCGACGATGGCGCACCACTGGTTCAGGCCCCAGCCCAGGCGCATGGTCACGCGCAGCGCCTCCGGCGGATCGGCATCGGCGAAACGGATGAAGTAGGCGATCAGCGCCGCCCAACTGGCGAGCCACGCCACCAGCGCCGGCCAGCGCAGCCGTTCGATCGCCTGCCAGACGCCTTCCGCACGGGCGATCAGGAAGCCGAACAGGAACACGCCGAAGTACTGCGCATGGTTGTACCAGTCGTCCACCAGCGCGTGCGTCTGCTCGAAACGGCCGACCAGCAGGACCCGCGCCACCCCCAGGAACAGGACGGGCCAGACCAGCACGCCCAGCCCGGACAACGCGGGGGCGAGCAGACCGCCCGCAGCGTCGAGGGCGCGTGGTGCCAGCCGCCACAACAGCCACACCGCCACCGTGTAGACCCACAGGTAGGCGACGAACCACAGATGGTTCCATGTGGGGACGTCCAGGCAACCGTCGGCATCGCAGAAGCCGTCGTAGGCGGTCAGGTAGCGCGCGTAGAACGCCAGGTAGCCGTCGTGGTAGCCGCCCGGCAGCTGTTCCACCACTTCGTAATAGGCCTGCGGCGGCACGATCACCAGCATGCCGAAGATCAGCGGCAGCAGCAGCCGCCATGAGCGGCCGCCCAGGAAGCGCGTGCGGGTTCTGGCCGCCTCTCCACTCCGCTGCGCCTTGCCGAGCAGGAAGGCGGTGGCGGTGCCCGACACCAGGAACAGCAGCGACAGCCGCCACGGCGAGCTGAGCAGCATGAACGGCTCCAGCGCATCGCTGGCGGCCGGACTCTTCACGTGCCAGTCCCAGGTCACGTAGTACATGCCCACGTGGTACAGGACCAGCAGCGCGAACGCGCAGACCCTCACCCAGTCCAGGTCGTGGCGACGTTGCATGGCGTTCTCCATCTTGATGAAGGCGGCAGACTCGCGGCGGCGGGCGCTGCCGGCCATCGCAGAGTGACGAATGCCTGGCGGCCGGTGACGAACTGCGGGCCCTCAGGGACGAATCGCGGCGCGCATCCCGGGACCGGTCGCTACACTGCGCGCATGAACGACAAGGATGCATTGACCTACGAACGCTACCTGCCGTGGAAGCGCTGGGTGGAGGCGGGGTTCTGGGTCGCGGTGACGGCCGCCAACTGCATCGCCAACAGCCTGACCACGCTGATGGAACTCCGGCGCGGCGAGTCGGGCATCCAGGCCTGGGAGCCGGTGGTCTGGGAAGCGAGCAGTGCGCTGGTCTGGCTGCTGGTGCTGATCCCCGCCATCGTCGGGTACACGCGGTGGCGTCCCGTGCATTGGGACAACTGGCGGCGGCGGCTGGCCGAGTACGTCGGCGTCAGTCTGCTGGTCTGTCTGGTGCACGTGGTCGCGATGGTGGCCTTGCGGGTGCTGGCGTACCGCACGCAGGGGATGGTCTACGAGTTCGGCCCCTGGCCGCGCGAACTGGCCTACGAGTACCTGAAGGATGCACGCAGCTTCGCCACCATCGTGGTGGTCGTGGAAAGCTACCGTTTCCTGCTGCGCCGCTGGCAGGGCGAAGCCAGCCTGCTCGCGGAGCCGGACGAGGGGCCGCCGCTGGAGCCGGTGGACCAACCGCAACGCTTCCTGGTGCGCAAGCTTGGCCGCGAGTTCCTGGTGGCGGCCAACGACATCGAGTGGGCCCAGGCGGCAGGCAACTACGTCAACCTGCGCGTGCGCGGCCACGACTATCCGTTGCGCAGCACCATCGCCGGCATCGAATCGCGCCTGGATCGCCGTCGCTTCGCCCGCATCCATCGCAGCTACATCGTCAGCCTGGAGCAGGTGGCCTCGATCGAGCCGCTGGACACCGGCGATGCGCGCGTGCACCTGAAAGATGGCGGCGTGCTGCCCTGCAGTCGCCGCTATCGCCAGGCGCTGCGCCAGCGCACCGGCGCCGACGTTCCCTAGGCTGCGCGCGTGGCTGGCACCTGCGGCAGTCGCTCCACCGCGTAACTGGCCACCAGACCGATCGCGCCGCCACGCACGGCATCCTCGGGCGCGTCCAGCAGCTGCTGCTGGGTGACGCCGGCGGGCAAGGCGCGGCCCCACAGGCCGGCCCAGGCGTTGCGGCGGTCCTTCGCGGCGTACAGGGCGCGGTCCGCCATGCGCAGGGCGTAATCCCACCCGCCGGCCGCGTTGTCGAAGAACGGAAACGGGGCGAAGCCCAGCGACACGGTCAGCGGCCAACGCTGCTGCGGGGCGACTTCATGCACTTCGCACAGCGCCTCATGCAGGCGGGATGCGACGGTGCAGGCCTGCGCCTCGGTGAGGTCGGCGCAGGCCATCAGGAATTCCTCGCCGCCCCAGCGCGCGATGACATCGTCGACGCGCCCGATGTCGCGCAGGCGGCTCGCCAGCGCGATCAGCACCTGGTCGCCGGCGTGGTGGCCGAAGCCATCGTTGACCTTCTTGAAGTGGTCGATGTCGACCAGGAACAGCACGTGCCGCGTCCCCGCGCCGGGGCGCTGCAGCGACATCGCCTTCAACGCCTCGGTCGCGGCCCGCCGGTTGCGCAGGCCGGTGAGCGGGTCGGTGGCGCTGACCTTGCGCAGTTGCCGGTTCCTGCGACGCTGCAGCAGGCCGAAACCGACACCACCCAGTACCAGCAGCAGCATCAGGCCGGCGCCCGCGCGACGCAGCAAGGTCGACTTCTCTTCCTTCAGGCGGCCGATCTGCGCCTGGTGGCGCATGGTCTCCAGCTCGCGCTGGGCGGCAGCGCTTTCGCTGCGCGCCTGCAGGTCCGCCAGCAATTCCAGCCGCTGTTCCTTGAGGGTCTGCATTTCCAGCGCATGCAGGCGCGCACCCACGGCCATGGCTTCGTCGGCCTGTCCCAGCGCAGCATGCGCGGCCATCCAGGCGCGCAGCACTTCGCGCTGCTTCTGCGGCTGGGGCGTGCCGTCCACGTGCGACCACGCGCGCCGTGCGGTGGCCAGCGCGCCGGTGGGATCGCCGGACAGGCGTTGCAGGGTCGAGCGCTTGGCCAGCGAACCGGCCAGCCCTGGGGCGTCCGCGCTGGCCGCTTGGGCGGCGATGACGGCATCCAGCACCGGCCGCGCCTGCGCCAGTTTTCCTTGCGCGATCCACAGGCCGGCGCGTTCGGCACGCAGGCGATCCACGACCGATTGCGCCTGCTTCCGCCGCGCAACGGCTTCGCCTTCGTCGATCACGGCGCGTGCTTCGTCGATACGGCCCAGCCGGACCAGATTGAGCGCGTGGTTGTGGAGGATCAGCGGGTCTTCCAGCTTCACCGTGGCGGCCACCGCGAGTGCCTTGCGGTGGTAGCCATCGGCGACCTCCGGGGAGTCGAGGTAGTCGGCGTGGATCAGGCCGATGTTGCTGAGCGTGGTGGCCTGGAACAGCGCGGCATCGTCGGCGGGCAATGCGAGGGCAAAGTCCTGCACGCGCAGGTAGGCCGCTTCGGCACGATGGATCTGGCCCGCGCCATGGAAGATCGAACCCGCCTGCGAAAACGCGCGCGCCCGGAACGCCGGCGGCAGGCCGGGGTGCTCCTGCACCCGCCGCTCCATCAATTCTCCCGCCTCCACCGCACGCGTCCTGTCGCCGGCCAGGCCGGCCGCGATACCGAGGCAGCTGAGGGTCTTGACCTCGTCCTCGACCGACAGGTCGGGTTCGCGCAGCAGCGATTCCGCCAGTTCAATCGCCACGGGAGGCGCGTCGCGCCGCAACTGCAGGCAGCGCTTCACATCGCTGGCACGGTCGTGACTAGCCGGCGGCCGCGTGCCCTGGGCACGCGACGAAGGCGGGCCCAGCAACAGTGCCAGGCCCAGCAGGCAGGGCAGCAGCGAGGCGGGCAGGGCAGCGCGAGGCGGCATGGACGGACGGCTCCTGGAGGGTCGCACGCACGGTCATGCAATTCCCGTTCCCGCCGGGCGCGCCGGCACGGCCGCCGCTGCGCCTCTGGTATCCTTGCCGACCGATTCCATCCCCCCGCGACACGACCCATGATCGAGCTGAACCCCATCCGCCAGCGCATCGCCGACCTGCAGGACAGGCTGGCCTCGCTCCGGGGGTATCTTTGACTACGATGCCAAGCGCGAGCGCCTGGAAGAAGTAAACCGCGAGCTGGAAAGCCCGGACATCTGGAACAACTCCGAATACGCTCAACAGCTCGGCCGCGAGCGGTCGCTGCTGGACAAGACGGTCAACGGCATCCGCGACATCGAGGAAGGCCTGACGGGGGCCAGCGAACTGCTGGAACTGGCCGAGATGGAGGACGACGAAGACACCGCGCATGCCGTGGTGGCCGATGTCGAGCGCTATGCCGCGCATGTGGACAAGCTGGAGTTCCAGCGCATGTTCTCCGGCAAGATGGACAGTTCCAACGCCTTCGTCGACATCCAGGCCGGTGCCGGCGGTACCGAGGCGCAGGACTGGGCGGAAATCCTGCTGCGCATGTACCTGCGCTGGTGCGAGTCGCGTGGCTGGAAGACCGAACTGATGGAAGCCAGCGGCGGCGACGTGGCCGGCATCAAGTCGGCCACGCTGCGGGTGGAGGGCGACTTCGCCTACGGCTGGCTGAAGACCGAGACCGGCGTGCACCGCTTGGTGCGCAAGTCGCCGTTCGATTCCGACAACCGCCGCCACACCAGCTTCACCTCGGTGTTCGTGTCGCCGGAAGTCGATGACAACATCGACATCGACATCAATCCCGCCGACCTCAAGACCGACGTGTACCGTTCGTCCGGCGCCGGCGGCCAGCACGTCAACAAGACCGAATCCGCGGTGCGCATCACCCACGTGCCGACCGGCATCGTGGTGGCCTGCCAGACCGGCCGCAGCCAGCACCAGAACCGCGACAACGCGATGAAGATGCTGGCCGCCAAGCTGTACGAACTGGAGATCCAGAAGCGCAACGCCGAGCGCGATGCGGTGGAAGCCACCAAATCCGACATCGGCTGGGGCAGCCAGATCCGCAACTACGTGCTGGACCAGAGCCGCATCAAGGACCTGCGCACCGGCGTGGAGCGCTCGGATACGCAGAAGGTGCTGGACGGCGACCTGGACGAGTTCGTCGAAGCCAGCCTGAAGTCCGGCCTGGAGGCCGGCTCGAAACGCATCGACGCTTGAAAGCAGGGGTGAGGGGAGAGGAGTGAGGAGTGAGCGTCAGGTTCGCTCCCCACATTCCGGCTCCCCTCACTTCTCACTCCTCTCCCCTCACTCCTCCCCGACGCCATGACCGACCCGACCCACGCCACGCCTCCCGCCGACGAGAACAGCCTCATCGCCGAGCGTCGCGCCAAACTGACCGCGCTGCGCGGGCAGGGCATCGCGTTCCCCAACGATTTCCGTCGGACCGACTATGCGGGCGACCTGCAAACGCAGTACGAGGACGCCGAGCTGTGGACGGGCGAGGCGCTGGAAGGCAGCGGCCGGCAGGTCAAGCTGGCCGGGCGCCTGATGGCCAAGCGGGTGATGGGCAAGGCCAGCTTCGTGCAGATCCAGGACGAGTCCGGCCGCATCCAGCTGTTCCTGCAGGCCAACACGCTGGGTGAGACCTACGATGCGTTCAAGGGCTGGGACATCGGCGACATCGTCGGCGTGGAAGGCGGGCTGACCCGCACCCGCACCGGCGAACTGTCGGTCAAGGCGGAGGCGTTCCGCCTGCTCACCAAGTCGTTGCGTCCGCTGCCGGACAAGTGGCATGGCCTGTCGGACGTGGAGCAGCGCTACCGCCAGCGCTACGTCGACCTGATCGTCACGCCGGAAGCGCGTGCGGTGTTCATCAAGCGCTCGCGCATCATCCGCGCGATCCGCGAGTGGCTGGACGCCCGGCGCTTCCTCGAGGTCGAGACGCCGATGATGCATTACATTCCCGGTGGCGCCGCAGCCAAGCCGTTCACCACCCACCACAATGCGCTGGACCTGGACCTGTACCTGCGCGTGGCGCCGGAGCTGTACCTCAAGCGCCTGGTGGTCGGCGGCCTGGAACGCGTCTACGAGATCAACCGCAATTTCCGCAACGAAGGCGTCAGCACGCGCCACAACCCGGAATTCACCATGCTCGAGCTGTACGAGGCCTACGCCTCGTACACCGAGATCATGGACCTGACCGAGGGCGTCATCCGCGACGTGGCGCACGAGGTACTGGGTACCGGGCAGGTGAGCTGGGACGGCGAGGACATCGACCTGGAGCCGGCGTTCCGCCGCTGGCGCATGGACGAGGCCGTGCGCCACCACAATCCCGAGATCAGCGCCGCGGACTGCACGGACCGCGACGCGCTGGTGCGCCACTGCGAGCGCCTGAAGATCCACGTCAAGCCGTCCTATGGCTGGGGCAAGCTGCTGCTGGAGATCTTTGAGAAGACCGTCGAGCACACCTTGGTGCAGCCGACCTTCATCACCGACCACCCGGTGGAGGTGTCGCCGCTGGCGCGCGCCAACGACGACCAGCCGGGCTACACCGATCGGTTCGAGCTGTTCATCAATGGCAAGGAGATCGCCAACGGCTTTTCCGAGCTGAACGACCCCGAGGACCAGGCCGCGCGCTTCATGGCCCAGGTCCAGGCCAAGGAAGGTGGCGACGACGAGGCCATGCATTTCGATGCCGACTACATCCGTGCGCTGGAGGTCGGTCTGCCGCCCACCGGCGGCCTGGGCATCGGCATCGACCGGCTGGTCATGCTGCTGACCGGGTCGGAATCGATCCGCGATGTCCTCCTGTTCCCCTACATGCGCCCGGAAAGCCAGGGCTGAAAGAGCAGCCCCGGCACGTCAATCGAGTGACGTTCCGGGGCAGAATGGGCGCTCGCCGGCATGACGCGGCGGGTCCACTGGCGCTGGGCGATGCCGCTGCCGGGCATCGTTTTCCCGGCCATCCACCCGCCACGGAGGGACGGGAAGGCCGCAATTCCGTGACGGAGGTCAATTTGCTCAGCCCTGACAGGCCCTTGCGACGGCTGGCACGCTTCCTGCGTCGACTCACGCGCAGGTCGGTCAATTTTCCGCCGCCCGCGCCGATAGAAGTCAGGGGAGGGGGCCCCGGGATTCGCATCGGTTCCCTTCGTGGATCACGGACCCCGCCCGGGCCCGTGCCGCCGAACAGGACTGACGACATGTTGGATGCGAGCGCCGCCGGAGTATCCTTCCCCGATAGCCACGTGACGTGGCCACAAGGGGTGGGCAACGCTTTGAATATCGTCATCGTCGACGATCAGACGTCCGCGCGCACGATGCTGCGCCATGTCATCGAGGACATCGCGTCCGAACTGGCCGTCCACGATTTCGGCGATCCGTTGGCCGCCCTGCAATGGTGCGAGAAGAACCGCACCGACCTCCTGCTGCTCGATTACCGCATGCCGGGGATGGACGGCCTGGAGTTCGCCCGCCGCTTCCGCCGCCTGCCCATGCATCGCGACATCGCGATCATCCTGATCACCGTGGTCGGCGACGAGCCGATCCGCCAGGCCGCGCTGGAAGCCGGCGTCATCGATTTCCTGGTCAAGCCGGTCCGCCCGCGCGAACTGCGCGCCCGCTGCCGCAACCTGCTGCAACTGCGCCAGCAGTCCGAGAACGTCAAGCAGCGCGCCCTGTCGCTGGAGCAGCGCCTGCTGTCCAGCATGCACGAGGTAGAGGAGCGCGAGCGGGAGACCCTGTCGCGCCTGGCCCGTGCCATCGAGTACCGCGACAGCGGCACCAGCGCCTATCTGGAGCGCATGGCCCACGTGGCGGGCCTGATCGCCGAGCAGCTCGGCCTGCCGGAAGACGAGGTGCGCACCATTGAAATGGCGGCGCCGCTGCACGACATGGGCAAGATCGCCATTCCCGACTCGGTGCTGATGAAGGCCGGTCCGCTGACGGCCGAGGAGACCGACGTCATGCGCCGCCATCCGAAGATCGGCCACCAGCTGCTGTCGGGCAGCCAGAACCGTTTCATCCAGACCGGCGCGCTGATCGCGCTGCGCCACCACGAGCGCTACGACGGCAGCGGCTATCCCGATGGCCTCGTCGGTGAGCAGATCCCGTTGGAAGCGAGGATAGTGGCGGTGGCGGATGTGTTCGATGCGCTGATTTCGCCACGCCCGTACAAGAAGGCGTGGGAGAAGGATGCCGCGCTGGCGTACCTGTACGCACAGCGCGGTCGCCTGTTCGACCCCGCATGTGTCGACGCGCTGATCCGAGGGCGGGCGCGGCTGGACGACATCTGCGAACGCTACTCGACGGTGCAGAGCCGTCCAGGGATGGAGTAAGCCATGAGCAACCCTCTCAGCTGGATCAAGTCCCGCCTGGCGCACCGCAGCGACAGCGAGCACGGCCAGGCGCTGATCCGCGTCGCGCTGATCTCCATCATCCTGGTCTACGCGCTGCTGCCTTCCTCGCGCGAAGCACTGCCGTCCGGCGAGTACGCGATCGTCCTAGCCATCATCACCTCGGGGCTGGTGAACAGCCTGGGCATCTTCGCGTGGCTGCTGGTGCAGCCGGGCACCTCGCATGTGCGCCGCGGGCTGGGCATGGTCGCCGACTACGGCCTGCTGGCCGCCGCGATGAACGGCATGGGCGAGCCGCTGTCGTGGGCCTACGTGGTGCTGATGTGGATCACCGTCGGCAACGGCCTGCGCTACGGCAACCGCTACCTGGTGATCGCCGTGGCGATGGCCAGTACCGCCTTCGCGACCGTGGTCGCGATGAACGATTACTGGCGCGGCAACCTGACGCTGGGCGTGGGCCTGGTGCTGGGCCTGATCGCGGTGCCGATGTACCTCTCCGGCCTGCTGCGGGACCTGACCCGCGCCACCGATGAAGCGCGCCGCGCGAACGAAGCCAAGAGCCGCTTCCTGGCCAACATGAGCCATGAATTCCGCACGCCGCTCAACGGCCTGGCGGGCATGTCCGAACTGCTGGCGACCACGCGGCTGGATGCCGAACAGCGCGAATGCCTGTCCACCATCCAGGCGTCGACGCGCACCCTGCTGGGCCTGGTCGAGGACGTGCTGGACATCTCCGCGATCGAAGCCGGCAAGGTCAAGCTCAACGTGGTGGAGTTCTCGCCGCGCGAACTGGTCGACAGCATCGGCCTGATCCTGATGCCGCAGGCCCGCGGCAAGCAGGTCCGCTACGAAGGCGTGGTGGACGACGCCATTCCGCTCAAGCTGCGCGGCGACGCCGGCCATCTGCGGCAGGTGCTGCTGAACCTGGCGGGCAATGCGGTGAAGTTCACCGACGAGGGCGAAGTGCGCATGGTCGTCGTGCCGACGCTGGCCGACGGCAACCAGCTGCGCCTGCGTTTCACCGTGACGGATACGGGCATCGGTGTTCCCATGGCGCTGCGCGAGCGGCTGTTCGAGGCCTTCGAGCAGGCCGACGGCAGCCTGTCGCGCCGCTACGGCGGCACCGGCCTGGGCACGACCATCGCCAAGGGCCTGACCGAGGCGATGGGCGGCACCATCGGTTTCGAGAGCCATGAACAGCGGGGCAGCTGCTTCTGGGTCGAACTGCCGTTCGAGGCGGTGCCGGAGCGCGTGATGGTGCCGGCCGTGCACGGCCATGCGGAATGGCTGCGGGAAGAATCCGAAACGTCGAGCGCGGAGAACATCATCGCGTTCTCCGATCCGTTCCTGCGCCATCGCGCGCGCGTGCGCAGCATGCAGATCCTCGTTGCCGACGACCACGAGGCGAACCGCATGGTGGTGCAGCGCCTGCTGCAGAAGGCCGGCCACCGCATCGTCTGCGTCAACGGCGGCGAGGAAGTCCTCGATGCGCTGGAATCGGCGTCCTACGACGCCGTCATCTGCGACCTGCACATGCCCGGCCTGAGCGGCCTGGACCTGCTGAAGCAACTGCGCGTGATGGAAGCCGGCAGCGGCAGCCGCACGCCGGTGCTCATCCTGAGTGCGGACGTCACGCCCGAATCCATCCAGCGCTGCGAACAGGCCGGCGCCCGTGCGTTCCTGGCCAAGCCGGTGGTGGCGACGCGCCTGCTGGATGCGCTGGCCGACATCGCCACGTCCGGTCGCGTCACGGCCACGGCGACCAGCGTGGCGCCGGTGCGCGCGGAAGTCTCGGACGGCGTGCTGGATGTCAGCGTGCTGGACGAACTCACCGCGCTGGGCATGGGCGACGCCTTCGAGCGCGAGTTCATCGAACAGTGCCTCAACGACGCCGATGGCTGCATCGGGGCCATGGCGCACGCGATGGAGCGCGGCGATGGTGAACACCTGCGCGAGCATGCGCATGCGTTGAAAGGCGTGGCCAGCAACCTCGGCCTGGTGAAACTGGCGGCGGCGGCGGGCGAAATGATGAGCCTGGCCGACTGGCAGATCACGCGCGAATGGCGGCATCGCCTGGCGGCGTTGAACTCGCACCTGAGTCATGGCCGTGCCGCGCTCGATGCGCGCCAGCGCGTGCGCAACGCCGGCGGGAAGGGCAACGAGAACTCCTCTTCCTGAGCGCCGCGGGTCGGATCGACGCCGGCGGGAACAGGAAGGAATGCGGACCGAGGGTGCGCCGCTGCGCGAGGCAGGGTCCGAGGCGAGTACGGTGGCCCGGACTCGCCCTTGAAGGCGCCATGCGCGCTTCAACCCCCTGGTTTTCCCCTGTGGTTTCCTGCGATGGACGCAGAACTGCAGGCGATCAGGCTGCGCGGATGGACCGCTTTTCCTGCGCGCGGACGATGCGCTCCATCATCTTCAGCGACTTGTCGCCGAGGGTGAGGGCGGTGTCGACCCACACTTCGGTGATGCCCATCAGTTCGTCATAACCGACCGGCTGGGCGAGGTTGCGGCAGGCATTCAGTGCCAGGTGCGCATGCGGCGAACGGCGCTGCTTGTCGATGATGGACTGCACCGCCGCGGCGCCTTGGCCCTTCGGCACCAGCACATCCACCACGCCCATCGCATGCAGTTCGTCGCTGGTGTAGATGTTGCCGTCCAGGATGATCTTTTCGGCGACCTGCGGCGAGACGCGCTTGCACAGGAAGGAGTAGGCGCCCATGCCCGGGAACAGCCCGAACAGCACTTCCGGCAGGCCCATGTCCACGCCTTCCTCGGCGACGATGGTGTGGCAGGAAAGCGCGATCTCCAGGCCACCGCCCAGCGCATCGCCCTGGATCAGGGCGATCGTGCGGACATCGCCGCCGAGACCGGTGTTGAGGTGGTGGACGCCATCGATGCAGCGGCGCGCGTAGCTCAGCAGGCGGTCGCGGTTGTTTTCGCGGATCAGCTGCGAGAACAGCTCCAGGTCGCCGCCGAGGTTGAATGCATTGGCGTCGGAGGCGACCACCAGGTGCCGCAGCTTGCCCGGCTGGCGCTGGGATTCGCGCAGGGTGATCGAATTCATGAAGCTCAGCACGTCATCGAGCATCTGGCTGCGGAAGCAGGGACGCACGCCGGGCGCGGCATCCGAGTGCATGTACATCCAGTGGGCATCACCGCTGGGTTCGGACTCGACGCGGATGGTCGGGAAGGCGCGGGTACGCTGCAGTTTTTCGACGTTGTTCATGGAGAGCTCCTTGGAGGGGTTGCTTGCCCGCGCGGCAGGGGATGCGGGTGACGGATTTATGTGACGCAGGTGGCATCACGCGCCGATCCTACACCTGAACGAATAATTAAAATCCAGTGCACGCGCGCGCTTGTGGCACATCGCGCCGGTCCGCCTGCCATCAGCCTCCATATTTGTGACGGGCGTCTAGAATCGGCCCCTAAGCTGCTGAACCAAAAGAAAAAGGCCGGCTCAAGGCCGGCCTCTTCCTGAATACTGAACAGCCCTTCACGCGGTTTTTGCGGGCTCCCGGAGTTCCTTGCGCAGGATCTTGCCGACGTTGGTCTTCGGCAACTCCGTACGGAACTCGATGTGGCGCGGCTGCTTGTAGCCGGTGAGATTGTCGCGGCAGAACGCCTTCACCTGTTCGGCGGTGAGGGCCGGGTCCTTCTTCACGATGAAGACCTTCACGGCTTCGCCCGACTTGTCGTCCGGCACGCCGATCGCGGCCACTTCCAGCACGCCGTCCAGGCCGGCGATGACATCTTCGACTTCGTTCGGGTACACGTTGAACCCCGACACCAGGATCATGTCCTTCTTGCGGTCGACGATGTAGAAGAAGCCGTTCTCGTCCATTTTGGCCATGTCGCCGGTGTGCAGCCAGCCATCGGCGTCCATCACGTTGGCGGTTTCCTCGGGCCGCTGCCAGTAGCCCTTCATCACCTGCGGGCCCTTGATGCACAGTTCGCCCACTTCGCCCGTCGGCACGATGTTGCCATCGTCGTCCTTCAGGCAGGCATCGGTGGAGGGCACCGGCAGGCCGATGGCGCCGTTGTAGTCGTGCAGGTCCATCGGATTGATGCAGGCCGCGGGGGAGGTTTCGGTCAGGCCGTAAGCTTCGACCAGCGTGACGCCGGTGACCTTCTTCCACTTCTCCGCCACGGCGCGCTGCACCGCCATGCCGCCGCCCAGCGTCATCTTGAGGTTGGAGAAATCCACCTCGTCGAAGCCCGGCGTGTTGAGCAGGCCGTTGAACAACGTGTTGACGCCAGTGATCGCGGTGAAGCGCGTGGCTTTCAGTTCCTTGACGAAGCCCGGCATGTCGCGCGGATTGGTGATCAGGTGGTTCAAGCCACCGAGCTTCATGAAGACCAGGCAGTTCGCCGTCAGTGCGAAGATGTGGTACAGCGGCAACGCGGTGATGATCACCTCGTTGCCGTAGTCCAGTCCGGTGCCGACCCACACGCCGGCCTGCTGCATGTTGGCCACCAGGTTGCGGTGCGTCAGCATCGCGCCCTTGGCCACGCCGGTGGTGCCGCCGGTGTATTGCAGGAAAGCGATGTCGCCGGAGTCGATGTCGACGTCGGGCAGGGTATGCAGTTGGCCCAGCGTCAGCGTGTCCTTGAAGCGGACGGTGCCCGGGATGTCGTAGTCCGGCACCATCTTCTTCACGTACTTCAGTACGAAGTTGACGATCGCGCCCTTCGGGAAACCGACCAGGTCGCCCAGCGCGGTGGTGATGACCTGCTTCACCTGCGTGCCGGCGAGTGCTTCCTGTGCGGTCTTGCCGAAGTTGTCGACCACCAGCAGCACGCTGGCGCCGGAATCGACCAGCTGGTGCTTGAGTTCGCGCGGGGTGTACATCGGATTGACGTTCACCACGGTCAGGCCGGCACGCAGCACGCCGAAGATCGCGATGGGGTACTGCAGGCAGTTCGGCATCATGATGGCGACGCGGTCGCCCTTCTTGAGCTTGAGCTCGCCGAGCAGGTAGGCCGCGAACTGGCGGCTGAGCTTGTCGATCTCGCCGTAGGTCAGGGTCTTGCCGAAGTTGCGGAACGCGGGGCGGTCGCGGTACTTGCTGATCGCCTCATCGAAGACGGACACGATGGAGCGGTACTGCTCCAGGTCCACCTGCTGCGGCACGCCTTGCGGATAGCTCTTGAACCACGGACGTTCCTGACTCATCGTTCCACTCCCTCCCCAGGGTCTTCGGGTTGCCTTGCGGCGCTCATTGGGCAAACGCCGGATACGGCGCCTGCTGGGAGCATACCGTTCCGGATGGAAAAGGCGAAGGTTTCGATGGCGAGCAGTGGTTGGAGCGTGCGCGGATGTCTGCTGGCGGCGATGTCGATGCTCGCCGCCTGCACGGGCGGCACGCCCGAGGCACAGTTGCGGCAGCAGTTCGACGAGATGCAGGCGGCGGTGGAAGCCGGGCGGCCGGGGGATTTCATCGACGGGGTCAGTCCGGCGTTCACCGGCGGAGACGGGATGGATCGTGCTGCGTTGCACAACCTGCTGCGCGCGCGTGCACTGACGAACACGCGCATCGGTGCCACCACGGGACCGCTGGATGTCACAGTCGATGGCGACAACGCGGAGGTGGCGTTCGACCTGTTGCTGACCGCCGGCAGCGGTGGCCTGCTGCCGGACCAGGCGGGCACGTATCGCGTGGTGACAGCATGGCGGCAGGAGGACGGTGAGTGGCGCGTCCACCACGCCCGCTGGGAACGCGGTCGCTGATCACTTCGCCGGGGTGAGCGTTCCGCCAGACCAGCGGTAACGCAAGGTCTTGGCGATGCTCGGACAGCAGCGCGGATCGTTGGCGGCGGGCCATTTGGTTTTCAGCTCGATCACGCCGCCGTCCGCCCTCATGCCTTCCACCAGGCCAAGCGCATCCTGCGTTTCGCCCACTGGCGCATAGCGCGATCCCTGTTTCGCCAGCACGGCGACGCCATGGTGCCAGTAGGTGGGGCCGTACAGGGTCCACAGGAAGACGATCTCCGCTTCGCCATCGCTGTCGAGGTCGGCCACCACCACGTCGCCAGCTTCGTGGCTCTCCTGCGGATTGCCGCCCGCCGCCTGCTTGCCGGCGACGAACTGTTCGGCGATGCGCTGCGCCTGCTCCTTGTCCGGATCGGCGGCCAGGCATGGGCTGGCGACCAGCAATGCCACACACACGCAGGCGTACCGCAGTGCAGAACCCGGGCATGTTGTCATGACCGATCCCCGTGGCCCCGGGCGGAGGCCTTCGATACCCGCAACGCCGGGAAGGCGCAGAACCGGCAACGGGTCGGCTTGCCCTGCAGCGGTGGGGACGGGATCATCAGTGCCTGCAACAGGGGAATACCTTCATGTCGAATCGCTGGACGCTCCTGGCGTGCCTGTGGCTGGCCACCGCCAACGCTTTCGCGCAGGAAGCGCTGCCATACCAGACACCGCCAGCGGAGATCCTGCAGTTGGCGGATGTGCAGCGGCCGCCCAGCGTGGTGACGGACAGTCGCAAGACCCGTTTGGTGCTGTTCTACCGCGACGTATTCAAGTCGCTGGCGGAGCTCTCGGACGAGGAACTGCGGCTGGGTGGCTTGCGGGTGAACCCGCGCACCAACATCGCCAGCACCACTACCTATTTCAACAACCTGCAGGTGCAGGCGCTTGCAGGCGGCACGCCACGGCCGGTGACCGGCCTGCCGGCGACGCCGCGTCTGGCCAACTTCACCTGGTCGCCGGACGAGGCGCGGCTGGCCTTCACGCACACCACCCGCGTCGGCGTGGAGGCATGGGTGCTGGACCTGGCGTCCGCGCGCGCCACGCGCCTGACCGAGGCGCGCGTGAACGGCAACGTGGGCAACCCGTTGACGTGGTTCCGCGACAACCAGGCCTTGCTGGTGCGCATGCTGCCGGCGCAAAGGCCCGCATTGGTCGACACGGCACGCGAGGTGCCGACCGGCCCCATCGTGTCCGTCAGCGACGGGAGCAAGGCGCAGAACCGCACCTACCAGGATCTGCTGAAGAACCCGCAGGACGAGGCGAACTTCACGGTGCTGGCCACGTCGGAACTGCATCGCGTGCCCTTGAAGGGACGCGCGACGCGGTGGCGTGGCGCCGCCATGTACACCGGCGAATCCTTCTCGCCCGATGGTCGCTACGTTTTGCTGCGCACGCTGCGCACGCCGTTCTCCTACCTGGTGCCGTACAGCCGGTTCCCGTATCGCGCCGAGGTCGTGGAGACGACCGGCAAGGCGGTGGTGACGGTGGTCGACGCGCCGCTCGCCGAAAACCTGCCGAAGGGATTCATGGCCGTGCGTGCGGGTCGTCGCGATATCGACTGGCGTGCGGACCAGCCGGCGACGCTGGTGTGGGCGGAGGCCTTGGACAAGGGTGACCCGGCGGTGAACGTGCCGTTCCGCGATGAAGCCTTCGCCTGGGAAGCGCCGTTCGCCACACCGCCGCGCTCCATCTTCAAGACCATCGATCGCGTGCAGGGTGTGCTGTGGGGCGATGATCGCCACGCGATCGTCACCGATTACTGGTGGAACACCCGCAACACGCGCACCTATCTGTTCGATCCGTCGAAGGCCGGCGCGCCGCTGCGCGAACTGGGCAGCCGCAACTACCAGGACCAGTACAGCGATCCGGGCGAGTTCGAGACCCGTCGCAGTGCCGCCGGCGAGCGGGTGCTGGCCCTGGACGACGGCCAGGCGCACCTGATCGGCGATGGCTTCACGCCGGAGGGGCAGTTCCCCTTCATCGACCGCATGGACCTGGCCAGCGGCAGCAAGGAGCGTCTGTACACCTCGCGCCTGACCGGCCAGAAGGAGACGATCCAGGCCCTGCTGGATCCGCGTGCAGGCACCGCGCTGGTGCGGCTGGAATCACCGACCGCATTCCCCAACTACTACATCCGCCAACTGACGCAGCGGATCGCGCCGGTGGCGGTGACGCACTTCGAAAATCCGTTCAAGGGCCTGCAGGGCGTCCACAAGCAAGTGCTGACCTACACGCGAGCCGATGGCCTGCCGCTGACCGGCACGCTCTATCTGCCGGCCGGCTACGATCGTGTCGCGAAGACGGAGAAACTGCCGCTGGTGATGTGGGCTTATCCCGCCGAGTACAAGGACCGCAACAGCGCCGGCCAGAACACCACCAACCCCAACGAATTCATCTTCCCGAGCTACGGCTCCCCGATCTACTGGGTGACGCGCGGTTACGCGGTGCTGGATGACGCGGCGTTCCCGATCGTCGGCGAAGGCAAGGCGGAACCCAACGACACCTTCGTCGCACAACTCGTGGCCAACGCCAGGGCGGCGATCGATGCAGTGGATGCGCTGGGCTACATCGACCGCAGCCGCGTGGCGGTGGGCGGGCACTCCTACGGCGCGTTCATGACGGCGAACCTGCTGACGCATTCGGACCTGTTCGCGGCCGGTATCGCGCGCAGTGGCGCCTACAACCGCACGCTGACGCCGTTCGGCTTCCAGCAGGAAGAGCGCAACTACTGGGAGGCACCCGAGGTCTACAACGGCATGTCGCCCTTCATGCACGTGGACAAGATGAAGACGCCGCTGCTGCTGGTGCATGGCGAGGCCGACAACAACTCAGGCACGTTCACCATGCAGAGCGAACGCTACTTCAATGCACTGAAAGGGTTCGGCGCGCCGACGCGGCTGGTGCTGCTGCCAAAGGAGAGCCACGGCTATGCCGCGAAGGAATCGGTCCTGCACCTGCTGTGGGAGCAGGACCAATGGTTGGAGCGCTACGTCAAGAACAAGGGTCAGGCCACGGGTGCCGCGCCCGCCGCTGCAACGCCCTGACGCCGATCCCGGACTGAAGAAGGCCGCCCTCGGGCGGCCTTCCTGTTTCCGGTGATGCCTGTTCTCAGGCCGCCTTGCGGGCGGCCAGCTGACGCAGCACGTAATGCAACAGGCCACCGTGACGGAAGTACTCCACTTCCTTCGGCGTCAGCAGCAGCACCTTGGCCTGGAACGCGACCGTGGTGCCGTCGGCCTTGCGTGCGGTCACGGTCGCGGTCTTCGCCGCGCCGTCCTGCAGGCCGGTGACGTCGAACACCTCCGAACCCTCCAGGCCCAGCGAGTGTGCGTTCTGGCCGTCGACGAACTGCAGTGGCAGCACGCCCATGCCGACCAGGTTGGAGCGGTGGATGCGCTCGAAGCTCTCTGCGATCACCGCCTTCACGCCCAGCAGGTTGGTGCCCTTCGCCGCCCAGTCGCGCGAGGAGCCGGTGCCGTACTCCTTGCCGGCGATCACCACCAGCGGCACGCCGTCGGCCTGGTACTTCATCGACGCGTCGTAGATCGACATCTTCTCCGGCGGCGTGCTGCCGAAGTACAGCGTATTGCCGCCTTCCTCGCCACCGAACATCAGGTTCTTGATGCGGATGTTGGCGAAGGTGCCGCGCACCATGACATCGTCGTTGCCGCGGCGGCTGCCGTAGCTGTTGAAGTCGACCGGCTGCACGCCGCGCGACATCAGGAAGCGGCCCGCCGGCGAGTCCTTCTTGATGTTGCCGGCGGGCGAGATGTGGTCGGTGGTGATGGAGTCGCCGAACAGGCCCAGCACGCGCGCACCGTGCACGTCGTCGATGCTGCCCACGTCCATCGACATCCCGTCGAAGTAGGGCGGGTTCTTGATGTAGGTCGAATCGCCGTCCCATGCGTACAGATCACCATCGGGCGAGGCGATGGTGTTCCAGCGCGCGTCGCCCTTGAACACGTCGGCATAGTTCTTGGCGAACATCTCGGGTCCGACCGTGCGCGCGATGAAGTCGCCGATTTCCTTGTTCGTCGGCCAGATGTCCTTGAGATACACCGGCTGGCCATCGCTGCCCATGCCCAGCGGCTCGGTGGTCATGTCGATGTCGGTGGTGCCGGCGATGGCATACGCCACCACCAGCGGTGGACTGGCCAGATAGTTCATCTTCACTTCGGGATGCACGCGGCCCTCGAAGTTGCGGTTGCCCGACAGTACCGACGCGGCCACCAGATCGTCGGCGGCGATGGCGGCCGACACATCGTCCGGCAGCGGTCCGGAGTTGCCGATGCAGGTGGTGCAGCCGTAGCCGACCACGTAGAAGCCGAGCTTCTCCAGATCGTCGAGCACGCCGGCCTTTTCGAGGTAATCGGTCACCACGCGCGAACCGGGGCCGAGCGAGGTCTTGACCCACGGCTGCGCCTTCAGCCCCTTGGCCACCGCGTTGCGGGCGAGCAGGCCGGCGCCCAGCATCACGGCCGGGTTGGAGGTGTTGGTGCAGGAGGTGATGGCGGCGATCACCACGTCGCCGTCGCGCAGTTGCTTGGTGCCGCTGTCGGGCGCGGATTCGCGCGCGGCCTCCTTCGCCCCGACGGCCGTGCCGCCGCCGCCCTCGTTCTTCAGGCGGTCTTCCTGCACCAGGTCGATGCGCTTGCGGCGGGCATCGGCGAACGGCACCAGGTTGTCGCGGAAGTTCTGCTTCACGTCCTGCAGCAGCACGCGGTCCTGCGGGCGCTTGGGACCGGCCAGCGAGGGCTTCACGTCGCCCATGTCCAGGTGCAGCGTGGCGCTGTACTCGGCGTGCGGGCTGTTGGCGTCGTGCCACAGGCCCTGGGCTTTGGCGTAGGCCTCGACCAGCGCGATCTGCTCCTCGCTGCGGCCGGACAGGCGCAGGTAGGTCAGCGACTCGTGGTCGATCGGGAAGATGCCGCAGGTAGCGCCGTATTCGGGCGCCATGTTGCCGATGGTGGCGCGGTCGGCCAGCGGCAGGTGCTGCAGGCCGTCGCCGTAGAACTCGACGAACTTGCCCACCACGCCGAGCTTGCGCAGCATCTGGGTGACCGTCAGCACCAGGTCGGTGGCGGTGGCGCCTTCCGGCAGCCGGCCGCTCAGCTTGAAGCCGACCACCTGCGGGATCAGCATCGACGAGGGCTGGCCCAGCATGGCCGCTTCGGCCTCGATGCCGCCCACGCCCCAGCCCAGTACGCCGATGCCGTTGATCATGGTGGTGTGGCTGTCGGTGCCGAACACGGTGTCGGGATAGGCGATGGCCTGTCCGTCCTGCTCACCGGTCATCACCACGCGGGCCAGATTCTCCAGGTTCACCTGGTGGACGATGCCGGTGTTCGGCGGCACCACCTTGAAGTTGTCGAAGGCCTTCTGGCCCCAGCGCAGGAAGCCGTAGCGCTCCTTGTTGCGGTCGAATTCGATCTTGCCGTTGAGGTCCAGCGCGTCGGCGCTGCCGAACACGTCCACCTGCACCGAGTGGTCGATCACCAGTTCGGACGGGATCAGCGGATTGATCTGGTCCGGGCTGCCGCCCAGCTTGACCACGGCGTCGCGCATGGCGGCCAGGTCGACCACGCAGGGCACGCCGGTGAAGTCCTGCAGCACCACGCGGGCCGGCATGAACGCGATCTCGGTGTCGGGCTCCTTCGTCGCTTCCCAGCCGGCGACCGCCTGGATGTGCTCCGGCAGCACGGTCACCCCGTCCTCACAGCGCAGCAGGTTTTCCAGCAGGATCTTCAGGGAGTAGGGCAGGCGGGCGAAGCCTCCCTTCGGATCCAGCCGCTCGGCGAGCGCCGGCAGGCTGTAGTACGCATAGGACGTGCCGTTCACGTCCAGGGATCGGCGGGTGGCGAAGGAATCGCTCATCGCGGAGGCTCCTGTAGCTGGGGAAGGGGGTGCGGGAGCAGCATAAACCGTCCGTCCCGCGCGTCTTGTCGAGGCTTGCCCGGATTATCCGCCAACCCCGGGGCAGGCCGTGACCCGACGAAGGGATGGGGTGATGGACCGCCGTCGCCATGGGGTACGTCAACGAAAGTATGTATAATTCATCCATACTCAAGAGGGCGTGACGATGGAAGCCACCGTGGCCGAGCGCGGCCAGATCACCCTGCCCAAGGCCGTGCGCGATGCGCTGGGCCTGACCAAGGGCAGCGTGCTGAAGGTCGAGCTTGAAGGTAGCCGCATCGTGTTGCGAAAGAGCGTCGACGACGCGATTTCGCGCGTGCGCGGCAAGTTCGCCCTCGATGCCGACAGCCCGGCCGGTGGCGCCGGCGAATGATCGCCGTCGATGCCCCCGTCCTGATCGAGCTGCTGACGGACGGTCCGCGCGCCGACGCCGTCGAAGCCGGCCTGCGCCAGAGCCTGGGCAGCGGGCGGGTGGTCGTCTGCGATGCCGCACTGGCGCAACTCTGCGCCTCGCTGCGCAACGGCGCCGACGCGCTGGCCGCGCTGGAGGAGATGGGCGTGCACTACAGCCCCGTCGAAGCCAAGTCCGCGCTGCGGGCCGGCGAGATGCAGCGCCGGCACCGGCAGCGCGACGGCGAGGCGCGGCCGATCGCCGACTTCCTGGTCGGCGCGCACGCGCTGCTGCAGTGCGATGGCCTGATCACCTTCGACACCGCCTTCCATCGCGACTATTTCAAGGGCCTGAAACTGATCGTGCCCGCGAACGAATAAGCATCACCCCGTTTTCCCATTCCACCGCATCACCGAACGACCGGAGCCATCCATGTTGGAAGCCTATCGCCACCACGTAGCCGAGCGCGCCGCGCTGGGCATCCCGCCGCTGCCGCTGTCGGCCCAGCAGACGGCCGAGGTCATCGAGCTGCTGAAGAACCCGCCGGCCGGTGAAGAAGAGACCCTCGTCGAGCTGATCACGCACCGCGTGCCCGCCGGCGTGGACGACGCCGCCAAGGTCAAGGCGTCCTACCTGGCCGCCGTCGCCTTCGGGACCGAGAAGACCCCGTTGATCACGCCGCAGCGGGCCACCGAACTGCTGGGCACCATGCTGGGCGGCTACAACATCCACCCGCTGATCGACCTGCTGGACAACGCCGACCTCGGCGCCATCGCCGCCGAAGGCCTGAAGCACACGCTGCTGATGTTCGACAGCTTCCACGACGTGCAGGAAAAGGCCGAGCAGGGCAACGCCCACGCGCAGGCCGTGCTGCAGAGCTGGGCCGATGCCGAATGGTTCACCAGCAAGCCGGAAGTGCCGCAGAGCCTGACCGTCACCGTGTTCAAGGTGCCGGGCGAGACCAATACCGACGACCTGTCGCCGGCGCCGGACGCCACCACCCGTCCCGACATTCCGCTGCACGCACTGGCGATGCTGAAGAACAAGCGCCCCGACGCGCCGTTCGTGCCGGAGGAAGACGGCAAGCGTGGCCCGATCGCCGAAATCCTGTCGCTGAAGGACAAGGGTCACCTGGTCGCCTATGTCGGCGACGTGGTCGGCACCGGTTCCTCGCGCAAGTCGGCGACCAACAGCGTGCTGTGGTTCACCGGGCAGGACATCCCGTTCATTCCGAACAAGCGTTTCGGCGGCGTCTGCCTGGGCAGCAAGATCGCGCCGATCTTCTACAACACCATGGAAGACGCTGGCGCGCTGCCGATCGAACTCGACGTGTCGCAGATGAACCACGGCGACGTGGTCGAGCTGCGCCCGTACGACGGCAAGGCGCTGAAGGACGGACAGGTGATCGCCGAATTCCAGGTGAAGTCCGACGTGCTGTTCGACGAGGTGCGCGCCGGAGGCCGCATCCCGCTGATCATCGGCCGCGGCCTGACCGCGAAGGCGCGCGAAGCGCTGAAGCTGCCGGCAACGGACCTGTTCCGCCAGCCGCAGCAGCCGGTCGACAGCGGCAAGGGCTTTTCGCTGGCGCAGAAGATGGTCGGCCGCGCCTGCGGCCTGCCGGAAGGCCAGGGCGTGCGCCCGGGCACCTACTGCGAACCGAAGATGACCTCGGTGGGCTCGCAGGACACTACCGGCCCGATGACCCGCGACGAGCTGAAGGACCTGGCCTGCCTGGGCTTCTCGGCCGACCTGGTGATGCAGTCGTTCTGCCACACCGCCGCCTATCCCAAGCCGGTGGACGTCAAGACGCACCACACGCTGCCGGAGTTCATCTCCACCCGCGGCGGCATCTCGCTGCGTCCCGGCGATGGCGTGATCCACAGCTGGCTCAACCGCATGCTGATGCCCGACACCGTCGGCACCGGTGGCGATTCGCATACGCGCTTCCCGGTGGGCATCTCGTTCCCGGCCGGCTCGGGCCTGGTCGCGTTCGCCGCGGCCACCGGCGTGATGCCGCTGGACATGCCGGAGTCGGTGCTGGTGCGTTTCAAGGGCGAGATGCAGCCGGGCGTGACCCTGCGCGACCTGGTCAATGCCATCCCGTACTACGCGCTGAAGTCCGGCCTGCTGACGGTCGCCAAGCAGGGCAAGAAGAACATCTTCTCCGGCCGCATCCTGGAGATCGAAGGCCTGCCGGACCTGAAGGTGGAGCAGGCGTTCGAGCTGTCCGACGCGTCGGCCGAGCGCTCCGCCGCCGGCTGCACGGTGCGGCTCAACAAGGAGCCGATCATCGAGTACCTGACCAGCAACATCACGCTGCTGAAGTGGATGATCGCCGAAGGCTATGCCGACGCCCGTTCGCTGGCCCGCCGCATCAAGAAGATGGAGGAGTGGCTGGCCGACCCGCAGCTGCTGGAACCGGATGCCGACGCCGAGTACGCCGCCGTCATCGAGATCGACCTGGCCGACGTGCACGAGCCGCTGCTGGCCTGTCCGAACGATCCGGACGACGTGAAGACGCTGTCCGACGTGGCCGGCACCGCGATCGATGAGGTTTTCATCGGTTCGTGCATGACCAACATCGGCCACTTCCGCGCGGCGGCCAAGCTGCTGGAAGGCAAGCGCGACATCCCGACCCGCCTGTGGGTCGCGCCGCCGACCAAGATGGACGCCTCCGAGCTGACCAAGGAAGGCGTCTACGGCACCTTCGGCACCGCCGGCGCGCGCATGGAAATGCCGGGCTGCTCGCTGTGCATGGGCAACCAGGCGCAGGTGCGCGAGGGCGCGACGGTGTTCTCCACCAGCACCCGCAACTTCCCGAACCGACTGGGGCGCAATTCCAACGTGTTCCTCGGCTCGGCCGAACTGGCGGCGATCTGCTCGCGTCTGGGCCGCATCCCGACCAAGGCCGAGTACATGGCCGACATCGGCGTGATCAACGACAACGGCGCCGAGATCTACCGCTACATGAACTTCGACCAGATCCAGGAGTACCAGGACGTGGCGAAGACCGTCGCGGCCTGAGGTCGGACGGAGACGAAAAAGCCCGGCATCGCCGGGCTTTTTTTTTGGAAGATGCCTGCCTCAGGGCAGCCAGTCGTCCACGGCGTCCAGCATCTGCCGACGACTGAAGACGAAGTCCCACATCGTGCCGCCCATCTGACGCCACAGCACCGCCGAGCGGACCGCCGCCAGCAGGATGGCGCGGATCTCCGCCACCACGCCCGGTTGACCCAAGTAGTGCGGATTGCCCTGGACCATCACGCGCGGGCGCAGATGGCTGATGGTGTCCGCGTAGAGGCCGCCCAGTGCCGACAGGACGTCGGGATGCGTGCTGCCGTGCTGCTCGGCGCGCGGTGCGATCTCGGCCAGGCCGCGGGTCACCGCATGCACCGTATCGTCTTCCCGCACGAAGCGACGCTCCAGTTGCAGCACGGCCATGGCCAGGCGCGAGAGGCCGTTGTCCTGCGTTTCCTTGGCCAGGTAGCCCCGCAGCACGCGCAGGCCCGGCGTGATGTCGCCGACGCGGCCATACACGGCCAGCGGCGTGGCCGCGTCGATGCGGAACACGCTGTCCAGCGCGGCCTGCACGGCGGCAGCTTCCGATTGGCCGGTGTCGGCGATGCGTCTCACCTGGTGGAGGGCCTGCGCCAGCCCGGCGAGGGCCAGTACGCGGTCGGAATATCGATTGCTCAAGCTGCTTGCTCCGCGAGTTTCGTTTCGAGAGGGGCGTCCGTACGCGCGATCACCGCGCCCCCCAGGCATTCATCGCCAGCGTAAAGGACCAGCGACTGCCCGGGCGTGACGGCGCGCTGGGGCTGCAGGAACCGCACCGACACGCTGCCGTCGTCCAGCACTTCCACCTCGCAGTCCTCGTCGGGCTGGCGATAGCGCGTCTGCGCGGTGCAGGCAAAGCGGCCCGCAGGCGGACTGCCGGCCACCCAGTGCGCGCTTTCCGTCCACAGCCGCGTGGACATCAGGTAAGGACTCTGCGTGTCCTGGTCGACGTACAGCACGTTGCCGGCGACATCCTTGCCGACCACGTACCACGGCGCCTGCGGGCGGCCGCGCACGCCGCCGATCTGCAGGCCCTCGCGCTGGCCCAGGGTGAAATAGAACACGCCGGGGTGCTCGCCGATCACCTGGCCCGTGGGGTCACGCATCTCACCCTTCTTCGCAGGCAGATAGCGCCCGAGGAACTCGCGGAAATCGCGTTCGCCGATGAAGCAGATGCCGGTTGAATCTTTCTTGTCGTGGGTCTGCAGGCCGGCCTCCCGCGCTATGCGGCGCAGCGCGGTCTTCTGCAGTTCGCCGATCGGGAACAAGGTGGCCGACAGCTGCGCCTGGCCCAGCTGGTGCAGGAAGTAGCTCTGGTCCTTGCTGCGGTCCACGCCGCGCAGCAGGCGCCAGCGGCCGCCTTGCCGATCGACGCGCGCGTAGTGGCCGGTAGCGATCTTCTCGGCGCCGAGCTCGCGCGCAGCATCGAGGAAATGCTTGAACTTCACCTCGCGGTTGCACAGCACGTCCGGGTTGGGCGTGCGACCGGCGGCGTACTCGGCGAGGAAGTGCTCGAACACGCCTTGCCAGTACTCGCGGGAGAAGTCGCGGAAGTGGAACGGAATGCCTAGCCGCCCGCAGACCGCGACGGCATCGCGGCGATCGTCTTCGGCGCGACAATCGCCGCTGCCGTCCTCGGCCCAGTTCTGCATGAACAGGCCGGCGACGGATTCGCCCTGTTGCACCAGTTGCAATGCGGCCACCGACGAATCCACGCCGCCGGAGACTCCGACGATGACGCGTGGCGCGCTCATGCGATCTGCTGCAGCGTCGACAGCGGCGAACGACGCCCGGACAGGAAGTCCTGCACCACCTGCCACACCAGCGGGCTGCGGTGGCGGTCGGACTGTGCCTGCAGTTCGGCCGGCGTCAGCCACAGCGCCTGCACGATGCCATCGTCGAGCGGGCTGTCCGGCAGGTGGCGCACGGGGTCGGCCGCGAACGCAAAGCGCAGGTAATGGCGTCCGCTCTCGGCCTTCCACTGGTAAGCCCCGATGAAGGCGGTCGGCGCTACCTCCCAGCCGGTCTCCTCCAGCGTCTCGCGGCGGGCGGCTTCCAGCAGGCTTTCGTCGGGCTCCAGGTGGCCGGCCGGCTGGTTGAACACCAGGCGGCCCTGCGCACGCTCTTCCACCATCAGCAGCTTGCCGTCGCGGACCACCACCGTGGCCACGGTGACGTCCGGCTGCCAGAAGCGTCCCTCGCGATAGCTCACTTACAGTTCGTCCTTGTCGCCGGAGAGTTCGATTTCCTTGTTGTCCGCGGTCTCGGACGCGATGTCCATGGCGGCCTCCAGCGCGGCACCGTCGATGCTGTCCGGCAGCTTGATGACGAAGTACAGGACGTCGCCCGAGACCTCCCAGCTGCCGAGCTTCTTGCTGCGGCTGTCGGCGAGCAGGGCCATCGCCTTGGCGCCATCGATGCCGTCCGCGGCGACGCGGCCGGCCGGCGAGAAGACTTCGCGGATGCTGATGCCGTTGACCTGCTCGGTGCGGCCGGACACGAAGACCAGCTGCGTGCGGTTCTCCTGCTTGTAGGAGTAGGTGACCTTGTAATCGCCGTCCGCGTCCACTTCGAACTGGACGCCACGCGCCTTCAGGCGGGCATCCACCGACGCGTCGGCGGCCAGCGCCGGCATCGCAAGGGTGGCGGCGCACAGGACAAGGACAGCGGGCAGGCGGGACAACGTGGGCTTCATGGCAGGGTTCGTCGGGCTGGGATGGCGCATTGTGGCCGGGGTCACGCATCGCGTCCATGCGGCCGGCGCTGGCTGGCGCCTATAATTGGCGCATGCCCCGCAAGAACGAAAACGAACGCGACCATGGCCTGATGGTGGAAACCAGCCGGCCCGAGGTCGCGCCGCCGCCGCTGTACCAGGTGCTGCTGCTCAACGACGACTACACGCCCATGGATTTCGTGGTGACCGTGCTGCAGCAGTTCTTCGTCATGGACCTGGAAAAAGCCACCCAGGTGATGCTGCACGTGCATACCCGCGGCCGCGGCGTCTGCGGCGTGTACACCCGCGAGGTGGCCGAGTCCAAGGTGGCCCAGGTCAACGAGTTTTCCCGTATGAACCAGCATCCCCTGCTGTGCACGATGGAGAAATCCTGACGGGGACCGGCGCGGGTATGCTGGGCCGGATACGGTGTGGGGGCGCCGCCGCGATGTGCAAGGCAACGATCCCTGAACACTGAAATCCGGTAGGGTGATGGAAAACCGCCCGCCAAGCCGCATATTGTCGGCATAGGCCCCGGAGGCAACCATGTTCAGCAAAGACCTCGAGCAGACCATCGGACAGTGCTACAAGCGCGCCCGCGAAGCTCGGCACGAATTCATGACCGTCGAGCACCTGCTGCTCGCGCTGCTCGAAAACCCCTCGGCGCAGGCCGTCCTGAAGGCGACCGGCGCGGACGCCAACCGTCTGCGGGCGGACCTGGAACAGGCCATCGAGGCATCCGTCTCGCGGCTGGCGGAAGACGACGGCCGCGACACCCAGCCGACGCTGGGCTTCCAGCGCGTGCTGCAGCGCGCCGTCTACCACGTGCAGTCTTCGGGCAAGAAGGAGGTCACCGGCGCCAACGTACTGGTCGCGATCTTCGGCGAGAAGGACTCCCACGCGGTGTACTTCCTCAACCAGCAGGACGTCACCCGCCTCGACATCGTCAACTACCTGTCCCACGGCATCGCCAAGCAGGGTGAGGAGAACGAGGCCGGCGGGCAACCGGAGGGCGAGGGCAAGGCCGAGGGTCCGGAAGGCGAGGGCAAGGGCGACGCCCTGACCGAGTTCGCCAGCAACCTGAACGACATGGCGCGCCAGGGCCGGATCGACCCGCTGGTCGGCCGCGGCGACGAGATCGAGCGGACCATCCAGGTCCTGTGCCGGCGCCGCAAGAACAATCCGCTCTACGTCGGCGAGGCCGGGGTGGGCAAGACGGCGCTGGCCGAGGGGCTGGCCAAGCGCATCGTCGAGGGCGAAGTGCCCGACGTGCTGCTGGACGCCGTCATCTACTCGCTGGATCTTGGCGCGCTGGTCGCCGGCACCAAGTACCGCGGGGACTTCGAAAAGCGGTTGAAGGGCGTGCTGGCGGCGATCAAGAAGATCCCTGGCGCCATCCTGTTCGTCGACGAGATCCACACCATCATCGGTGCGGGTTCCGCCAGCGGCGGCACGATGGATGCGTCCAACCTGATCAAGCCGGCGCTGGCGTCGGGCGAACTGCGCTGCATCGGCTCGACCACGTTCCAGGAATACCGCGGCATCTTCGAGAAGGACCGGGCGCTGGCGCGCCGCTTCCAGAAGATCGACATCGTCGAGCCCACCGTGGGCGAGACCTACGAGATCCTGCAGGGCCTCAAGCCCAAGTACGAATCGCACCACGGCGTGACGTACGCCGACGATGCGCTGCAGGCGGCGGTGGACCTGTCGGTGAAGCACATCGGCGACCGCCTGCTGCCGGACAAGGCGATCGACGTGATCGACGAGGCCGGCGCCCGCCAGCGCCTGCTGCCGGAAGGCACGCGCAAGGAGCTGATCGACGTCGAGGAGATCGAGACCATCGTCGCGAAGATGGCGCGCATCCCGGCCAAGCAGGTGTCGTCGTCCGACAAGGACGTGCTTCAGCACCTGGAGCGCAACCTGAAGATGGTCATCTTCGGGCAGGATCCGGCCATCGAGACGCTGGCCTCGTCCATCAAGCTGGCGCGCAGTGGCCTGGCCAATCCCGAGAAGCCGATCGGCAACTTCCTGTTCGCCGGCCCCACCGGTGTCGGCAAGACCGAGGTCACCAAGCAGCTGGCGCTGCAGCTGGGCATCGAACTGGTGCGCTTCGACATGTCCGAGTACATGGAGCCGCATTCGGTCAGCCGCCTGATCGGTGCGCCCCCCGGTTACGTGGGCTTCGACCAGGGCGGTCTGCTGACCGAGAAGATCGTCAAGACGCCGCACTGCGTGCTGCTGCTGGACGAAGTAGAAAAAGCCCACCCGGACATCTTCAACATCCTGCTGCAGGTCATGGACCGCGGCGTGCTGACCGACACCAACGGCCGCGAGGCGAACTTCAAGAACGTCATCCTGGTGATGACCACCAACGCGGGCGCGGCGCAGGCGTCACGGCGGACCATCGGCTTCATGCAGCAGGACCATTCCACCGACGCGATGGAAGTGATCCGCCGCAGCTTCACGCCGGAGTTCCGCAACCGCCTGGACGCCATCGTGCAGTTCCAGGGGCTGGGCTTCGACCACATCCTGCGCGTGGTGGACAAGTTCGTCATCGAGCTGGAGATGCTGCTGCAGGAAAAGCACGTCAGCCTGTCGGCCACGCCGGCGGCGCGCGACTGGCTGGCGCAGCACGGCTTCGATCCGCTGATGGGCGCCCGCCCGATGGCCCGCCTGATCCAGGACAAGGTCAAGCGCCCGCTGGCCGACGAGCTGCTCTTCGGCAAGCTGGTCAACGGCGGACGGGTCAACATCGACGTACGCGATGGCGAACTGGTGGTGGATGCGCAAGCCGAGCCGGAGCGCTTGCTGCCGGCGACGGTGTGACCTCGCGCGCGAGGCATCGCGCCTGAAACGAGAAAGGCGGCCTGCGGGCCGCCTTTTTCTTTTCCCTCCGGGTCTTGTCCGTCAGCGCGAGGCGCGCTTCTTGCGGACGGCGAACTCGTCGGCGGTCATGGATTCCACGGACGCGACACGACAGGTATCGCGCTTGGTCTTCACGCGCGTATCGGCGGCGCACAGGCGGTTGGCCTGGCCCTGGGTGCTGATGTCGACGCGGGGTGTGGTCAGGATGGAGTCGCAGCTGTGCTGGAACGACACCCGGTAGTGATCGCTGCCGTTGCGGAGGAAGAACTGCTGGCCTCCGCCGGCACGCACGATCTCCTGGTCATCGCCCAGGTCGACGCACTCGGTGATGGCGTCTCCCGCGAAAGCGGCGATGGGGGCCGTGGCCAATGCCATGGCAAGCAGCAGGCGGGTGGGGCGACGGGAGTTCATGGCGGCTCTCTTCGTGGTCTGCGCCCGGAAGTGGACGCCTCACCATGCTGGGGCCGCGGCCGCGGCGATGAATCTGCCTGAAGTCCGCGTGACCACCGGCCCGGTGTCTTTGGTCATGGATCGGAGATGGGTCACCCAGAACGCGAAAAGCGGCCGTTGGCCGCTTTTCGATCAATCACTTATGAAGATTACTTCATGCGATAGGTGATTCGACCCTTGGTGAGGTCGTAGGGGGTCATTTCGACCTTCACCTTGTCGCCGGTCAGGATGCGGATGTAGTTCTTGCGCATGCGGCCGGAGATGTGGGCGATGATTTCGTGCCCGTTCTCCAGCTTGACCCGGAACATGGTGTTGGGCAGCGTTTCGGCAACGGTGCCCTCGAATTCAATGGAATCGTCTTTCGACATGTAAGCCTATGCTGTGCCGCGAAGGATGGCGGGTGCCATGAAGCCGGGCATTGTACGCCAGATGGTCCTCCGGTGCAAAAATTCCGTTATGCGACCACGGGTTGCGACAGCGAGGCGGCAGGCAGCACGCCGAACCGCTGCGTCCAGTTCCCCTCGACCGAAGGCAGGTCCACGAGCCCGGCGACCTGGTGGAGGAAGGCCTCGCGGGGCATCAGGCGACCGCCGAGGGAATGCAGGTGGCCGTTCTCGACCTGCGCATCGATCAGCGGCCATCCCCACTCGGACAGTCGCCTCGCCAGGGCTGCCAGTGCCACTTTGGAGCCGCCGGATCGGCCACTGAACATGCTTTCGCCGAAGAACATCCGGCCGATGGCGACGCCGTAGATGCCGCCCGCCAGCGTGTCGCCTTCGAACACTTCGATCGAATGGGCGTGTCCCTGCCGATGCAGGTCGATGTACGCCTGGCGCATGCCGGAGGTGATCCACGTGCTGTGTTGGCCGGGTCGCGGCGCTTGCGCGCAGGCGGTGATCACCTGCTCGAAGCAGGTGTCCGCGCTCGCCTGCCAATGGCTGTCCTTCAACTGGCGGCGGAAGCGCGAGGACAGGCGCACGCCGTCAGTGCGGAACACCATGCGCGGATCCGGCGACCACCACAGCGGCGGCTGGCCGGAGGAGAACCACGGGAAGATGCCGTGCCGGTAGGCGTTGAGCAGGCGGGGCAGCGAAAGGTCGCCACCGATCGCGAGCAGGCCATCGGGATCGCGCATGGCGGTGCCGGCGGGCGGGAAGGGCGCGTGGGGGTCGGGGGACAGGACGAACGGCCGGTGGCGCATGCCTCGATTGTACGGGCGCTATCCCGGCGCGGCTCAGTCGACGCCGTCGCGAAGCTTGAACGGTGTGTGGGCCTGCAGGGTGTGGGCATAGCGGCGTACGGCCACGGCTTCCTCGCCGCACCAGCGCGCCAGGGCCTGCGAGAACTCCGGATGGGCGATCCAGTGCCGCGAATGCACGAAAGTGGGCAGGAACCCGCGCGCGATCTTGTGCTCGCCTTGCGCGCCCGGTTCGAAGACGGAGAGGCCTTCCCGCAGGCAGTAGTCTATCCCCTGGTAGTAGCAGGTCTCGAAATGCAGTCCGGGGATGCTGGCTAGCGCGCCCCAGTAGCGTCCGTACAGCGTGTCGCCACCGCGCAGGCACAGGGCGCCCGCGATGGTGCGGCCGCCGTGGTCGGCGAGGAACATCACCAGCTTGCGCGGCATGGCGGTCGCGAGATGCCGCAGAAAGGCGAGGGTCAGCGCCGGCGAGTTGCCGTAATCGTGGAACGTCTGCAGGTAGAAGCCGAACATGGCCTGCAGGTCCGCGTCGCTGGCCTCGTCACCGTGCACGGTGCGGACGGTCACGCCGGCGCGCTGCACCTTGGCGCGCTCCTGGCGGATGTTCTTGCGGGGCTTGCGCTCGACGTCGGCGAGAAAGCCCTCGAAGTCCTGCCAGTGGCCGGGATTCCGCCAGTGATACTGCACGTCGATGCGGGGCAGCCATGACGCCGGGAACCCGGCGTCCTCGGCGGCCGTCGGGAAATTGATGTGGGCCGACGACAGGTCGAGCCGGCGGACTTCGTCCTGGATCGCCGTCAGCAGGTGCAGGCGTGCGGAGTCATCGCGCGCGAGCAGGCGGGGGCCGGTGACCGGCGAATAAGGTACGCCCCCCAGCCACTTCGGGTAGTACTCCAGACCGTGCTGCGCATAGGCGTGCGCCCAGGCGTGGTCGAACACGAACTCGCCGTGCGAGTTGTCCTTCAGGTAGCCGGGTGCGGCCGCGACCAGCCGCTCTCCCTCCCAAAGCGTCGCGTGGTGCGGCGTCCATCCCCAGTCCTCGCGCAGGCAGCCATGGGCTTCCAGGCCGTGCAGGAAGGCGTGGGATACGAATGGATTGGTCCCGTCGTGCAGCGCCTCCCATTCAGAGGCTGGGACCTCGGTCAGCGATGAAAGGAAGCGGATGTCGGTCATCGGCGAGGGGGCTACGGACGCAGGTCCAGCACGTCGATGGTCGGCGGATTGAACAAGCGCAAGGGCAAACCCACTTCGCCGGTCCCGACCGTGGTGTAGACGCGCACGCGCCCTCGCGGCGTCGCTAGGAACTGCTCGCCGCGGTCGAAGCCGTACCGGCTCGGGATCACATGCCGGTAAAGCCAGGGGATGCGGATCTGGCCACCGTGCGTGTGACCTGCCAGTACCAAGGTGGCCAGGTCGGGGCCGAGGTCGATCGCGCTGTCGGGGTTGTGGCTGAGGACGAACGTGGGGATGGGCGAAGACGACACCGACAGGAAGGCCGGATCGTCCTTGTTCGCCCAACGGTCGCCGAGTCCGGCCAGGCGGAAACCACCGAGCCGCACCGTTTTCCCTTCGATCACCTCGACGCGGTGGGTTGCCAGCGCGGCGCGAAGCTCCGCGTCGATGTCCGGACCAGGGGCCTGCTGGTCATGATTGCCCAGCACCGCATAGGCCGGCAGGCGGAGTCCGCCGAGCGGCGCGAACATGGCGTCCAGCGACTGACCATCGGGCTCGTAGGTGAAGTCGCCCGCGATCACCACGGCGTCGGCCTGCAGCGTGTTGATCCGGTCCACCATGCGCTGCAGGTAGGTACTGTCCTTGTAGACCCCCAGGTGGAGGTCGCTGACCAACACCAGACGCGCATGCGCGCCGGTACCCGTGAGTACGGTCTCCTGCACATGGATGCGTTGCGGTTCGACGAAGCGCGCCCAGGCGAACAATAGGCAGGCTGCGAGCAACAGCGCGACGAGCCATCGGCCGCGCCGCTCACGCAGCCGCCAGAGAAGCCAGGCGATGAACGGCCAGACCAGCCAGCTGCCGTAGAACAGGCATTGCTTGATCAGCAGCTTGTCCACGCGGGCAGCGACAGGGCAGGGATCAGCCGTCCTTGTCCAGGAAGCGCTCGGCATCCAGCGCCGCCATGCAGCCGAAGCCGGCGGAGGTGATGGCCTGGCGGTAGTGCTGGTCGGTGACGTCGCCGGCGGCGAACACGCCGGGGATGGTGGTGGCGGTGGCGTTGCCTTCGATGCCGGAACGGATCTTCAGGTAACCGTTGCTCATGTCCAGCTGGCCCTCGAACAGGCCGGTGTTCGGCGTATGGCCGATGGCCACGAAGAAGCCGTGCACGTCGATGTCCCGGGTGCTGCCGTCCTGCACCGACTTCACCCGGATGCCGGTGACACCGGCGTCGTTGCCCAGCACCTCGTCGACGGTGTGGTGCCACACCGGCTCGATCTTGCCGGCCTGGATCTTGGCGAACAGCTTGTCCTGCATGATCTTCTCGGCCCGCAGCGTGTCGCGCCGGTGCACCAGGTAGACCTTGCGGGCGATGTTGGACAGGTACAGCGCTTCTTCCACGGCGGTATTGCCGCCGCCGATCACGGCCACGTCCTGGTCGCGATAGAAGAAGCCGTCGCAGGTGGCGCAGGCCGATACGCCGCGGCCTTTGAAGGCTTCTTCGGACGGCAGGCCCAGATACTTGGCGGTGGCGCCGGTCGCGATGATCAGCGCGTCGGCGGTGTATTCGCCGCTGTCGCCGATCAGCTTGAACGGGCGCTGGGAAAGGTCTGCGGTGTGCACATGGTCGAAGATCACTTCGGTCTCGAAGCGCTCGGCATGCGCCTGCATGCGCGCCATCAGGTCCGGGCCCATCAGCCCGTGCGCGTCGCCGGGCCAGTTGTCCACTTCCGTGGTGGTCATCAGCTGGCCACCCTGCTGCAGACCGGTGACCACGACAGGCTTGAGGTTGGCGCGGGCGGCGTAGACGGCCGCAGTCCAGCCGGCGGGGCCGGAGCCCAGGATCAACAGGCGGCAGTGCTTCGAAGTGCTCATGTATACTCGCGAAAAGGGGGTGATCGGGCAGGCAACGACACCTTGGCGCATCGTCCGCAGGCACATAGAGTGGCGGTGCGTATCCGGCGAATCAAGGCGCGCAGATGGAAAGCGGTGATGCAGGCCGGACCCCGGACGGATCGAATCAAGACGCTGCGCGAACGCGCGGCGTTTTTGCTATGAGGTCTTCGACGCAGACCGGCCCTGGCCGGAATGGCCTGCTGTTGTAGCGCAGACGATTCGTTTACTATCAATCACTAACAGAAATTTCCTAAGGTCTGGTCCAAAGGTGGCGAAGCAGCTCCCGGACAACGGCAAATCCAAGGGTGGCAATGCGGCCGCGCGCAAGCAGGCGTCGCCGCCGAATCCGCGACGGCAGCGCCTGTGGCGCGACCTCGCGCTGATCGCCATCGCGCCTCTGCTGCTGTATCTGCTGGCCAGCCTCTTCACCTTTTCGCCGCAGGACCAGAGTTGGTCGCAGTCTGGCAGCCTGACCGCGCCGGTGCACAACATGGGCGGGCTGGCGGGCGCTTACCTGTCGGCCCTACTGCTGTCGCTGTTCGGCTATGTGGCGTTCGTGCTGCCTTTCATCCTGGGCGCCATCGCGTGGATCGCCCTGTTCGGCCTGGATACCGATGGCGATGGACAGGCGGATCTGGGTCCGGCCTTGCGGTTGATCGGCATGGTGGCCTTCCTCATCTCGTCGACGGGCCTGCTGTTCATGCGCGGCGTGCCCGCCGAGGCGCTCACCGACGGCGCCGGCGGCATTCTCGGCACGCTGGTGGGCAAGTCGCTGCTGAAACTGTTCGGCGGGCTGGGCGGCAACCTGTTCCTGCTGGTTCTGTTCCTGACCTCGGTGACGCTGGCCACCGGCCTGTCGTGGTTCGCGGTGATGGAGCGCATCGGCAAGTACGTGCTGATGCTGCCCGACCTGTTCCGTCGTGGCAGCCAGCAGGCGAACGAGTGGCAGCAGACCCGGGCGATGCGCGAAGAGCGCGAAGTCGTCCGCAAGACCGATGCCGTGCAGCGCGCCAGGCGCGAGCCGGTGAAGATCGAGCCGCCTGCGCCTGCCGTGGTCGAGAAAAGCGAACGTGCCAAGCGCGAGCAGCAGATCCCGCTGTTCCATGGCACGGGTGGCGACGAATCCGGCCTGCCGCCGCTGTCGCTGCTTGACGATCCCAAGCCGCAGACCAAGGGCTATTCGGAAGAGACCCTGGAAACCCTGTCGCGGCAGATCGAGTTCAAGCTCAAGGATTTCCGCATCGACGTGCAGGTGGTCGGTGCCTACCCGGGCCCGGTCATCACGCGCTTCGAGATGGAGCCGGCGCCGGGCGTGAAGGTCAGCCAGATCAGCTCGCTGGACAAGGACATCGCCCGCGGCCTGTCGGTGAAGTCGGTGCGCGTGGTCGACGTGATCCCTGGCAAGTCGGTGATCGGCCTGGAGATTCCCAACACCAGCCGCGAGATGATCTTCCTCTCCGAGCTGCTGCGCTCGAAGGAGTACGACAAGTCAGGCAGTCCGCTGACGCTGGCGTTGGGCAAGGACATCGCCGGCCGACCGACCGTGGCCGACCTGGCGCGCATGCCGCACCTGCTGGTCGCCGGCACCACCGGTTCGGGCAAGTCGGTGGCGGTCAACGCGATGGTGCTGAGCCTGTTGTACAAGGCGTCGCCGAAAGATCTGCGCATGCTGATGATCGACCCGAAGATGCTGGAACTCAGCGTCTACCAGGGCATCCCGCACCTGCTGGCGCCGGTGGTCACCGATATGAAGGAGGCCGCCAACGGCCTGCGCTGGTGTGTGGCGGAGATGGAGCGCCGCTACAAGCTGATGAGCGCGGTGGGCGTGCGCAACCTGGCCGGCTTCAACAAGAAGGTCAAGGACGCGATGGATGCGGGCCAGCCGTTGATGGACCCGCTGTTCAAGCCCAATCCGGACCTGGCCGAAGCGCCGCGTCCGCTGGAGCCGATGCCGTTCATCGTCATCTTCATCGACGAATTCGCCGACATGATGATGATCGTCGGCAAGAAGGTCGAAGAACTCATCGCCCGCCTGGCACAGAAGGCGCGTGCGGCCGGCATCCATCTGATCCTGGCCACGCAGCGTCCGTCGGTGGACGTCATCACCGGCCTGATCAAGGCCAATATCCCCACGCGCATCGCCTTCCAGGTCAGCTCGAAGATCGACTCGCGCACCATCCTGGACCAGTCCGGCGCGGAAACCCTGCTCGGCCACGGCGACATGCTGTACCTGCCGCCGGGCACGGCCATGCCCGAGCGCATCCACGGCGCCTTCGTCAGCGACGAGGAAGTGCACCGCGTGGTGGAACACCTCAAGGCCAGCGGCACCGCCGATTACATCGAAGGCGTGCTGGAAGAGATCCAGACCATGGGCGATGGCACCGTCGTCGGGCCGACCGGTCTGCCGGAGTCCGGCGGCGGTGGCGGCGACGAATCCGATCCGCTGTACGACGAGGCGGTGAAGATCGTCACCGAGAGCCGCCGTGCCTCGATTTCCGGCGTGCAGCGCCGCCTGAAGATCGGCTACAACCGCGCGGCCCGTCTGATCGAAGCCATGGAAGCCGCCGGCGTGGTGACACCGCCCGAGCACAACGGCGATCGCCAAGTGCTCGCGCCGCCGCCGCCGCGCTGATTCTGGTCAAGGGGGCTTGGTGTGGGAGCGACGTCAGTCGCGATCGACTTCCCGCGCCCGCTGATCGCGACTGAGGTCTCTTCCAAAGGGACCGCTCACCCGCCCACCCCCCGTTCAGTTTCGTCCGGCCACACTCCGCCCAACGTCTTTCACTCCGGAACGCACCATGCTCCGCACCGCTCGTTATGCCGTCCTCGCCACTGCCTTGTTCGCCACCAGCGCCTTTGCGGGCGCGCGTGACGAACTCAAGACCTTCACCACCGGCCTGAAGGGGCTGGATGGCCAGTTCACGCAGAAGGTCTACGACGGTGGCGGCAAGTTGAAGGAGACCTCGAACGGCCGCGTCGCGCTTTCGGCGCCGCGCCTGTTCCGTTGGGAATACAACAAGCCGTACGAGCAGCTCATCGTCGCCGACGGCAAGCAGGTGTGGGTCTACGATCCGGACCTGCAGCAGGCCACCGTGCGCGAGCAGGGCATCGAGGAAGAGAACAGTCCGCTGGCTGCACTGATCGATCCCGGCAAGCTGGACAAGCAGTTCAACGTCGCCGAGACCGCAGGGCAGGGTGGCGTGCAATGGCTGACGCTGACGCCGAAGCAGGAAGGCGATGCCAGCTTCCAGACCGCGCGCCTCGCGTTCACGGGCGGGCAGTTGGTGAAGATGGAGGTGAAGGATGCCGTGGGACAGCGCACCGAGATCAGTTTTGCCGGCTGGAAGCGCAATCCGTCGTTCGCCGCCGGTACCTTCAAGTACGCGCCTGGCAAGGGCGTTGACGTCGTCGGCGGTCCCTGACGTCGCCGTCGCGTGCAGGCCTCGCCGCACGCGACGCTACAATGACGCGTGGCCAGGACACGCACCCCTCTCGAACCGCAGACCGACCTGCTGAGCACGGACAACGACGCGCTGCGGCCGTTGGCCGAGCGCATGCGGCCGCGCACGCTCGACGACATGGTCGGGCAACGGCGCCTGCTGGCACCGGGCAGCGCGTTGCGGCGTGCGGTGGAATCCGGTCACGTGCATTCGATGATCCTGTGGGGGCCGCCCGGTTGCGGCAAGACCACCTTGTCGCTGCTGCTGGCGCGCTACGCCGATGCCGAGTTCAAGGCGATATCGGCGGTGCTGTCGGGCCTGCCCGAGGTGCGGCAGGTGCTGGCGGAGGCCGCGCAGCGGTTCGCCGGCGGTCGCCGCACGGTGCTGTTCGTCGACGAAGTGCACCGCTTCAACAAGGCGCAGCAGGATGCGTTCCTGCCGCACATCGAACGCGGCACCATCATCTTCGTCGGTGCCACCACGGAAAACCCTTCCTTCGAACTGAACTCCGCGCTGCTGTCGCGCTGCCGTGTGCACGTGATGGAAGCGGTGTCGCCGGAGGACATCCGCCACGCGCTGCGCCTCTCCCTGGCCGATGCAGAGCGTGGGCTCGGCGATCTGGCGCTGGAGGTTGATGACGCGGCGCTGCTGGAAATCTCCACGGCGGCCGACGGCGACGTCCGCCGCGGGCTGACGCTGCTGGAAATCGCGGCGGAACTGGCCGCCGATGAGGGCGGGAAGATCACGCCGCAGACGCTGGCGCAGGTGCTCGCCGATCGCACGCGCCGCTTCGACAAGGGCGGCGAGCAGTTCTACGACCAGATATCGGCGCTGCACAAGTCGGTGCGCAGTTCCAATCCCGATGGCGCGGTCTACTGGCTGGCGCGCATGCTGGACGGTGGCTGCGATCCGGCCTACCTGGCGCGGCGGATGACGCGGATGGCGGTGGAGGACATCGGCCTGGCCGATCCCCGCGCGCTGCAGATGGCGATCGATGCATGGGACACGTACGAGAGACTCGGCAGTCCCGAGGGTGACCTGGCGCTGGCGCAACTGGTGATCTACCTGGCCAGTACCGCGAAATCCAACGCAGGCTACAAGGCGTTCAACGCCGCCAAGGCCGACGTGCGCGAGTACGGTACCCAGGACGTGCCGATGCACCTGCGCAATGCGCCGACCAAGCTGATGAAGTCGCTCGGCTACGGCACCGGCTACCAGTACGACCACGACGCGGAAGGCGGCATCGCGCTGGGCCAGACCGCGTTTCCGGATGCCATGGGCGAGCGTGTGTACTACGCGCCGGTCGAACGCGGGCTGGAAATCAAGCTGAAGGAAAAGCTCGATCGCCTGCGCGCCTCACGCCAGCAGGCACGCGACGCCGTTCGCGACGACTGAACCTTTTCGACAGGACACGACGATGCCGGTGCAAGCAGCCGTGTGGTGGCAACAACTGGCGCTGGTGATGGCCGGCGGCGCGCTGGGGGCGGCGATGCGCTTCTGGCTGGGCGGCATGCTGCTGCGGCAGCTCGGCAGCGGATTCCCGTGGGGCACGTTCGCGGTGAACATGATCGGATCGTTTGCCGCGGGCTTTCTTGCGATCTGGCTGGAAGCACGCGGTCCGTCGGCGCTCTACTGGCGCGCGTTCCTTATGGTCGGCGTGCTGGGCGCGCTGACCACGTATTCCGCGCTGATGGTCGAATGCCTGGTGTTCGCGCGATCCGACCGGCAGGGCAGTGCGCTCGGCTATCTCGCCGTCACGCTGGTGATGGGGCTACTACTGGTGTGGCTGGGTGCGCGTGTCGCCGGCGCGGTCCGCGCGCCCACCTGGTAGGCGTACAACGGCCTGCCACCGCGTGGCCGGCCAGGGTGTCTTCCTGTATGACAGTCCCCGGTACCGTGCGGACGAGCGGTCTGCGCCGGAACAAAAATTTAACCTTGCACCGGGTTGGGGCTAACGATTGCCATGCAACCGTGACCCGCGTCGCTTTTTAGGAGCTTCCCCTGGGCTCCGGAGCGGCCACAAGGAGACTCCACATGTGCATTCGCAAGACACTGATCGCATCGGCGGTACTGCTGGCGCTCGGCACGACGGGACAGGCATTCGCGCAACAGACCAACACCGAGAACGGCCGGGGAGACGACATCCTGGTCAACCTCGCGGCGGACATGAGCAACAACAGCACCAACACCGACAATTCCGACGACAGCGACAACTCGGACAATTCCGACAGTTCGGACAACAGCGACAACCGTTCCTACGACGGTGACAACCGCGACAACCGCGGACGCGCCAATGCGGAGGGCTACGGCTCCACCGCGGCGAACAATGGCAGCACCGCGACCTCGACGTTCTCCAACTCGTTCAACCAGAGCAAGGCCGTGGCCGAAACGAAGCTGATCGGCGCCGTTTCGGGCGTGACGGTGCACGACATCGGCAACGTCGCCAAGAACTGGGGCGATGCGAACGGTGGCGACGGCGGCAAGGGCGGCGCGGGCTATGGCGGCAAGGGCTATGGCGGCAACGCCGCGGGCGGTACCGGCAACGGTGGCGATGGCGGCGACGGCGGCAATGGCGGCAATGGCGGCAGCGGTGGCAATGCCAACAATGGCAGCGCCACGGCGGGCGACTCGTCGAACGGCAGCGCCACCATCGGCGACGCCACCGCAGGCAACGGCGGACGGGGCGGCAATGCCGACGACACACGCGGCGCGAATGGCGGCGATGCCGGCGGCTGGGGTGGCGACGGCGATGCGACGGCCGGCAACGGTCGTGGCCGCGGCGGCGATGCCGGTGGCTGGGGCGGTGACGGCGGCGGCGCGACCGGCGCCTCCGGTGGCGATGCGGGCAGTTCGAGCGGCGATACGGGTTCCATCGCTGGCGCGTCCGGTGGTGACGCCGGTGCGGGCAGCGGCAACGTGCGCGAGCGCGGCGCCGGTGACGGCACCAGTGGCGACGGCACCGCGACCGGCGGCGCAGGCACCTCCGGTGCTGCAACCGCCACGGGCGGCGCCAGCACCGCGACCGCCGGCACGGGCACGTCGGGTGATGCGACCGGCACCGGCGGCGACGGCATGGGGACTGGCGGAGCCGGCTCCGGCACGGGCGGCGACGCGACCGCCAGCGGTGGCGCAGGCACCGGCACCGGCGGCGCAGGCGGCACGCTGACCGCGACCGCCGGCGACGGCGGCGACGGTGGCGATGCCAGCAATGGCGATGCCAGCAACGGTAGCGCATCCTCCACCGCCAGCAACGGCGATGCCACGGCCGGCAACGGCGCCAGTGGCGCGGTCGGTGCGACCGGCGGTGCCGGCGGCGTCGGCAACGGCGGCGATGGCATGGGTGGCGACGGCAACGGCGGCGTCGGCAACGGCGCGACCGGTGGCGCCGGTGGTGCAGGCGGTTCCGTCGCGGTCGATGCGGGCGCGTTCGACATGTCCAACAACATGACGAGCGTCGGCCAGTCGGCGGCCGGCATCATGGTCGCCGCGCAGAACAGCGGCATGGCCTCGCTGATCCAGCAGGGCATCACCGTCCAGGCCAACCTGACCGTCGGCCCGTAAGCGCTCCGCCGATGTCCCGGCCACCTTGGCCGGGACATCCCGCGTGGGCAACGGTGTCCTGCCAGTGCAGGACACCGCGGGGTCGCGCGGCGGACGCATGGCAAGGGAGCAATGACCATGCATACGCACCACCAGATCTGGCTGCGCGTCGCGGCCGGCGGGTGTTTCTTCGTCGCCGTCGGCGCGTGGGCCACGGACGAGGGAGCACCTCGCATCGCCACCGTGCCCGTATCCGACGTCGCGAATGGGGGCGCGGAACTGCCGGACATCGCCATCAGCGAACTCGGGCGGGCAGTCGCCATCGAGCGCCTTTCCGTCCTGCGCGGTGGCGACAGCCACGTGGTGGACAATCTGATCGACGTCGATGGTTCCGTGGATGGCAACACGGCGCACCACATCGTCAGCGGTTCCAACAGCATCGCCGACGGCGCCTTCAGCAACGCCAGCGGGATCAACACGGTTATCCAGAACACCGGCAGCAACGTGCTGATCCAGAACGCGATGATCGTGACGGTCGACTTTGCCGGCGGTCCGCAATGAAACGCAGCGTGCGGCGCGGGCGCTGGCTGGCGCACCTCGCACTGGCCTGCGCGTTCACCACGCTGGGCGGGGCCTCGGCCGCGACCAGCGACCTGCGCGTGCCCGGTGGCGCTTACAGCGTCCGCCTGACCAGCCTGAAGGAAGCGCGCTTCAAGACCACGCTGCCGCAACAGTACGACTTCAGCTGCGGCTCGGCGGCGACCGCGACGCTGCTGACGCACCAGTACGGGCATCCCGTCACCGAGGTGGACGTATTCGTGCAGATGTACAACAACGGCGACCAGGCGCGCATCCGCAAGGAAGGTTTCTCGCTGCTGGACATGCGTCGCTACCTGCGTTCGAAAGGATACGAAGCCGATGGCTTCGAACTGCCGCTGGACAAGCTGCAGCAGGAGAACGTGCCGGCGATCGTGCTGCTCAACGATCGCGGCTACCGGCACTTCGTGGTGGTGAAGGGGCTGCGGGATGGACGCGTGCTGCTCGGCGACCCCGCGCGTGGCACGCGCGCGATGCCGCGCTCGCGCTTCGAGGCGTTGTGGGACAACCGCGTGATGTTCGTGGTGCACAACCAGCGGGAGCGCGCCCGCTTCAACCAGGCCAGCGACTGGAAGACCGCACCTCCGGCGCCGCTCGACATGGGAATCCAGCGCGATGGCCTGCGCAACATCACCGTGCCGCGGCGCGGTCCGGGAGACATCTGACATGCATGCCAATCGACATCCGATGGGGCGCGCCATCCTGCTGGCCGTCATCCTGCTGGCGCCTGCCGGTGCACGCGGGCAGGGCGGCGACCTCGGCAGCGAATGGCAGCCGGTGGATCCCGGCCGGCTGGCGAACATGCGCGGCGGCTTCCAGATGCCGTCGGGCATGATGCTCTCGTTCGGCATCGAGCGCGTGGTGCTGGTCAACGGCGAACTGACGGCGCGCATCGCGGTCCAGATTCCCGATGTGGCGCGCATCACGCCGGAACAGGCGCAGGCCCTGGCCGACTTCAACCGCGGCCTCGTCGTGCAGATCGGCGACGGCAATCGCTTCGATCCCGCGCAGGTCGCCGGCGGCCTGGTCATCCAGAACACGCTCGATGATCAGGACATCCGCACGCTCACCCGCATCGACGTCGGCGTCGACACGCTGGGTGCCTACCAGAACCTCAACGCCAGCGGCGCGCTGACCGATGCGCTGGTCCGCGCACCCGGCGGTCCATGACGCACGCGTCGCGAACCTCGCACACGACAAGGGGAAGGACATGAAAGGGACGTCTCTGATGGACGTGGCACCGCTGGCACTGGCGGTCGGGCTGGGCGTGCATGCGGGGCAGGCGACCGCGCAGGAAGTGGCCGCACCCGCGACACCGCCCCCGCCGATCCCGACGCAGCCTTACGAGATCACCGCCGATGCGCGGCTGGACGCCCTGCAACGGCAGCTCAACGAGCAGACCCAGCGCCTGCAGCAGATGCGTGAGCTGATGCAGGCACAGGAGCAACAGATCTTCGGTCTGCAGAATGCGTTGAACGAGGAGATCCTCGCCAACGCGCGCGCACGTGGCGCGCCTGCGCCGGTGATCGTGCCATCGCTGAACCAAGCCCCGACGTTCCGCGATACCCCGGCGGGCGCGCCGGGCTACATTGTCGTCGGTCCGCAGCCGGCACCGGAACGTGCGGCGCCCGCAGAGGGAGCCGCTGCCGTCCATGACGCCACGCAGGTCGCGCAGGCCGGGGCGCCTCGCGGCACCCCATCTACGTCGAGCGCGCAGGCGCAATCACCGGCCGCGTCCGGCAGCGACGCGCAGACTCCGCAACGGGTAGGGCAGGCGCCGGAGAGTGACTCGCGGCCGCCGGAAGTGGCGCAGATCTTCGACCAGCCCGGCGTGCTGACGCCGAAGGGCAAGCTGGTGCTGGAACCGGCCATCCAGTACGGCTATTCGGCGAACGACCGCGTCGCGCTGGTCGGCTACACCATCATTCCGGCCATCCTGATCGGGCTGATCGATGTGCGGCAGGTGAAGACCACCACCGCGGTCGCCACGCTGACCGGGCGCTACGGCGTCAGCCGGCGCATGGAACTGGAAGCCAAGCTGCCCTATGTCTACATCCACAGCGATACCGTCAGTCGCGAGATCTTCACCGGTTCAGCGCAGGACCGCGTGTTCAATGCGCGCGGCAGCGGCATGGGCGACGTGGAGGTCACCGGGCGCTACCAGCTCAATCGTGGCGGCGCCGACAAGCCGTTCTACATCGCGTGGCTGCGCTACAAGAGCCGCACCGGGCGCGATCTGTTCGACGTCACCACCGATTGCGTGACCCGCTGCGTCGCCAATACCACCGGCACCGGCCTGCCGTTGGACCTGCCCACCGGCAGTGGCTTCAATGCGCTGCAACCCGGCATCACCTGGCTGTATCCCTCAGATCCAGTGGTGTTCTTCGGCAGCCTCAGCTATCTGCACAACTTCAAGCGCAGCGATGTGTCGCGGCGCGTGCTGGGCGGGCAGACCGAGTTCCTGGGCGACATCAAGGCCGGCGACATCCTCGGCTTCAACCTGGGCATGGGCCTGGCGCTCAACGAGAAGGCCGCCATCAGCATCGGCTACGACCAGAGCATCGTCGACAAGACCGAGCAGGACGGTGAAGAGGTCGCAGGCGCCGTACGCACGACCCTGGGCACGCTGTTGCTGGGCGGGACGTACCGCTTCAGCGACCGCATGTCGTTGAACGTCGCGCTCGGCGTGGGCGTCACCCGCGATACGCCGGACGTGACCTTCACCGCGCGCCTGCCGATCAACTTCTGACCTGTCAGGTCAGCTGGCCCGGCCCTGCCACCACAGCCACAGCGCCGCCGCGAGCATCAGCCATTCGGTTGCCGCCAGCAGCAGCGTGGTGGATTCCACCGGCCACCAGCGCAGCAGACTGACGCTGCGGTAGAGCACGATGGGCAGATACAGCGCGAGCGCCAGCACCAGGCCGGTACGCATCTGCTGGCTCCACGCAAGCCAGGCGAACAGGAACGCCAGGCCGAGTTGCAGGCCTCCGTAGATCGTCAGGTATTCCGTCTGGCCCGAGCGGCTGAGCGTCGTGTAGCCCAGTGCCGTGGCGGTGCGGGCAGGTGCGAACGTGCACCAGCCTGCCAGGAGCAGGTAGACCACTGCATTGAGATAGAGGTAGAAAGCCGTCATGGGAGGTCCCGGTAGGAATGCGTGCCTATCTCGCCGGGCGACTGGTGACGAGCCGGTGAACATGCGGAGAATCCCGACAACGCCGCGCGGTATGCGCCGATCCACCGCCACCTGTCATAACCGGATGCTGAGGGCTCCTTCCGAAGGAGCCTGCCGTGTCCCGATCCTCCTCCTGCGCAGGGCGCATCGTGCTGGCCTGTGTGCTCGTGGCCATGGGCAGCGCCACCTGGGGCAACGATCCCGTCCACAAATGCCGCGGTGCGGACGGGCAGTCGCACTACCAGTCGGCGCCGTGCGCATCGACACAGCGCACGGAATGGGTACGCGAGTACCCACCCGATCCACCGGCTCCCGTCGCCGCCGCGACGTCCACACGGGAAGCGCGTACGGCGCGACGCGCGGAAAGCCCACACAAGCCTAGCCGCACGGGAACTCGCCGCTCCAGCGCATCAGCCACCGGCGCGGTGATCTCGATGCATCGCGATGCCGCCGCCTGCGCGCGTGCGAAGAAGGCGCGCGACCAGACGTATGCCAGGCTCGGCCTGAAGCGGGACTTCGCGACCAGCCGAAAGCTGGACGACCGGGTCAATGCGGCCTGTCGTTGAAGGCGCAGCTCAGACCGTGCGCGAGAACCGGGAGGCGTCCGGCGCGGCCGCGGGCGCCAGGTAACGGTCGAAGCACATGGCGATCACCCGCAGCAGCAGCCGGCCTTTCGGCGTGGCCTGGAAGCCGACCCGCGTGAATGCCAGCAGGCCGTCGTCCGCCAGCGCCTGCAGGCGGGGCAGGGCATCGGCGAAGTACGTGGCGAAGTCGAGTCCGAACCGGTTGCCGATACGCGCATAGTCCAGTCGCCCGTGGCACATCAGTTCCTGTATCACTTCAGCGCGTATCACATCGTCGCGATCCAGTGGCATGCCACGCCACACCGGCAGCCTGCCGTCATCGATGGCCCGCTCCCACCCGGGGATGTCGCGCGGATTCTGGCTGAAGCTGTCGCCGACATGGCTGATCGCACTCACGCCGAAGCCGACCAGGTCGCTTTCGGCATGGGTGGTGTAGCCCATGAAGTTCCGGTGCAGGTCGCCACGCGCTTGCGCCCGTGCCAGGTCGTCGCCGGGCAGCGCGAAGTGATCCATGCCGATGTAGACATAGCCGGCTGCGACCAGGCGTTCGATGGCGCATTGCAACAGCGCCAGCTTCGTCTCCGGGTCCGGCAGTTCCTCCTGCGTGATGCGCTGCTGTGGCTTGAACAGCTGCGGAAGATGCGCATAGCTGTACACCGCGATGCGGTCCGGGCGCGCGCCCACCACGATGTCCAGTGTCCGCGCGAATCCTTCCCGCGTCTGCCGGGGCAGGCCGTAGATCAGGTCGATGTTCACCGAACGCAGGCCATGCTCACGACACGCCGCCATGATGGCCAGCGTCTCGTCGATTCCCTGCAAACGGTTCACCGCCTTCTGCACGACGGGATCGAAGTCCTGCACGCCCAGACTGGCACGATTGAAACCGACCCGTGCGAGTTCGCCGATGTCCGCCGGCGTCACGAAGCGCGGATCCAGTTCGATCGAAAAGTCCATCGTGGCGGCCGCCGCGAAACTGAACTGGCTGCGCAGTTCCGCCACGCAGTCCGCAATCTGCACGGGGGTCAGGAAGTTCGGCGTACCGCCGCCGAAATGCAGCTGCACCACCGGCCTGCCGCTGTCGAACAGCGGCGCCATCCGTGCGATCTCGCGGTACAGGTAGTCCAGGTAAAGCTCGCCGCGCGCCTTGTCGCGCGTGATCACCCGGTTGCAGCCGCAGTAGAAGCACGGACTGGTACAGAACGGCACGTGGACGTACAGCGACAGAGGGCGCGCATGCTCCTGGCGGTTACTCGCCGAGGCGTGCTCGCGCAGTTCCTGCGCCCCGAAGCGGGCGCTGAACTGCGGCGCGGTCGGATAAGAGGTGTAACGCGGCCCCGGCGTGTCGTAGCGCCGCAGCAGGTCCGCATCGAACAGCGGGGAGGGAGAGTCGATGCCCATGGCGTACAGGCTAGGGGTCGTACCTTGCGGCCGCATTGATCGGAATCAATTCGCGCGCGGATCGTCGACCTTGGCCTCGGGGGCGGCATCCGGGATTTCGGGCAGCATCTCCAGCGCGGCAGGCGTGGTGCGCAGCATCGGATGGAAACGGGCCGGATGGAGCAGATCGCGCACCTTGAACAGGCGGCGTCCGCCCGCCACCACCGCGAGCAGGCCCAGCGTGCTGGCGAAGAACACCGGCAACGCCTGCGGACCGAAACGCTGCATCAGCGCGCCAGCGGCGGCAGGCCCGATCGCCGCGCCGATGCCGTTGAGCAACAACAACGCACTGCAGCCGGCCAGCAATTGCTCTGGCGGCAGGCGGTCCAGCAAGTGCGCCACGGCCAGCGGATACAGCGCGAACGCCAGCCCCCCGAACAGGAAGAACAGCGCCTGCGCCTGCCCATCGAAGCGCAGTACGAGCAACGCCGTCGCTGCACCTGCGGCGGCCACCAGCGCCAGCGTGCTGCGCCGGTCGCCACGGTCGGACAGGCGTCCTATCGGCAACTGCAGCGCGGCGCCGCCGATAATCGTAACGGCCATGAACACGCCGATGCCGGCACGATCCAGCCCCAGCGAGGCGGCATACACCGCACCCAAACCCCAGAACGCGCCCAGTGCCAAACCCGCCAGTACGGCGCCTGCCGCGGCACTTGGCGCCGCGCGGCAGATCTCCAGCAGATGGATCTTCGGTGCCACGGTCAGTACCGGTGGCGTGAGTCGCGTCGCGCTGACGGGGAGAATGGCCAGCGCGAACAGGATGGCCACCACGCTGAACAGTACCGGGCTGCACGGGGGCTGCAGGTCGAGCAGCAACTGGCCCGCGGCCAGCGCCAGCAGCGACACCACCATGTACACCCCGAACACACGGCTGCGATGTTCGGGCGCGGCTTGCGCGTTCAACCAGCTTTCGATCACCGTGCACAGCCCGACCAGCGCCATGCCGGTGACCACGCGCAGCGCCATCCAGCCGGCGGGCTCCAGCCACAACGGGTAGACCAGCACCGCGGCGGCGGCGAGCGCGGCATGGAAGGCGAAGGCACGGATATGGCCCACACGCCGGATCAACGGCGGCGCGGTGAACGTTCCCAGGAAGAAGCCGATGAAGTAACCCGACATCACCAGGCCGGTCGTACGTTCGCCCCATCCCTCGGCCTGGCTGCGCATGGCGAGAAGGGTGCCCAACAGTCCGTTGCCGGCCAGCAGCAGGGCGACACTGGCGAGCAGGGCGGTGATCGGAAGCAGGATGCGGAGCACGGGGCGCGGACGGTTCCTCGATGACGACACGCGACATGCTAGCAAGCCGACGCTGAGCGACCGGTTCACGCTCGCCCAGCAACGCAATGCATGCGTGTCGCGAGATGCCTTCAGGTATCCTGCGGCGATAACGACGATGGCTGCATGGCGGAATGTTCCGATGACTGAGCGCAAGATTCCCGGCATCGACGAGTACGAGGGAGCGGCCGGTGGTTGGGGCGCGCTGGCTGCTGTCGCACGTGCGGTGAAGAGCCAGATGGCGGTCGGTCGCGAGACCTCGGCGTTGCGTCGAGTCAACCAGCCCGCTGGCTTCGATTGCCCGGGTTGCGCGTGGCCCGATCCCAAGCACACCTCGTCGTTCGAGTTCTGCGAGAACGGCGCCAAGGCAGTGTCGTGGGAAGCCACGGGCAAGCGCGCGACGCCTGCCTTCTTCGCTGAGCACACATTGTCCGAGCTGTGGGAATGGAGCGACCACGCGCTGGAAGACGAAGGCCGGCTGACGCACCCGATGGCGTACGACGGCGAGACAGACCGCTACGTGCCGATCGGCTGGGAGGACGCGTTCAGCCGCATCGGCGAGGCGCTGCGCGCGCTCCCGCATCCGGACATGGCCGAGTTCTACACCTCCGGCCGCACCTCGAACGAGGCCGCCTTCCTCTACCAGCTGATGGTGCGCGAGTACGGCACCAACAACTTCCCCGACTGCTCCAACATGTGCCACGAGGCGACCAGCGTGGGCCTGCCCGAGTCCATCGGCGTGGGCAAGGGCACGGTCACGCTGGACGATTTCGCCCACTGCGATCTGCTTTTCAGCTTCGGCCACAACCCCGGCACCAACCATCCGCGTATGCTGTCCACGCTGCGCGAGGTATCGAAGCGTGGCGTGCCGATCGTCGCGGTGAATCCCCTGCGCGAACGCGGTCTCGAGCGCTTCACCTCGCCGCAACATCCCGCCGAGATGCTGACCAACACCGCCACACCGATCGCGCAGACGTATTACCAGGTGAAGATCGGCGGCGACATTGCGCTGCTGAAGGGCATGATGAAGTGGCTGCTGGACGCCGATGCGGACGATCTCGCTGCGGGTGGGAAGGGCTTACTCGACCATGCCTTCATCGCCGAACACACCGAAGGTCTGGAGGCGCTGCGCGAGGATCTGGCGAATACGACGTGGGAGCAGATCGTCGAGCATGCCGGCCTGAAGCGCGAGGATATCGCCGCCGCCGCGCAGCTCTACGCAAACGCCGAACGCGTGATCCTGTGCTACGGCATGGGCATGACCCAGCACCGCCGTGGCACGCAGAACGTCCAGCAGATAGCCAACCTGATGCTGCTGCGCGGGAACATCGGCAAGCCCGGTGCCGGCATCGCGCCGATCCGCGGGCACTCCAACGTGCAGGGCGACCGCACGGTCGGCATCACCGAAAAGCCCACGCAGGCACTGGTCGATGCGATCAAGCGGACCTACGGGTTCGAGTTTCCGCTCACCCACGGCCATGATGCGGTGGAAGCCGTGCGCGCGATCCGCGATGGCCGCTCGCGGGCGCTGGTGTGCATGGGCGGCAATCTGGCGGTCGCCATGCCCGACCCGGAAACGACCATCCCCGCGATGCGCACGCTCGACCTGGTCGTGCACATCGCCACCAAGTTGAACCGCTCGCACCTGATCCCCGCCAGGCAGGCCTTCCTGCTGCCGTGCCTGGGCCGCACCGAGCGCGACGTGCAGGCCAGCGGCCCGCAATCGGTGACGGTGGAGGACTCGATGTCGATGGTGCACGCCTCGCAGGGCGGCCTGGCACCGGCCTCCGAGCACCTGCTGTCGGAACCGGCCATCGTCGCCGGCATCGCCAAGGCCACGTTGCCGCACACCAAGGTGGACTGGGACGGACTGGTCGGCGACTACGACCGCATCCGCGACGACATCGAAGCGGTGTTCCCGATCTTCCGCGATTTCAACCGCCGCGTGCGCGAGCCGGGCGGCTTCCGCCTGTACATCGGCGCGTCCGAGCGCGACTGGGGGCCGCGTGGCAAGGCCCGGTTCCTGGTCGCACCCGGACTCGGCGAGGATCCCGTCGGCGGCGGACACGAGCTGCTGACGTTGACCACGGTCCGTTCGCACGATCAGTACAACACCACGATCTACGGCTTCGATGATCGCTACCGTGGCGTCAGCGGCCGGCGCGACGTGGTGTTCCTCAATCGCGACGACATGAAGGCGCGCGGCGTGGCGCATGGCGATCCGATCGAGATCGTGTCGCAGGTGGCAGGCGCGTCGCGCACGGTGTCGGGGTTCATCGCGGTCGAATACGACCTGCCTCGCGGATCGGCGGCGATGTACTACCCGGAAGGCAACCGGCTGGTGCCGCTGGACAGCCACGATCCGCAATCCGGTACGCCGGCCTACAAGTCGATTCCGGTCACGATACGCACGCTGCGCGATCCGCATGCCGATGCCGGCTGATCGCATCGAGGGCCTGGCGCGGCGCGATGTCGTCGACGTCACCGGCGGCGAGTCGACCATGCGCGAAGACCGGTTGGCCGAAGAAGTGCCGCTGGCGATCCACTGCAACGACGAACCGCTGGCGGTGATGATGGTGTCGCCGTGCGACCTGCTGGATTTCGGCCAGGGCTTCGCGATGACCGAGCTCGGCCTCGCGGCGGATGAGCTGGTTGCGGTGGAGACGCAATCGCTGCTGGAAGGCATCCGGCTCGATCTGCGCACGCGCCATTCCGTGGCTACGCGCGGCGCGCAACAACAACGCTGGCTGCCGGGGCGCAGTGGCTGCGGCATCTGCGGTCAGCGTCATCTCGAAGATGTGGTCAGGACGTTGGAGAACGTGCCACGGGGTAGGGGCATCGATCCATCCGCACTGCAGGTCGCGCTGGTCGGGATCAAGCAGCGGCAGCCCCTGAATGCCGCCACCGGCGCCATCCACGCGGCCGCATGGGCGCAGGCCGACGGCACGCTGGTGCTGGTGCGGGAAGACGTCGGTCGCCACAACGCGCTGGACAAGCTGATCGGCGCGATGCAGCAGCGCGGCATCGACGCCGGATCAGGATTCGCCCTGGTCACCAGCCGGGCGAGTTACGAGATGGTGGCGAAGGCGGCAATGGCCGGCATTCCACTGCTGGCGGCGATGTCGGCGCCGACCGCCCTGGCGGTGGATCTCGCGAACGGATGCGGCATGACCCTGGCCGGTTTCGTGCGCACGCGACGCCACGTGGTCTACAGCCATGCGTGGCGCCTGGCGGACGCCTGAGTATCCGGCGGCCGCGCTAGTCGGCGCGGCTTCCCGCCCATGATTGCGCAGCCGGTGCGCTCATCGCGTGTCCGGCGTCCCTGCCGGGCGGCTTCCTTTCAGGCGCCGGTCCTGTCCGCGACCGAGTCGCGCGCCACCAGCTGGTGCGGCACCACATGGTTGACGATCACGCGCGGGGACGGCGCGGTGCGCCGGATCTCGCGCAACAGGATGTCGATGGCAGCGTCGGCCATGGCGGCGACCGGCTGGTGGATGGTGGTCAGTTCAGGCCACACCATCGTCGCCGCCGAGGTGTCGTCGAAACCGACCACGGAGAGATCGCGCGGCACGTCGAGGCCGCGACGATGCGCCACCGACACCACTGCCGAGGCCATGTCGTCGTTGCTGGCGAAGATCGCGCTGGGAGGGCGGCGCAGCGCGAGCAGCTTCTCCGCCGCGTCCAGGCCGGACCGGTAGGTGAAGTAGCCGGGCTGGACGAGCTTGTCGTCGTAGGCGATGCCGGCTTCGGCCAGCGCGTCGCGGTAGCCCTGCCAGCGGTGCGCGCTGGCGGTCTGGTTGGGGTCGCCCTTGATGTAGCCGATGCGTGTGTGACCGCGTGCGATCAGGTACGAGACCATGTCATGGCTCGCGCGATGGTCATCGATGCGCACGCAGGAAATGGTGTCGCTGAAGTGGCCGGACGCGATGGACACGACGGGCACGCCGGCATGCCGGAACTCCGACACGATCGCCTTCGACTCGCAGAGCGGGGGCGGAAGGATGACACCGGCCACGCTGGTGGCCAGTTGCCGTGCCGCTGCGCGGCGTCCGTCGGCGTCCAGGCCATCCCAGGTGGCGATCGCCAGCTGCGCCGCCGCCCGTGCCGATCCACGCAGTGCGCCGACCAGCAGCTCGCGCAGGTAGCTGGAGCTGGGATTGGTGTAGATCAACGCGATGCAGGTGTGCTGCGCCGCCGCGAGCGAACTGGCGGCCAGATTGGGGCGGTAACCCAGTTCGCGCACGCTGCGCATGACGCGCTCGCGGTTGCCATCGCGCACACCGGCATGGCCGTTGACCACGCGGGAGACGGTCATCGGCGACACGCCGGCATGCGCCGCCACCTCGTCGATGGTGACGGCGCCGCCCTTCCTGCGCACTGCTTTGCTGGTCTTCTTCACGCAGTTACTTCCGTTGGATTCAGTGTTGGCGGGTTGGCGAAATCAGGATTACTTGCGCACGGACCGCGAGGGAAGCGGGTTTCCACGCGGCCTTGATGCTTCTTCCGGCGTGGCGGCATGCGGCCATGTGCGCTTTGTTGCGCTGCATGGTGACAAGCACGAACACGCGTGATTAGTCTGCGCTCCAACGCGATGGTAGCGCTACCACTCGATCACCATCCAACGGGATCAGCGGTTGCCTGTCCATCGCGCGAACGTCGTCTTACCACGCTTGAATCCGGAATGCGGAGCAGGGGCCTTCGGGGGCCCACCTTCGCCCTCCGGCCTGGAAGACGGGCACTGCCCGTGGGCGCCCCCGGGAGGGGCGGTACATCACATAGACCGTAGCGAGAGGGGAGATCCATGAACGCGTGCAGTTTCCGTACCACTCCAGACCTGAGGGCACGTCAATGAGCCGTAAGCTGGCGAAATTCAAATCGAGGGCCATGTTCACCTTCGTCGGGGGCGTGCTGGTCATCAACCCTGCTTTCGGACAGGACGCGCCCGCACCGGCGCCGGCCGCGCAGGAACAGACGCAGTCCCAGCAAGCCACCGATCTGGACACGGTCGTGGTGACCGGCATCCGCAACAGCCTCAGCCAGGCAATGGACATCAAGCGGGACTCGGCCGGCGTGGTCGATGCGATCAGTGCCGAGGACATCGGCAAGTTCCCCGACACCAACCTGGCCGAGTCGTTGCAGCGCATCACCGGCATCTCGATCGAGCGCCGCGATGGTGAAGGCGCGCAGGTCACCGCGCGCGGCTTCGGTCCGCAGTTCAACATGGTCACCCTCAACGGCCGCCAGATGCCGGGTGCGGATGCGTTCGGTGCTTCCGGCCAGGTCGCCATCGGCGGCGTGGACGGCGGTACCCGCGCGTTCAACTTCGCCCAGCTCGCCGCCGAAGCCATCAACGGCATCGAGGTCTACAAGACCAGCCAGTCCCAAGTGCCCAGCGGCGGCATCGGCGCCACCATCAACATCCTGACCGCGCGCCCGTTCAACTACGACGGCTTCGTCGCCAACGCCGGGGCCAAGCTGGTCTCCGACCGCAGCCAGCCGTTCGAGAACGATCTGACGCCCGAGCTGTCCGGCATCTTCAGCTACAGCAACCCGGACAAGACCTTCGGTGTCAGCCTCAGCGCGAGCCAGCAGAAGCGCAAGGGCGGCTCGGTGCAGGCGACCGAGAACTACTGGAACGTGCAGCCGTGGACCGGGACGATGCCGGGCAATCCGACGGTGGTCAACGCGCCCGGCGTCGGCGACCTGTACGCGCGGCCGAACGACCTGCGTTATGCCTTCTCCGAGTTCGAGCGCGACCGCGTCAACGGCCAGGCCGTGGTGCAGTTCGCCCCGACCGACAGCCTGACCCTGACGCTGGACTACACCTATTCGACCAACGAGATCACCGAGAACCGCGGCGAGCAGGCGATGTGGTTGCAGAACAGCAACTACACCGACGTCGAATTCGACACCAGCGGTGCGGTGGCCACGCCGATCTACATCCGCGAAATCGCCGGTACCAAGGATTTCGGCCTCGAGCAGCAGCGCACCATGCAGAAGTACAAGCTGGGTTCGCTGGGCCTGAACGCGGTGTGGGACGTCAACGACCGCTTGCGCCTCAGCTTCGATGCGCATAACTCGAAGAACGAAAGCCGGCCGAACGATCCGCTGACCGGTGGCGGCTCGATCTTCATGAGCATCGCGGGTACCAACAACTGCACGACCGGTCCGCATTGCGGCGGCACCTGGGTTCAGGAGCTGCAGTTCAACAATGGCTTGCCGTTCGGCACGCAGACCTGGTATCCGACCAATGCCGACGCGATCGCCGGTACCAACGGCGTGGTCAATCCGGGCTTCGTGGAAGGTGAGATCGGCTCGCAGGTGCTGCGCATCAACGCGCAGACCCAGGTCAGCGAGATCAAGCAGGGCCGCATCGACGGCGAATGGAACTTCGACAGCGGCCGCTTCCAGTTCGGTGTCGACAGCTCAAAGTCCTCGACGCACCGGCTGCAGGCCGCAGAAAACTATTCGACCCTGGGCGACTGGGGTGTGGGTAACGTGAACGGCGACGTCGCCGACGGGCTGATGGATCTGATCAAGCCGTACGACATCGCCGGATTGTTCAACGACTACAGCGTCGGCAGCAGCAATGGTGCATGGCGGGGCGACGCCGGTGAACTGGCGCAGTGGGCCGCCGACAACTATGGCGCCGGCATTGGCGTGAGTCCGCAGAACTCGGCCGACGACCGGGTGGAGGAAGACACCAAGTCCGCATACGTGCAGGTGGAGTTCGAGGGCGAACTGGGCGGCATGCGGACCAATACCCGCGTGGGCGTGCGTTACGAGACGACCAAGGTGGTATCGAGCTCGGTCATCGCCATTCCCGAGGCCATCGAGTGGTCGGCCAACAACGACTTCCGCATCGTGCTTTCCGATGAGAAGCAGCCTTTCAGCGAAAGGGCCAGCTACAGCTACGTGCTGCCCAACCTGGATTTCAGCATCGACTTCACTGACGAGCTGAAGGGCCGTGCCTCGTTCGGCAAGAGCATCGCACGCGCGCCGTACGGCAATCTCTATGCCGGCCCCGGTACTGCCCAGCAGCCGTTCGGCTCGGTGCTGCTCGATCCCTCGGTTCGCGCCAGCGGCAACGATCAGAATCCGATGCTGAAGCCGCTGGAATCGGACAACCTGGATCTCGCGCTGGAGTGGTACTTCGCTGACGCGAGCTACCTGTCGGTGACGTACTGGAACAAGTCGGTCGCCAACTTCATCGGCAACGGCGTGAACCAGCAATCGCTGTACGGCCTGACCGACCCGACGTCCGGCCCGGATGCCCAAGCGGCACTGGCCTTCCTCCAGAGCGCCGCCTGTGCAGTCCAGGTGGGCCCGGCCAATGCGGCCGCCTGCTCGGGCAACGACACCTCGCTGTTCACCGCGTTGGCGCTGTTGCGCAACGATCCTGCCGGGTTGGCTGCGTTCGACGGTACCGGAGCGCAGGCGCTGGCGACGGAAGCGGCCTACAACCTGGTGGGCGAAGCCGACGATCCGTTGTACCTGTTCAACGTCAACCGTCCGGTCAACCAGAACCAGGCGAAGTTGAGCGGCTGGGAGATCGGCGGGCAGTACTTCTTCGGCGACAGCGGTTTCGGCATCCTGGCCAACTACACCGTCGTCAACGGCGATGTGGGATACAACAACGCCGGTGATCCGGGCATCGACCAGTTCGCGCTCACCGGCCTCAGCGACACGGCCAACGCGATGTTCATGTTCGAGAAGTACGGTTGGTCGGTGCGCCTGGCATGGAACTGGCGCGACGAGTACCTGATCCTCGCCAACCAGGGCGCCAGCCGCAATCCGTACTATGTGGAAGAGTACGAGCAGTGGGACCTGAGCGTGAACTACACGCTCAACGATCACTGGTCGTTTGGCCTGGAAGCGATCAACCTGACCGGCGAGGACGTGCGCTGGCACGCCCGTACCGATCAGATGATCGTCAAGCTGGCCGACCAGAGCCCGCGCTACATGGTGGGGGTGCGCTACAAGTTCTGAGTTTGGCGACAGACGCCCTCTCCGGATGTCGCCAAGGGGGCCGCTGCGCAAGCAGCGGTCCTTTTTTCCAGGTGTGTCGCCCCGACGTACCGTCCCGCGGATCGTCCGCCGGCGGTACCATGTCGACGCATGTCTTCCGACGGGATTGGACAAGACGATGGGCCGTTACGAACTTCTCAACAACATCGCGCACCGCGACCTGCGCGTGGCGACCGCCTTCGGTCCCGAGTACGGCGACGACGTGGGCATGGTGCCGGCATTCCCCAGCGAGTTCGCCGAACTGCAGCGCGAATACCCGATCTTCCTTCGCAAGGACGCCACGACCGGCGACTGGCAGTCCGTCGTGCTGCTGGGTTTCGAGCAGCGCGAGAACCTCTTCCTGCAGGATGGCCGCTGGAATGCCACCTACCTGCCCGGAGCGGTGGCCAAGGGCCCGTTCCTGATCGGCTTCCAGGAGCAGCGCATCGAGGGCGAGCTCATGCAGGAAGCGGTGATGCACGTGGATCTGGATCATCCGCGCGTGAATACCGCGAGCGGCGAACCCGTGTTCCTGCCGCAGGGCGGTACCAGCCCGTATCTCGACCACATCGCAACGGTGCTGCGCGGCATCCGCGATGGCAGCGCCTACGGCACGGCGATGTTCGCCGCGCTCGACGCCAAGGGCCTGATACAGCCCGTCAACCTGGACGTGCAGGTCGACGAGCGTCACCGCGTGGTCGTCAACGGTCTGCACGGCATCGACCGCGAGCGGCTGGCCGCGCTGGACGGTCCGGCATTGCTGGAGCTCAACCGTGCCGGCTATCTGGAAGGTGCATACCTGATGCTGGCATCACTGCACAACATGCGCCGCCTGATGGCCGAGAAGCAGCGCCGCCTGCGCACGCAGGACGCCGCGCCCTCTGCCGGCAACAACTGACCCATGGCGGACGGCAGCCCGATACGCACGCTGGAGGCCGTCGATGCCGACGCGCTGCCGTTGGATGCGTTGCTGGCCGACGGAGAACCGGTGGTACTGCGCGGCATCGCGCGCGACTGGGGCCTGGTACACGCGGGATCGCGCTCCACGCAGGAGGCCATGGCCTATCTCCGCGGCTTCGATGCGGGCGTGCCGATCCAGTACTCGTTCAGCGACCCCGAGATAGAGGGGCGCCCGTTCTACAACGACGACTTCACCTGCTTGAATTTCGAGGTCCGGCGCGGCCTGCTGGCGCAGGTGCTGGACGAGATCACCGACCATCTGCAGGATGCCCGGCCGCCGACGTACTACATCGCCTCGCTGCTGATTGATCGGGCGCTGCCGGGCTTTTCGCAAGCCAATGATCTGGGCCTGGCCGCACGCGGAATCGAGGCGCCGCCCAGCATCTGGATCGGCAATCGCGTGGTGGCGTCCTGTCATTTCGATGCGCCGGACAACCTGGCGTGCTGCGCGGTGGGCAGGCGGCAGTTCACCCTGTTTCCGCCCGAGCAGATCGAGAATCTCTACCCGGGACCGTTCGAGCCCACGCCGGGCGGGCAGGTCGTCAGCGTGGTCGATTTCGACAGGCCCGACTTCGCGCGCTATCCGCGCTTCCGTACAGCGCTGGCATCTGCACGGACGGCACTGCTCGAACCCGGCGATGCCCTCTTCATCCCCAGCATGTGGTGGCACCACGTGCGCAGCCTCGAGCCGTTCAACGTTCTGGTGAATTACTGGTGGCGCCGTTCACCTGCGTTCCTGTCCTCGCCGCTGCCCGCGCTGCATCACGCGCTGTGGACGCTGCGCGACCTGCCGGCGCACGAGAAGCAGGCGTGGGCGAAGATCTTCGATTACTACGTATTCGGTCCGGGCGAGCGGGCGGGCGAGCACCTGCCCGAGCAGGCCCGCGACCTGCTGGGACCGATCGATGAAACGCAGGCGCGTCGCATCCGCGCCATGCTGCTGGCTCGACTCAACCGCTGACGGGAGCATTGCCTTGGACTCTCCTACGACACCCGAAGGACGTATCCGCAAGGTCGTCATCGCCGGTGGTGGTACTGCCGGATGGCTGGCCGGCTGCGCGCTGGCGCACCAGTTCCGCGACCGGCTGGACATCACCCTGGTCGAATCCGAGCAGATCGGCACGGTCGGGGTGGGCGAATCCACCGTGCCGCCGATCCGCACCTTCCATCGTTTCCTACAGATCGACGAGCAGGAATTCCTGCGTGCCGTCGCCGGTACGTTCAAGCTCTCGATCTCGTTCGAGAACTGGCGCCGTCCCGGCGAGCGCTACATCCATCCGTTCGGCATCACCGGGCAGGGCACGTGGGCGGCGGCGTTCCATCATTTCTGGCTGGACAGCCTGCGACGCGGCATGACGTCGGAACTGGGCGACTTCTGCCTGGAAACCGTCGCCTCGCGCGGCGACTTGTTCTCGCTGCAGACCCAGCCGCAGGTGAACTACGCCTACCACTTCGATGCAGGGCTGTACGCGAAATTCCTGCGGCGCATCGCCGAGGGCCACGGTCTGCGGCGGGTGGAAGGGAAGATCCGCGAGGTCAGGCAACATGCGCATGACGGCGCGGTGCAATCGTTGGTGCTGGAAGACGGCCAGGTCATCGAAGGCGATCTGTTCATCGATTGCACGGGCTTCCGTGGACTGCTGATCGAACAGACGCTGCATACCGGCTACGAGGACTGGAATGAGTGGCTGCCCAGCGACCGCGCCGTCGCGGTGCAGACCGAATCGGTAGGACCACCCGTGCCGTACACCCGCGCCATCGCGCACGAGGCGGGCTGGCGCTGGCATATCCCGCTGCAGCACCGCGTGGGCTGCGGGCTGGTGTTCTCCAGCCGGCACATGTCCGATGACGAGGCGCGCGCCAAGCTGCTGCGCGATGTCGGTGCACCGGCCCTGCGTGATCCTTGGCTGGTGCCGTTCCGTACCGGACGCCGGTTGAAGGCGTGGAACAGGAACGTGGTGTCGCTGGGCCTGGCCAGCGGTTTCATCGAGCCGCTGGAATCGACCAGCATCCATCTGGCCATCAGCGCCGTGGTGCGGCTGATCCAGCTGTTTCCCTTCGACGGCATCGCCTCGTCACTGGTGGACCTGTACAACGATGTCAGCCGCGCGGAAATGGAGCACGTGCGGGATTTCATCATCCTCCACTACCACGCCACGCAGCGCGACGAGCCCATGTGGAAGGCCTGTCGCGAGATGGCGCTACCCGATTCGCTGGAGATACGGCTGCGCGCCTGGCGCGAGCGCGCACATGCCTGGCAGGATGCGGACGAGTTGTTCCGCGTCGATTCCTGGACCCACGTGCTGCTCGGCCAGGGCATCCAGCCGGGAAGCCCGCATCCGCTCGCGCGCGCCCTGGCGGACGATGATCTGCGCACGTTGCTGCAGTCGATCCGGCAACCCATCGAGCGCGCCGTCGCGCAGATGCCGTCGCAGCAGGCCTTCATCGAGCGCTACTGCAAGGCCGCGCCAGAGGTGTGGCCGTCCCCCCGCGCCGTGACCGCATAGCCGGGGCGGGGACACTGGCGCATGCTGATCTCGCCGCATCCGGAGATCCGGATCAGCCGACACGTCATTGGCCGCGAGCATGCGCCGCTGCTGGTCGTCGACAACGTGCTGGCCGATCCCGAGCGCATGCTGCGCAAGGCGGCGAGCCGGTCGTTCGAGAAGATGCCGGGCATGTTCCCCGGCATCCGGTCGCCGGCACCGCTGTCCTATCAGTCGTTCCTGGAAGCATTGTTGAATCCGCTGCTGCGCGAGACCTTCGATCTGGAACCGGGCCGCTTCGTGTTCCCGATGTGCCACTTCTCGCTGGTGACGCAGCCACCGGACACGCTGCATTTCCTGCAGCGGGTGCCGCACATCGATTCCGTCAGCGGGCAGGGTCTTGCCACGGTGCACTACCTGTTCCGTGGCCCATGGGGTGGCACGGATTTCTACCGGCATCGACGCAGCGGGTTCGAGTACGTCGACGAAAGCCGGCACGCGGCCTACTTCGAGTGCCTCGCGCAGGAGAGCCGCGAACAGGCCGCGCTAGCCAACGGATACATCGATGGCGATACGGCGCTGTACGAGCGCGTCGGCGATGTGGAGGGCGTGTTCAACCGGCTTGTGGTGTACCGGCGCAACTCGCTGCACTCGGGACGGATCGACAGCGGCAGGCCACTGCCGGCCGACCCGCAGCAGGGCCGGCTGTCGATCAATGCCTTCATCGATATCGCGCGGTGACCTGCACGCTCCGGCGTTGCCAGTGGGGCGGGTGTTGGGGTGGTGCAAGTCATTGTGGGGAAATGGTTTTTGCGGCGCAGCAGGCTTTTTCTGCGGCTGCTGGTTACAGTGCGGCATCGCGGCCGCCGAGCAACAGGGCGGTGCGCAGGAAGGGAGCGGATGGGCGGTTCCCTTTTTTTGAAAGCTGAAATGGTAGCGCTAACTTTTCGCGGGTCGGAGGCGGTGTTCGATGGATTTGGTCGCCGGGATTGATGCGGGCACGCAGAGCCTGAAGGTGGTGGTCTATGACCCCGCCGCGCGCGTGATCGTGGCCAGCGCCAGCGAGCCGCTGGCGCTGATGAGCGGGGACGATGGCCGTCGCGAGCAGCATCCGGCCGATTGGGTGGTGGCGATGCGGGTCTGCTTCGCGCGCCTGGAGCCTGCGGTGCGCGCGCGCATCGGCGCACTGGCGGTCTCCGGGCAGCAGCACGGCTTCGTGCCGGTGGACGCGGCCGGCGAGGTGCTGGCACCGGCCAAGCTGTGGTGCGACACCAGCACCACGGCCGAGTGCGAGCACATCATGGCCGCAGTGGGCGGTGCCACGCGCACCATCGCCCTGGCCGGCAATCCGATCCTGGCCGGGTACACGGCGTCCAAGCTGCCGTGGACTAAAACGCATCGACCGGACGCCTACGGGCAGCTGGCAACCATCCTGCTGCCGCACGACTACCTCAACTTCGTGCTCACCGGGCAGCGCTTCTGCGAGTACGGCGACGCGTCCGGCACCGGCTGGCTGGATGTGCGCACGCGCACCTGGTCGGCCGATCTGCTGCGCGCCACCGATCCGGAGCGTGATCTCGCCGACTGCCTGCCGCCGATCGCGGCGCCCGATGCGCTGTTCGACATCGATTCCGCCACGGCGTCTCAGCTGGGCCTGCCCGCCACGGTCAAGGTCGCGGTCGGCGGCGGCGACAACATGATGGCGGCCATCGGCACCGGCTGCGTGGAAGAGGGCCGGCTAGCGATGAGCCTGGGCACCTCCGGCACGCTGTTCGCCTATTCCGACACGCCGGTAGTGGATCCGCAGGGCGCTTGGGCGGCCTTCTGTTCGTCCACCGGTGGCTGGCTGCCGCTGATCTGCACGATGAACTGCACGGTGGCGACCGAACAGGTGGCCAGCGCCTTCGGCTTCAGCTCGCGCGAGGGCGATGCCCACCTGCATGCCACGCCACCGGGTGCGGACGGTCTGGTGATGCTGCCGTTCCTCAATGGCGAACGCACGCCGGACCTGCCGCGCGGCAAGGGCGTGCTGGCCGGCATCGACACCATCAACATGACGCCGGCGCACGTCTACCGCGCCGCCATGGAGGGCGCCACCTACAGCCTGAAGTACGGCTACGACGCGTTCGTGCGTGCGGGCATGCGCTTCGAGCGCATCGTGCTGACCGGCGGCGGCAGCAACAGCGCGGCCTGGCGGCAACTGGTGGCCGACGTGTTCGGGCTGCCGGTCGACGTGCCCGCGCAGGCCGAGGGCGCCGCGCTGGGCGCGGCCCTGCAGGCGCTGTGGGCACGGGGCCGCGCGCAAGCGCAAGGTGCCTCCATCGCCGACATCACCCGCGAACACATCGCCATCGATCCCGCGCTGTCCGCCACGCCCGATCCCGCGCGCACGCCGGCGTATGCCGCGGCTTACCAGCGCTTCCTCCACTACTTAGACGCCGTCTCGCCGCTGCAGCGCGGCTGACGTTTCCCCCGACACATGCCTAACCACAGGACCCTCGCATCATGAGCACCCAGCCCTTCATCGGCGCCAAGGAATATTTCCCCGGCATCGGCCGCATCCCGTTCGAGGGCCGCGGCTCGGACAATCCGCTGGCCTTCAAGGTCTATGACGCGCAGAAGAAGATCGGTGGCAAGACCATGCAGGAGCACCTGCGTTTCGCGGTCTGCTACTGGCACACCTTCTGCAACGCCGGCCACGATCCGTTCGGCCCGGGCACGCGCCATTTCCCGTGGGAGGCCGGCTCGCCGATGGCCACCGCCGAAGCCAAGGTCGATGCGGCGTTCGAGTTCTTCACCAAGCTGGGCGTGCCGTACTGGTGCTTCCACGACATCGACCTGGCGCCGGATGCCGACGACATCGGCCAGTACGAGAAGAACCTCAAGCACATGGTGGCGCTGGCCAAGACGCGCCAGGACGCCACCGGCATCAAGCTGCTGTGGGGCACGGCCAACCTGTTCTCGCATCCGCGCTACATGAACGGTGCGTCCACCAACCCCGATTTCGCGGTGGTCGCCCGCGCGGCGGTGCAGGTGAAGGCCGCACTCGATGCCACCGTCGAACTGGGCGGCGAGCATTATGTGTTCTGGGGCGGTCGCGAAGGCTATGCCTCGCTGGTCAACACGCAGATGAAGCGCGAGGTGGAACACTTCGCCCGCTTCCTGACCATGGCGCGCGACTACGGCCGCAGCATCGGCTTGAAGGGCAACTTCCTGATCGAGCCCAAGCCGATGGAGCCGATGAAGCACCAGTACGACTTCGACAGCGCCACCGTGGCCGGCTTCCTGAAGGAACACGGGCTGGCGAAGGATTTCAAGCTCAACATCGAGGCCAACCACGCCACGCTGTCGGGCCATACCTTCGAGCACGACCTGCAGGTGGCGTCCGACCACGGCCTGCTGGGCAGCATCGACGCCAATCGCGGCAATGCGCAGAACGGCTGGGATACCGACCAGTTCCCGACCGACCTGTACGACACGGTCGGCGCGATGCTGGTGGTGCTGCGCCAGGGCGGGCTGGAAGGCGGCCTGAACTTCGACGCCAAGGTGCGTCGCGAATCGACGGATCTGGAAGACCTGTTCATCGCCCACATCGGCGGCATGGACGCGTTCGCGCGTGGTCTGGAAGTGGCGCACGCGTTGCTCATCGAGTCGCCGTGGGAACAGTGGCGCGCCGAGCGCTACGCCAGCTTCGACAGCGGCAAGGGCAAGGACTTCGAGAACGGCACGCTGGGTCTGGCTGATCTTGCCGCGCTGGCGGCCGGGCAGGGCGAGCCGAAGCAGGTGAGCGGCAAGCAGGAGCGCTACGAGAACCTGCTCAACCAGTACCTGCTGCGCTGAACGCGCCGCGCATCGACACACCAGCATTGGGGAAGGGGAAGGCGATGAACCAGGCAATGACCGGGGGAGAGAACACCAGGCTGATTATCCTGATCAGCCTGGTCGCGACGATCGGCGGCTTCCTGTTCGGCTTCGACAGCGGGGTCATAAACGGCACCGTGGACGGGCTGAAGGTGGCCTTCGGGTCCGATGCGGCGGTGACCGGATTCAACGTGGCGTCCATGCTGCTGGGCTGCGCCGTCGGCGCCTGGTTCGCGGGGACGCTGGCCGACCGCTACGGTCGGCGGACGATGTTGCTGTGGTCGGCGGTGTTCTTCCTCGTCTCCGCATGGGGCTCGGGCATCGCGACGTCGTCGGTCGAGTTCGTGGTGTACCGGATCATCGGCGGATTCGCGGTCGGCGCCGCCAGCGTCATGTCGCCTGCCTACATCAGCGAGGTTTCGCCGGCGCGCTACCGCGGGCGCCTGGCCACGGTGCAGCAGATTGCGATCATCTCGGGCCTGTTCGCGGCGTTCCTCAGCAACTATTTCCTGGCCAAGTTCGCCAGTTCCTCGCTGGCCCCGCTGTGGCTCGGGTATGAAGCGTGGCGCTGGATGTTCTGGGTGGAGATCCTGCCGGCGACGTTGTTCCTGGGCGCGCTGCTGTTCATCCCCGAGAGTCCGCGCTACCTGGCCGCCAAGGGCAGGAAGGAGCAGGCGCTCGCCGTGTTGAAGCGGCTCTATGGCGACGCGACCGGGGTGCGCAAGCTGGCCGAGATCGATGCGTCGCTCGCGTCGGACCACCATGCGCCGCGGCTGTCCGACCTGATCAGCAAGGCCACCGGCAAGGTGCGCCCCATCGTCTGGGTGGGCATCGGCCTGGCTACGTTCCAGCAGCTGGTCGGTATCAACGTGGTGTTCTATTACGGCGCGGTGTTGTGGCAGGCCGTGGGCTTCTCCGAGAACGACGCGCTGCTGATCAACGTCATCTCCGGTGCGTTGAGCATCGGCGCCTGCGTCGTCTCGATGCTGCTGGTCGACCGCATCGGCCGCAAGCCGCTGCTGTGGACGGGGTCGGCCGGCATGGCCGTGACGCTGGGGCTGGTGGCCTTCGCGTTCTCCACCGGCACGCTGGATGCCGCCGGCAAGCTGCAACTGTCCGACAACATGGGCGTGCTGGCGCTGGTGGCGGCCAACCTCTACGTGGTGTTCTTCAACCTGTCTTGGGGCCCGGTGATGTGGGTGATGCTGGGCGAGATGTTCCCCAACCAGATCCGCGGCTCGGGCCTGGCGGTGGCCGGGCTGGCGCAGTGGAGCGCGAACTTCCTGATCACCTGGACGTTCCCCATGCTGCTCACGGGGATCGGCCTGGCCGGCGCCTACGGCCTTTACACGCTGGCGGCTGCGATCTCGGTGCTCTTCGTGCTGAAGTATGTTCACGAGACCAAAGGTCGTGAACTGGAGCAGATGGAAGGATGAAGACGATGAACCTCCGCAAGATCCCGCGCGCCCGCGGCGGCCTGCTGCTGGCCGCCCTGGTGCTGGCCCTGGGCGCCTGCAAGGGCGACGACAAGGCGGCGGCGCCCGCTGCCGCGCCCGACACCAACCCGTGGCCGCAGGTCGCCTGGCCGCTGGCCGAAGACGCCGCGCTCGAAAAGCGCATCACCGACCTGATGGCCACGATGACGGTGGAGGAAAAGGTCGGCCAGCTGGTGCAGGGCGACATCGCGAGCATTACGCCGGAGGACCTGCGCAAATACCGTCTGGGCTCGATCCTGGCGGGCGGCAACTCCGATCCCGGCGGCCGCTACGACGCCACGCCGGCCGAGTGGCTGGCGCTGGCCGATGCGTTCTATGACGCCTCGATGGACACCTCGCAGGGCGGCAAGGCGATCCCGGTGATCTTCGGCATCGATGCCGTGCACGGGCAGAGCAACATCGTCGGCGCCACCTTGTTCCCGCACAACATCGGCCTGGGCGCGGCGCGCAATCCCGAGCTGCTGCGCCGGATCGGCGAGATCACCGCGCTGGAAACGCGCGCCACCGGCATGGAGTGGACGTTCGCACCGACCGTCGCCGTGCCGCAGGATGACCGCTGGGGCCGCACTTACGAAGGCTATTCGGAATCGCCGGAGGTGGTGGCGAGTTATTCCGCGGCGGTGGTCGAAGGCCTGCAGGGCAAGGTCGGAACGCCGGACTTCCTGGACGGTCGCCACGTGATCGCCTCGGTCAAGCACTTCCTCGGCGATGGCGGTACCACCAACGGCAAGGATCAGGGCGATACGAAGATCGGCGAAGCCGAGCTGGTGCGCATCCACGCCGCCGGCTACCCGCCGGCGATCGCCGCGGGCGCACAGACGGCGATGGCCTCGTTCAACAGCGTCAACGGCGAGAAGATGCACGGCCACAAGCCGTACCTGACCGATGCGCTGAAAGGGCGGATGAACTTCGGCGGCTTCGTCGTCGGCGACTGGAACGGCCACGGCCAAGTGAAGGGCTGCACGAATACCGATTGCCCGGCCACGATCAACGCCGGCCTGGACATGGCGATGGCCTCGGACAGCTGGAAGGGCTTCTACGAGAGCACGCTGGCGGCGGTGAAGGCCGGCACCATCACCCAGGCCCGGCTGGACGATGCGGTGCGCCGCATCCTGCGGGTGAAGTTCCGCCTGGGCCTGTTCGAGGCCGGCAAGCCGTCGTCGCGTGCCGTGGGTGGCCAGTTCGCCCTGCTCGGCGCGCCGGAGCATCGTGCGGTCGCACGGCAGGCGGTGCGCGAATCGCTGGTGCTGCTGAAGAACGCGGGCGGCGTGCTGCCGCTGGCGCCGAAGCAGCGCATCCTCGTCGCCGGCGATGGTGCGAACGATGTCGGCAAGCAGGCCGGCGGCTGGACGCTCAACTGGCAGGGCACCGGCACCACGCGCAAGGACTTCCCCAACGCCGACTCGATCTACGAGGGCATCGCGCAGCAGGCCAAGGCGGCCGGTGGCGAAGCGATCCTCGCCGTCGACGGCAAGTACACGCAGAAGCCCGACGTGGCGGTGGTGGTGTTCGGCGAGAACCCGTATGCCGAATTCCAGGGCGACCTGCCGACGCTGCTGTACAAGCCGGGCGACGACACCGATCTGGCGCTGATCAAGCGGCTGAAGGCCGACGGCATTCCGGTGGTGGCGGTGTTCCTCAGCGGCCGCCCGCTGTGGATGAATCGCGAGATCAATGCGGCCGATGCGTTCGTGGCGGCGTGGCTGCCGGGGTCGGAAGGTGGCGGCATCGCCGACGTGCTGCTGCGCAAGGTCGACGACAGCGTGCAGCACGACTTCAAGGGCAAGCTGAGTTTCAGCTGGCCGCGCACGGCCGTGCAGTACGCCAACAATGTGGGACAGGATGGTTACGACCCGGTGTTCGCGTTCGGCTACGGCCTGACTTACGCCGACAAGGGCGACCTGGCCGCGTTGCCGGAAGACTCGGGTGTGACCGGCGATGAAGGTGCACCGGGCGTGTTCTTCGCGCGCGGCGACACCGGCGCCGGCATCGCGATGCGACTGGAAACCGCCGACGGGCAGGGCGTCACCGTCACCAAGGTGCCTGAAGCCTTGGAGGGCGACCTGTTGCGCGCGACCGGCGTGGACCATCTGGCGCAGGAAGACGCGCGTCGCTTCGCCTGGTCCGGCAAGGGCGAGGCGACCGTCGCGTTGCCGTCGCACACCGCGCTCGACCTTCAGCGTGAAAGCAACGGCGACGTGATGCTGCTGACCACACTGCGCGTGGATGCGGCGCCGACCGGGGATGCCTGGCTCTCCGTCGGGTGCGGCACCGGTTGCTCTGCGCGGATCGCGATCGCGCCGACGCTGGCCACGCTGCCGGTCGGGCAGTGGACGCGTGTCGGTGTGCCCCTGAAGTGCCTGGCCAAGGCCGGTGCCGATGTCGGCAAGTTGGATCGCCCCTGGGCCATCGGTACCGCGGGGACGATGACCGTCTCCGTGTCCCGCGTGGCGCTGGGTGCGTTGAACGAAGCCGAGGCCACCGTCGCATGCCCGGGCGCGTGAGCCCCGTGCATCCGCAGTCGATGACGCCGCAGGCCGGCGTCATCGGGGCGTCGGTCCTCCGCCTGCGTGACCCGGGGACGGGAGCCGCGTGAGCGCCCGCCGCGCGCTATCGCCGCTTGGGGGGCACTGCCACCGAATCGCGGACGACCAGCCGGTGCGGCACCACGTGGTCCATCAGCACGCGCGTGCTGTCGGTCCTGCGCTTGATGCCGCGCAGCAGGATGTCGATGGCCGCGTTGGCCATCGACGCGATCGGCTGGTGGATGGTGGTCAGTTCCGGCCAGACGGTGGTGGCCGCCGAGGTGTCGTCGAAGCCGACCACCGACAGGTCGCGCGGCACGTCCAGGCCGCGACGATGCGCCACCGAGATCGCCGCCGCGCCCATGTCGTCGTTGCTGGCGAAGATGGCGGTCGGCGGCTTGCGATGGGCCAGCAGTTTCTCTGCGGCCTTCAGGCCGGAGCGGTAGGTATAGTCGCCCTGCTGGACGAGGGCGGGCTCGACCTCCAGCCCGGCCTCGTGCAGGGCGGTGATGAAGCCGTCGTAGCGCCGCGAACTGGCGCTCAGGTCGCTGCGTCCGCGGATGAAGCCGATCCGGCTGTGGCCTTGCTGGATCAGGTGTTCGGCCATTTCCCGGCCAGCGCGGAAATCGTCGATCCGCACGCACGAGATGTCGTCGCTGAAGCGGCCGGAAGCGATGGCGACCACCGGGATGCCGGCCTTGACGAGTTCGGTCACCGCCGCGCGCGATTCGCACAGCGGCGGCGGCAGGATCACGCCGTCGACGCGCCCGGCCAGCGCACGCGCGGCCTTGCGTTCGGCTTCGGCATCCAGGTCGTCCCAGTAGTCGATCACCAGTTGCACGGCGGTGCGCGAGGCGACACGCAGCAGGCCCACCAGCAGTTCGCGCAGATAGGCGCCGCTGGGATTGGTGTAGATCAGCGCGATGCGCGTGTGCTGCGCGGCGGCCAGCGAGCTGGCGGCCAGGTTGGGCGTGTAGTCGAGTTCCCGGACGGCGCGCATGACGCGCTCGCGGGTGGCGTCGCGGACCTTGCCCTGGTTGTTGATCACCCGCGACACGGTCATCGGCGACACACCCGCCAGGGCGGCCACCTCATCGATCGTCACGCCGCTGCTCTTGCGGCGGATCGACTTCTTCGGCTTGTCCAATACGCGTTCCCTTCTTCCACGATGGCGGCGCCGCACGGCGATGGGCCGGCACGGAGCGGGTACCAGGGGGGATGATGGAACAGTTCGCGCCCGCCTGTCCCCTGGACATCCGAATGTTACCGCTAACCCTCCGGCGCGGCGACGGGCGGCGGGGCTGGCTGCTGGCCGTCGTCGTCGTATTGCTCGGCTGCATGGGCAGCGTGCGTGCGGAAGATGGCTACGACCTGTGGCTGCGCTACACGCCGGTCGAATCCACTCTGGCGGGGGCGTACCGCACGCGCCTCGGTGACGTGGTTGCGCCAGACGCGACCGCGACCCAGCGCGTCGCCCGCGACGAACTGATGCGCGGCCTGTCCGGCCTGCTGGGCAGCGCGCCGCGCACGCAGAACGAAGGGGCCGGGCAGCGGATGCTGATCCTGGGCACCCCGGATTCGTCGCGATGGGTCGCACCGTTCCGCCATGATCTGGACGTGTTGGGCGACGAGGGCTATCTGCTCCGGCAGGCCCAGGTCGAAGGGCGCGACGTGCTGCTGGTGGCGGCACGCCAGGACATCGGCGTGCTCTACGGGGTCTTTCACCTGCTGCGCCTGCTGCAGACCGGAACATCGCTGGAAGGGCTTGACCTCCGCGAGTCACCGGCGATGCGGCTACGCGTACTCAACCACTGGGACAACCTCGACGGCTATGTCGAGCGCGGCTACGCCGGCGGCTCGCTGTGGGACTGGCACACGCTGCCGGACTGGCAGGATCCGCGCTATGCCGACTACGCCCGCGCCAATGCATCGCTGGGCATCAACGGCACCGTTCTCAACAACGTCAACGCGAACGCGCTGAGTCTGTCGCCCGACTACCTGCGCAAGGCGGCGGCACTGGCGGACGTGTTCCGCCCGTATGGCATCCGCGTGTATCTCAGTGCGCGCTTCAGTGCGCCCATCGAGATCGGCGGGCTGGCGACGGCGGATCCGCTCGATCCGGATGTGCAGCGCTGGTGGCGAAAGAAGGCGGACGAGATCTACGCGGTGATCCCGGATTTCGGCGGCTTCCTGGTCAAGGCCAATTCGGAAGGCCAGCCCGGTCCGCAGGACTACGGCCGCTCGCATGCCGATGGCGCCAATCTGCTGGCCGATGCACTGGCGCCGCACGGCGGCGTGGTGATGTGGCGCGCCTTCGTCTACGCCCACGATGTGCCGGAAGATCGCGCCAAGCAGGCCTACAACGAATTCGTCGGCCTCGACGGCGCGTTCCGCGGCAATGTGCTGCTGCAGGTGAAGAACGGCCCCATCGACTTCCAGCCGCGCGAGCCGTTCCACCCGCTGTTCGGCGCCATGCCGAAAACGCCGCTGATGATGGAGTTCCAGATCACCAAGGAATACCTCGGATTCGCCACCCACCTCGTCTACCAAGGCCCGCTGTACGAGGAAGTGCTGCGCGCCGACACGCATGCACGCGGTCCGGGTTCCACCGTCGCGCTGGTGGTCGACGGCTCGCTGGACGGCCATAGGCTGACCGGCATCGCCGGCGTGGCCAACATCGGCGACGACCGCACCTGGAGCGGATCGCACTTCGACCAGGCCAACTGGTATGTGTTCGGCCGGCTGGCGTGGAATCCGAGGCAATCCTCGCGCGCCATCGCCGCAGACTGGGTGGCGATGACGTTCTCGCGCGATCCCGGCGTGGTGCAGCCGGTCGTCGACATGATGATGGCTTCGCGCGACGCGGCGGTGGACTACATGACGCCGCTGGGCCTGCACCACGTGATGGCGCGCGGTCACCACTACGGTCCCGGTCCCTGGGTGGACGGCGGGCCGCGTCCGGACTGGACCTCGGTGTACTACCACCGCGCCGATCGCGGCGGCATCGGCTTCGACCGCACCGCGCGCGGCAGCAATGCGGTGTCGCAGTACGCGCCCGTCGTTGCACGCGATTTCGACGACGTGAAGCGCGTGCCGGAATCGCTGCTGCTGTGGTTCCACCATGTGCCGTGGGACCACCGCATGGCATCCGGGCGTCCGCTCTGGGACGAACTGGTGCATCGCTACACGCGCGGCGTGCGCCAGGTGGAGACGATGCAGGCCACGTGGGAGGGCCTGCGCGACAAGGTGGATGCACCACGGCATGCGCACGTTGCCGCCTTCCTGCGCATCCAGCGCAACGAGGCGCAGTGGTGGCGCGACGCCAGCGTGGCCTACTTCCAGTCGCTCAACGGACGCGCATTGCCAGCCGGGGAAGCGGCGCCGCCGCATCCGCTTGCTTACTACCAGTCCCTGCAGTTTCCGTTCGCACCGGGGGATGGGCGATGAGCCGTGCGGGTGTGATGACAGGCAAAGCGCTGGCGCTCGTGCTGTTGTGTTGCAGCGCGGGCACGCGTGCGCAGGATGAAGCGCAGGCGCCGCTGCTGCATGCGATGTTCCAGGACCACGCGGTGTTGCAGCGGAACAGGCCGATCCCGGTATGGGGCACGGCCGGCGCAGGCGACACGGTCACGGTGACGCTTGCGCGGCAGACGGTTACGACACGTGCGGCGGCGGACGGCCGGTGGCGCGTGGCGCTGCGACCGCTCGCAGCCGGCGGCTCCCACACCCTGACGGTCAGGGCAGGGCAGGCGACCCAGGTCGTGCGCGACGTGCAGGTGGGCGACGTGTGGTTGTGTTCCGGGCAATCGAACATGGAGCTTCCCGTCTGGCGTGCGCTCGACGCCAGCAGCGAGATCGCCTCGGCGTCGTATCCGCGCATCCGGTTGTTCACCGTGCCGCAGGCGGCGGCCGTGACGCCGCAAGCCTCGTTCGCCGGCGCGACCGCATGGAAGCCCGCGTCGCCGGACACGGTGCGCGATTTTTCCGCTGCCTGCCTGTACTTCGCGCGCGAGTTGCAGAAGACGGTCGACGTGCCGATGGGACTGATCCAGGCCGCATGGGGCGGCTCACGGATCGAGGCCTGGACCGGTGCCGCCGCCTTGCGTGCCGGCGGTGGCCGCGATGAGGTCCTCGATGTGCTGGTGACTTACGCGGACGATCCGTCGGCAGGGATCGCGCAGTGGAGTCGACATTGGGAGAACTGGTGGACCACGCGCAAGGACGCCGTTCCCGGTGACCTGCCGTGGCAACCCGACGCATCCGTTGAAGACTGGCACGAGGCGCCTGCGTCGCTCGGCGCGTGGGAGCGCTGGGGCGTGCCGGCCCTGGCGGACTACAACGGCATGGTCTGGTACCGCACGCAGGTGACGCTGACGGCGGCACAGGCTGTGACCGGCGCGACGCTGGAACTCGGCGCGGCCGACGAGACCGACATGACCTGGGTGAACGGCGTGGCCGTCGGCAGCCGCTACGGCGCGGGCGAGGCGAGACGGTATCGCGTGCCAGCGGGCGTTCTGAAGGCCGGCATCAATACCGTCGTGGTCAACGTGCTGGACACCTATCGCGACGGCGGCCTCGCCGGCCCGGTGGAGGCGCAGGCGCTGCGCTTCGACGACGGTACCCGCGCCGTGCTCGATGCGCGATGGCGCTACCGCGTCGCGCCAGCCGCCGAGGCACCACCGGGCGCGCCGTGGCAGGCCGCGACGGGCCTGTCGACACTGCACAACGGCATGATCGCGCCGCTCGGGGATTACGGCCTGCGCGGCCTGCTGTGGTACCAGGGCGAATCCAACACGGGCGAGGCTGGCGCCTACGCCGCGTTGTTGCGCACCTTGCGCGACGACTGGCGACAGCAGTTCGGTTACCGCGTGCCGCTGCTGGTGGTGCAACTGGCCGGCTACGGCATGCCGCCGACCGCACCGGTCGACAGCGGCTGGGCGCAACTGCGCGACGCGCAGCGGCAGGTGGTCGCGGAAGACACGCAGTCGGGTCTGGTGGTCGCCATCGACATCGGCGATGCCTACGACATCCACCCGCCGAACAAGCAGGAACTCGCTCGCCGGCTCGCGCGCGCGGCCCGCCATGTCGTGTATGGCGAGCGTGCGCTGGTCCCGTCCGGACCGACCGCACGCACGGCATCGCGCTCGGCGGATGGCGTGAGGATCACCTTCGATGGCGTCACCGGCGCGCTGGTGACGACCGGCGCGAACGGGCCCATCGGCTTCGAGCTGTGCGATGCCGGCACGAAGCGTTGCGACTACGCCGATGCCGTGCTCGACGGCGCTCATGTAGTCCTGCGCGGCCCGCATGCCGACACCGCCACCCACGTGCGCTACTGCTGGGCCGATGGTCCGGTCTGCACGCTGCGCGATGCCGCCGGGCTGCCGGCCGGTCCCTTCGAACTTCCCCTCACTGCTGCCGAGGTGTCCCGATGAAGCTGTTCTCCCTGCGCATCCCCCAGCACCACCGCCGCAAGACACCCGTGCGACGGAACAGCGTGCGCGGCTTGCTGGCCGGCGCGCTGCTGGTGCTGGCGGCAAGCGGGCACGCACAGACGCTCGCCGCGCCGCCGGTGTACTTCGACTGGTTCGAATACGCCGGTCACGATGTCGCGTTCGAGGCGCCGCTGCCGGCCGGCCATTACCGCAATCCGGTACTGGCGGGTTTCCACGCGGATCCGAGCATCGTCGCGGCGAACGGCAAGTTCTATCTGGTCAACTCCAGCTTCACCTACTTCCCGGGCATTCCCGTGTTCGAGAGCACGGACCTGGTGCACTGGAAGCAGATCGGCAACGTCATCGACCGTCCCACGCAGCTGGATTTCGACGGGCTGAGCGTGTCGCGCGGCATCTTCGCGCCGACCATCGAATTCCATGATGGCGTGTTCTACGTGGTCACCACCGCGACCGACAGCGGCGGCAACTTCATCGCCACCGCGCGTGACCCCGCCGGTCCGTGGTCCGATCCGCACTGGCTGCCGACCATCGGCGGCATCGATCCGTCGCTGTTCTTCGACGACGACGGCAAGGTCTATCTGCTCAACAACGACGAGCCGCCCGGACCGGCGCGCTACGACGGCCATCGCGCCATCTGGATGCAGCAGATCGACCTGGCACGCTTCCAGCCGGTCGGGCCGCGCAAGGTGCTGATCGATGGCGGCGTGGAACCGGAAAAGAAACCGATCTGGATCGAAGGTCCGCACATCTACAAACGCAAGGGCTGGTACTACCTGTCCGATGCCGAAGGCGGCACCGGGCCACAGCATTCGCAGGTCGTCCTGCGCAGCCGCGACGTGTGGGGCCCGTACGTGCCGTACGCGGGCAATCCCATCCTGACCCAGCGCGACCTGCCGGCGGACCGGCCGCTGCCGATCACCAATGCCGGTCATGCGGACCTGGTGGAAGGGCCGGACGGTTCGTGGTGGGCGGTGTTCCTCGCCAGCCGCAACTATCAACTGCGCCACTACAACACCGGTCGCGAAACCTATCTGCTGCCGGTGCAGTGGCGCGATGGCTGGCCGGAGATCCTGCCGGCCGACCAGGCCATTCCTTATGTCGTGAAGGCGCCTTCGTGGATGCGCGGCGAGGCGACGCAGGCGCCGTCCACCGGCAACTTCGTGCATCGCGACGAGTTCGACGGTCCGGCACTCGCTTCCGACTGGTTTCGCGTGCGTGTGCCGAAGCAGGCATGGGCGGACCTGACCGTGCGTCCCGGCGCACTCGCGGTGCACCCGCTGACGGAAGGGCTGGACACCCTGCGCAACCCCGCGTTCCTCGGCCGTCGCCAGCAGCACCTGCGCTTCGAGGCCAGCACCGCGATGAGCACGCCTGCAGCGGGCGTGGCGGCCGGCCTGGCGGCGTTCCAGAGCGAGGCGTACTGGTACTTCCTCGGCGTGCGACGCATGGACGGTGATCGTGTGGCGATCTTCCTGGAAGGCCGTGACGGCAGCGGCGCCACGCGCACGCTGGCCACGCGCGAAGTCGAGGCCACCGACGCACTTCGCCTGAAGATCGAGGGCGACGAAGGCGACTACGGTTTCGCCTTCGACACCGGCGATGGCCGCGGGTGGCAGACCCTGGCCAGCAAGGTCGATGGCACCGTCTTGAGTACCGATCGAGCCGGCGGTTTCGTCGGCGCCCTGCTGGGACCGTTCGCGCGCGACGAGCGCGCTTCGAGGAGCAAATGATGACGACGAAGCCTTCCGTTTCCATCGCCCGGCGCATCGCGCCCGGCCTGTGCATGCTGGCCCTGTGTGTGGCCACGTGGGCGGCACCTTCCGCGCACGCGGCCGACGCGAAACCGTGGCTCGACACCTCACGCAGCTTCGAGGCGCGCGCGGCTGCGCTGGTCGCGGAGATGACGCTGGAGGAAAAGGCGGCGCAGATGCAGAACGCCGCGCCGGCCATCGAGCGTCTTGGCGTTCCCGCCTACGACTGGTGGAACGAAGCGCTGCACGGCGTGGCGCGCGCCGGGCAGGCGACGGTGTTCCCGCAGGCCATCGGCCTGGCGGCGACCTTCGATGTGCCGCTGATGGGCGAGGTGGCCACCACCATCAGCGACGAGGCACGTGCCAAGCACCACCAGTTCGTCCGCGACGGCCAGCACGGCCGCTACCAGGGCCTGACCTTCTGGTCGCCGAACATCAACATCTTCCGCGATCCGCGCTGGGGCAGGGGCCAGGAAACCTACGGCGAGGATCCCTACCTGACCGCGCGCATGGGCGTGGCCTTCGTGCGCGGCCTGCAGGGCGACGATCCGGTCTACCGCAAGCTGGACGCCACCGCCAAGCATCTTGCCGTCCACAGCGGTCCCGAGGCGGACCGCCACCACTTCGATGCGAGGCCCAGCAAGCGCGACCTGTACGACACCTACCTGCCGGCGTTCGAGGCACTGGTGAAGGAGGGCGACGTGGACGCGGTGATGGGCGCCTACAACCGCGTCTATGGCGAATCCGCCAGTGCCAGCAAGTTCCTGCTGCGCGACGTGCTGCGCCGCGACTGGGGCTTCAAGGGCTATGTGGTCTCCGACTGCTGGGCCATCGTCGACATCTGGAAGAACCACAAGATCGTCGCCACCCGCGAAGAAGCCGCGGCGCTGGCGGTGAAGAACGGCACCGAGCTGGAGTGCGGCGAAGAGTATTCCACGCTGCCCGCCGCCGTGCGCCAGGGCCTGATCAGCGAAGCGGAGATCGACGATGCCGTCAGCCGCCTGTTCGCCGCGCGCATGCGGCTGGGCATGTTCGATCCGCCCGAGCGCGTGCGCTGGGCGCGTATCCCGTACTCGGTCAACCAGGCGCCGGCGCACGATGCGCTGGCGCTGAAGGCCGCGCGCCACTCGCTGGTGCTGCTGAAGAACGATGGCATCCTGCCGCTGTCGCGCGACCTGAAGCGCATCGCCGTGGTCGGCCCGACGGCCGACGACACCATGGCCTTGCTGGGCAACTACTTCGGTACGCCGGCCGCGCCGGTGACGATCCTGCAAGGCATCCGCGAGGCTGCGAAAGGCATCGAAGTGAGCTATGCGCGCGGCGTGGACCTGGTGGAAGGGCGCGACGATCCCGCCGCGACGCCGCTGATCGAGGCGGCCTACCTGCGACCGTCCGCCGATTCTCCCGAGCGCGGTCTGCGCGGTGAGTACTTCCGCACCCAGGACCTGTCCGGCGCACCCGCATTGGTGCGCACCGATGCGCAGATCGGCTTCCGCTGGGATCGCGGTTCGCCGACCGACAACCTGCAGGCGCGCGGCGAGGCAGGTCCGGGGCAGGGCGTGCCGAACGACCGCTTCAGCATCCGCTGGAGCGGCCAGTTGCTGCCGCCGGTATCCGGTCGCTACCGGATCGAGGCGGCTGCGGACGACGGCTACCGGCTGTATGTGGACGGCAAGCGCGTGCTCGACCACTGGACCAACAGCGACCGCCTGCGCAGCGATGGTGTGGAACTGGATCTGCAGGCCGGACGCGCCTACGACCTGCGGCTGGAGTATTACGACGCCGAACGCGATGCCGGCGTGCGGCTGGCCTGGCGCATGCCGGGCGCGAAGCCGCCGTTCGAGGAGGCGTTGGACATCGCACGCAACGCGGACGTGGTGGTGTTCGTCGGTGGCCTGACCGGCGATGTCGAAGGCGAGGAGATGACGGTCAACTATCCGGGCTTCGCCGGTGGCGACCGCACCGACCTGCGCCTGCCTGCCACGCAGCGTGCCCTGCTGGAAGCGCTGCACGCCACCGGCAAGCCGGTGGTGCTGGTGTTGACCGGTGGTTCGGCGCTGGCGGTGGACTGGGCGCAGGCGAACCTGCCGGCCATCCTGATGAGCTGGTATCCGGGGCAGCGCGGCGGCACGGCGGTCGCGGAAACGCTGTTCGGCGACGCGAACCCGGCCGGCCGCCTGCCGGTGACGTTCTACACGGCCGACCAGGCAATGCCGGCGTTCGACGACTACACGATGGAAGGCCGCACCTACCGCTACTTCCGCGGTACGCCGCTGTATCCGTTCGGGCATGGCCTGTCGTACACGCGCTTCGACTACAGCGGGCTGCGTACCGACGCGGCCAAGGTGCGCGCCGACGGCCGCGTGCGCGTACAGGTCGACGTATCGAACACGGGCAAGCGAGCGGGCGACGAAGTGGTGCAGCTGTACGTGCGTCCGTTGCAGGCCGGGCCCGGCGATCCGCAACAGGAACTGCGCGGCTTCCAGCGTATCCATCTGGCGCCGGGCGAGCGCCGTACGGTGGCCTTCGAGCTGCAGCCGGAGCAGGCCTTGCGCGGTTACGACGAAGTCCGTGGCGCGTATACCGTGCCACCGGGTCGCTACGAAGTGCGCGTGGGTGGCTCGAGCGCGGATGCCCGTGCACGCGCGACGTTCGAGGTAGAGGCACGATGAGCCTCCCGCATCGCACGCGCCATCCCCGTTGCATCCTTTCCGTTCGCCCAGGATCCCTGACGCATGTCCAGCACTGACCACACGTTGTCGATCCGGGAAAAGCTGGGCTACAGCCTGGGCGATCTGGCGGCGAACCTGATCTTCCAGACGCTGATCACCTACCTCGCGTTCTTCTATACGGACGTCTACCGGCTGCCACCGGCGACGGCGGCGACCATCATCTTCGTGGTGGGCCTGCTCGGCGCGTTCGTGTTCACGCCGATCATCGGCATCCTCGCCGACCGCACGGCGACGAGGTGGGGCCGGTTCAGGCCGTGGATCCTGTGGACGGCGATCCCGTTCGGCGTACTGTCGCTGCTGGCCTTCAGCACGCCGGACCTCGGCGAGCGCGGCAAGGTGGTGTACGCACTGGCGACCTACACGTTGCTGGTGCTGGTCTACGCGGCCAACAACCTGCCGTACTCCGCCCTCAGTGGCGTGCTGACCGGCAGCATGGCCCAGCGCAACAGCCTGTCCGCGTACCGGTTCGTGGCGGTGATGATCGCGCAGTTCATCATCCAGGTGCTGCTGATGCCGCTGGTGCTGATCCTGGGCGACGGTGACCGCGTGCAGGGCTTCGAACGCGTGATGACGCTCTTCGCCGTGGTGGGTACGGTGTTCTTCCTGATCACCTTCGCGACCACCCGCGAACGCATCGTGCCCACGAAGGAACAGTCCGGTGGGGTGATTCAGGACCTCGCCGACCTGGTGCGCAATCGACCCTGGCAGGTGATGCTGGCGTTGACGGTGCTGGTGTTCATCAACCTGGCGTTGAAGGGCGGCACCTACATCTACTACTTCCAGTACTACATGAGCGAAGCGGCCCTTGCCGCCTTCCTCGACAACTCGGGCTTCAACGGTTTCATCGCGACCGTGAATGCCGCGCTCACCGGCGCGGGCCTGGCCGGCTTCACCTGGCCGGAAGATCCGGCCACCTCCACCTTCAGCCTGTTCAACGGCAGCGGGATCCTCTGCATGATCCTGGGCATCGGCATGTCGCGGCGGCTGGCCGACCGCTTCGGCAAGCGCGACGTCTTTGGCGGCGCCTTGCTGGTATCCACGCTGTTCCTGCTGGCGTTCTATGCGTTTCCGCCGACCGCGGTGGCGCTGGCGTTCGGCGCGTTCATGCTGCACGGGTTCTGCTACGGCATCACCATCCCGCTGCTGTGGGCGATGATCGCGGACGTGGCCGACTATTCCGAGTGGAAGAACCATCGTCGCGCCACCGCCATCATTTTCTCCGCCATGTTGTGCGGTTTGAAGATCGGGCTCAGCGTCGGCGGCGCGCTGGTCGCCGGCATCCTGGCGCACTACGGCTACCAGGCCGGCGCTGCTTCGCAGTCCCCGGCCGTCGTCGACGGCATCCGCATGACCGTCAGCGTCTATTGCTCCATTCCCTTCCTGGTCGCCGTGGCGCTGCTCTTCATCTACGAAATCGACAAGCGGATGGAGACGCGCATCGAACACGACCTCGACCAGCGTCGCCGTGCCGCGGGTGCGGCCGCGTGACTCCTACCTCTGACACCATGAACGACACTGCCATCCAAGAAGAAACCCTGCCGAGCGAAGCCGAGCTCGCACATCTGGCGGAACGGGCCATCTCCCCACCGCTGGTCACCCATATCTACACGGCCGATCCCTCGGCGCACGTGTTCGAGGGGCGGCTCTACATCTATCCCTCGCACGACATCGAGAGCGGCGGTGCCTTCGATGACGAAGGCGGTCACTTCGGCATGGAGGACTACCACGTGCTGCGGATGGACAGCCCCGGGGGCGAGGTCACCGAATGCGGCATGGCCCTGCATGTGCGCGACGTCCCCTGGGCCGACAAGCAGATGTGGGCACCGGACGCGGCCTGTCGCGAGGGTCGCTACTACCTCTATTTCCCCGCCAAGGACGGCGGCGGCCTGTTCCGCATCGGCGTGGCGGTCGCCGATCGTCCGGAAGGTCCGTTCGTCGCTGAGCCGGCACCCATCGATGGGGCGTACTCGATCGATCCGGCCGTGTTCGAGGACGACGACGGCACGCACTACCTGTACTTCGGTGGCATCTGGGGCGGTCAGCTGCAGAAGTATCGCGACAATGCGTACGACGCGGCGCATGAAGAACCTGTGGGCGATGCGCCTGCGCTCGGGCCGCGTGTCGGCCGGCTCGACACGGGCATGACGACACTGGCCGAAGCCACGCGCGAGATCGTGATCCTGGATGAGCACGGCCAGCCGTTGCGCGCGGACGATCATGCGCGCCGCTTCTTCGAGGGGCCGTGGGTGCACAAGTACGCCGGCCGCTACTACCTGTCGTATTCGACCGGCAACACCCATCTGCTGTGCTACGCCGTAGGCGACAGTCCCTACGGTCCGTTCACCTACGGCGGCGTGATCCTAGAGCCCGTGGTCGGCTGGACCACGCATCACTCGATCTGCGCATTCGACGGACAGTGGTACCTGTTCTACCACGACGCGTTGTTGTCGGGCGGGGTGACGCACCTGCGATCGGTCAAGTGCACGCCGCTGCACCACGAGGCCGACGGCCGTATCCGCACCATCGATCCGTATGGCGGCTGAGCTGCTGTCGCCGCGCGACGATGCCCTGGCGCCGATGCCGCCGGGCTCGTTGCATTGGTTGCGCGCAGGGCGGCTGGAGGTCTCGCTGGCGCCGGAGGCCGGCGGCCGCATCGCGCAGATCCGCTACGACGGCATGGACTGGCTCATTGGACCGGACGACGGCGTGCCCGCGACCATCGCCTGGGGGTGCTATCCGATGGTGCCCTGGGCCGGGCGCGTACGCGGTGGCCATTTCGACTTCGACGGCCGCCCCCATGCGTTGCCGGTGAACTTCGGTGGGCACGCAATCCATGGTGTCGGCTTCTCGCGGCCGTGGCGGATCGCTACGCTCGACGCCGATAGCGCCACGCTGTCGCTTGCGCTTCCGCGCGATGCCTACTGGCCTTTCGGTGGCACCGCGACGCAATCGGTACGCCTGCTGGGCGATCGCCTGCATCTCGAGCTCGCCGTGCAGGCGGGCGATCAGGCGATGCCCGTGGTGCTGGGCTGGCATCCCTGGTTCCGCAAACCCGAGCGGCTGGAATTCACGCCCACGGCGATGTATCCGCGCGACGGCGAGGGTATCGCCACGCTGCCGTGCGTGGCGCCCGTATCCGGCCCGTGGGACGACTGCTTCATTGCCGGGGGCGAGATTGCGCTCACGCGCGCAGGCCAGCGTCTTCGCCTCATGGCCGACACCGATCATTGGGTTGTCTACGACGCCGCCGCGCATGCGACGTGCGTCGAGCCACAGACCGGCCCGCCCGATGCCTTCACGCTCGCCCCGCGCGTGCTGCATCCGGGGCAACACAAGCGACTTTCCTTCGGGCTTGCGTGGCACACGGTCGACGAATGACAGCGCAGGGCAGGGCGGATCCCACGCTGCCTGCCCCAGACATTGGAGAATGACGATGCGCCCGAGTCGCGGTTACCCGAACACGTTGTTCTGCGTCGCGCTCATGGCGATGGCATCGCTGAGTGCCCCACCGGCCCGTGCACAGGACGATGCGATGAGCGCCATCGCCACGCCGGACCAGCCCACGGCGATCGTGCTCGGCACGGGGCCGTTGCCGGCGGCGCGGCATGCCGAGGCCTGGCATCGCCAGTACGGCAGCGTGTTCGCGCGCAACGTCAGCGTGGCCACGCTCACGCCGTTCCTGCCCGATCCCGCCCAGGCGACCGGCACGGCGGTGATCGTCGCGCCGGGCGGCGGCTTCCGCTCGCTTTCCATGCAGAACGAAGGCTGGGACGTCGCGCGCGCGTTGGCCGACCGTGGCGTCGCTGCGTTTGTGCTGAAGTACCGTTTGGACCCGACGCCGGAAGACCTCGAGGGCTTTGCTCGTTCGATGCGCGACATGCTGTCCGGCCCGGTGCCACCGCACAGGATCGATCCCGCGGCATCGATCGCCCGGCTCGGCCCGCAGATCGCCGACGCACGCGCCGCGTTCGCGCTCGTGCGTTCCCGCGCGGACGCGTGGGGCGTGGATCCGCAGCGCATCGGCATGGTGGGCTTTTCTGCGGGCGCGATGCTGACGCTGGCCACGACGCTCGCAGGCGAAGACGCCAAACCGGCTTTCATCGGCAACATCTACGGCCCGCTGGCACCGCTGGACGTACCGGCGGATGCGCCGCCCCTGTTCGTGGCGATCGCCGCCGACGATGGCCTGTTCGCCGATGGCGGATTCGGCCTGGTCGAACGCTGGCGTGCGGCGCGCCGCCCGGTCGAGTTCCATCTGTACGAACAGGGCGGGCATGGCTTCGGCATGTACGCGAAGCCGACGACGAGTACCGGCTGGTTCGACGCCTTCGCGAGCTGGATGAAGATGCACGGCTGGCTTGAACGGGTAGGGGAGGAGCAACGCGCCAGCATTGAGGAGAAAGCACCATGAAATCGCATCGCACCGTATTCGACCGACTTCTTGTCGCGTGGCTGGCCCTGATCTGGGCAAGCGCCGCCGCCGGGCAGGCGCTTGCTCCGCCCACGCCACGGTCGAACCCGCTGATCCGCGACAAGTTCACCGCCGATCCGGCGCCGCTGGTGGTCGGTGATCGTCTGTATCTCTATGTCGGGCATGACCAGGCGCAGCGCGACGAGATGTTCAACATGCGGGAATGGCTGGTCTATTCGACCACCGACATGGCGACCTGGGTCGACCACGGGCCGATCATGAAGGTGGCGGATTTCGCCTGGGCCAAGGCCGATGCCTGGGCCTCGCAAGCCATCGAGAAGGACGGGAAGTTCTGGTTCTACGCCGCGGTCGAGCACGACGGCACGCAGCCGGGCAAGGCCATCGCGGTTGCCGTGTCGGACAGCCCGACCGGTCCATTCGTCGATGCGAAGGGTTCCGCACTCATCACCAACGCGATGACGCCGAAGGGTACGCACAGCTGGGAGGACATCGATCCCACCGTGTTCACCGACGACGATGGCACCCCGTGGATCGCCTGGGGCAACCGGCAGTGCTACATCGCCCGGCTCAAGCCCAACATGATCGAGATCGACGGTCCGATCACCGAGATCACGCCGCCGCATTTCGAAGAAGGTCCGTGGCTCCACAAACGCGGCGATCTCTATTACCTGACCTACGCCTCGCTCGACCGGGCGACCCACCGCGACGAGAAGGTGTCCTATGCGACGGCCACCTCGCTGCAGGGACCGTGGACGTACCGCGGCGAACTGACCGGGTCGGGCAAGTACAGCTTCACCATCCATCCCGGCATCGCCGAGTTCAAGGGACGCTGGTACCTGTTCCTGCACAACGCCGCGCTCGCGATCGGCGACCAGCACGGCGCCATCGGCCGGCGCGCGGTCACGGTCGAGCACCTGCAGTACAACGCCGATGGCAGCATGAGGCCGGTGGTGCAGTCGGAGGCCGGCATCTCCGTTCCGCCTCCGCGGTAGCGGCGCCGTCGCGCGACGAGGGACAAGCGCGAACGCGCGGCATCTACGATCCCGCGAAGGTAGCTGCGTGCGCACGCGCGGGTTATGCGCCCTGGGTCACAGTGAGGCGTAACGAACCTCTGCGACCATACGGCTTGCAGTCTTCGGATGGCACGCCTTCGCTTGGGGAATGAAGCGGAAGCGTCGCCGGCGTTCCCCACGCGTCCCCACGGAGTCGGTCCCCGATGTATCCCCTTGCCCATGAACGCGGCCGCCGCGTGCCGGTGGTGTTCGTCCTGCTGTCCGCCCTGTCGCTGTCCGCCTGCACCGCGCAGACCGACGAGGCACGCGATGCACCTTTCTGGAGCAGTACGCGGCCGACCAGTGCCTCGCCCGCGCTGCCCCACCTGTCCATGGGCAATGGCGCCACGGCGGCCGCAGCGGAGGCGCAGGTCGCGCCACCCCAGAACATCAACGTGGACCCGGTGCCTTCCGGTCGCTACCGCATCGCCAGCGCATCGAGTGGGCTGTGCATCGAGATCCGCGAGGGCAGCTCGGCCAACGGCACCCCGCTGGTGCAATCGGCCTGCGACGCCACGCTGCACCGTCAGTTCTTCGACATCGCCGAGACCACCACCGGCCAGTACCGCCTGCGCAACCTGGCCACGCAGAAGTCGGCCGACATCCCCGCAGGCTCCGGTGCCGATCACGTGATCGTGCAGCAGTGGGACGACAACGGCAGCGGCGCGCAACGTTTCCGCCTGCAGAGGGTCGACACCAGCGACCGCTACCGCATCGTCAACGTCAACAGCGGCAAGTGCCTGGGTATCGTGGGTGCATCGACGACGGCCGGTGCCAGCGTCGAGCAGGTCACGTGCGCCACGGTCGCCGCGCAGCAGTTCCGCCTGGGCGCGGGCGAGCCGCAAGCGGTGCGGCAGAACGGGTCGCAGCCGCTGATCCCGCCACCGCCGCCGGTGCCGCCGTCGGCCACCTACCAGCCCTTGCTGTGGCCGGACGATGCCGCGCCCATCCACTACACGCAGGACGACGGCACGCTGGTCACGCATGTCGGCGGCCGCGTACGCGACCGGCATGCGCGCGAGCCCATCGTTGACGACAGTTACCAGGTGTTCCCGCCGCACTATTTCGAACGGCGCACGCACGAGATCGTCATCCACGACGACGCCGTGCCCGGCACCTCCGGCGAGCAGCGCATCCTGACGGTCGTGGTGAAGCCGCAGCATTACTGGTACGGCACCAACTTCCGCCATGGCTACATCGGTCGGCGCAGCGAGGATCCGCTCGAGCCCACTTCCGTGGCGCTGTATGCGGACAACGGCGGCATGAAGGTGCTGCCCGGTGGCGTGGTGGCGCAGACCCCCATCGCCAACTACGCGCAGTTCGGCCAGGACCCCAACAGCAACTACACGCCACCGGCCGGCACGCCCGGCAATGCGTTCGTGCTGGTGAAGGAGATCCGCACGGCCGCCAACGAGTCCCATCGGCCGATGCGCAAGGGCGACCTGGTGGAGTTCGAGCTGGGCATTTTCCTGGCGGGCAACCCGGACGTGATCGGCCGCTTCAACTACTACGCGGAGGCGCTGGTCTACCGCGCCGGCTCGCACGGCATCGTGTCGTGGTTCCGCGGCCCCGGCTACGGCGTGCAACGCCCGCTGGATTCGCTGCCCATGCCGGGCGAGGCGCTCAGCGCCGGTCCGTGGATGACCCTGCATGAGGACACGTCCAGCGAACCGTTCCGCATGCTGCAGCAGGCCTCGCACAACATCGCCGGCTACAACATGCAGCCGTGGGCGGAAGGGCGCCGGCTGATCCACACCTCGTTCGCCAGCGGTCGCCATTCCGAGGAGAGCAACACCGTCTTCACCGCGCATGCGGGCAAGACCGCGCCGCGCTTCTCGCAGACGCGCTGCGTGGACTGCCATGCCGGCAACGGCCGCAGTTCGCCCGTGGTCGGTGCGCCGCTGAACCGGCTGGGCGTCTTCGTCGGCGTCGCCGGGGCAGGGGGGCAGGCGGCGGACGCGCGCTTCGGGCTACGCCTGCAGCAGGGCACCTATCGCGAGGCCGGCGCCAACATCGACGGGCGCGAAGCCGAACTCGTGCTCACCGGTTACACCGAGCTTCCGGGGCGCTATGCCGACGGCACGGGCTATGTGCTGCGCCGGCCGAACTACGCGCTGCGCGATCGCGCCGGCCAACCGCTGGCGCTGCCGACGGCGCTGTCGGTGCGCGTGGCGCCGTCGCTGATCGGCCTGGGTCTGCTGGAGGCGGTGCCTGAGCAGCAACTGGAGCGTCTGGCGCTCGCGCAGCGCGGTGATCCGGACGGCGTGGCCGGGCGGCTGCAGATCGTCGCCGATCCGCGCGATGCCGGTGTCAGCCGCGTGGGCCGCTTCGGCTGGAAGGCCGCCGCCGCCACGCTGGAACAGCAGGCGTCGCTGGCGTTCAACACCGACATGGGCGTGACCTCGCCGCAGATGCCGTCACTGGAATGCGCACGCGGCAGCCAGGGCACGGCCTGCGCGCAGGTCGATACCGGCAGCGCCAAGCTGACCGCGTCCGACATCCACCAGACCACGCTCTACCTCAGTCTGCTCGGCGTGCCGCCGCGGCGCGACTTCGACAATCCGCTGGAACAGGACACGCAGGCGCGGGCGCGTCAACTGCGCGTCAAGCGCGGCGCGCAACTGTTCGAGGCGGCGCGCTGCAGCACCTGCCACACACCGGCATTGCAGACCGGGCACCATCGCTTTGCGGAACTGCGCTACCAGACCATCCGTCCGTACAGCGATCTGCTGCTGCACGACATGGGTCCGGACCTGGCCGACACCTACATCGAAGGCCGCGCCACCGCACGCGAGTGGCGCACGCCGCCCCTGTGGGGCCTGGGCCTGGCCTCCGCGATCGACCCCAACGTCCGCTACCTGCACGACGGCCGCGCCGCCACGCTGGAAGAAGCCGTGCTGTGGCACGGAGGGCAGGGCACCGCCGCCAAGCAGCGGTTCGAGGCGATGAGCGCGGAGGACCGGCGGGCGCTGGTGGATTTCCTCAGGTCGCTTTGAGGCCTGCGGGTGCGGGACGGCACCAGACGTCCTTAAAGCTATCTCCCTACCGCAAGAGCGATGTGCGTCTGGCGCCGTATCGACGCTGGCATTCACGGGCAGCGCTCCTGCGGTGACGTTCCGCAGAGAGCACGCCTGTTGGGCAGTGACAAGGCACAACCACCGCATGTGTTCCGAGGCTGCCACACAGGATCTCCGGCTCGGATAAACTGCAGTCAAGTTAGGGTCCGCTTCGCGACTCTCTCCATGACGCTCACTACATGCCGTTCCTGCCTGGGAACACTTCGATGCCCCATCGCTCTGCCGACGTCTCTCCCGACATGCTGGACAGCGAGCGCATTCGCGTTGCGCTGACTGCGGGTGCCATCATCGGGACATGGTTCTGGGACGTGAAGTCCGACAAGGTCACTGTGGACCCGGCCTTGGAGCAGGCCTTCGGTCTCAGCCGGACCAGCGGCGGCTGGAAGCTTCGCGACCTGGTCGGCTCCGTCCATCCTGAGGATCAGTCCGATCTCAAGGCTGCGATCGACGCAGCCGTTGCGCGTGGCGGTCAATATGTCCATCGCTTTCGGACTCATGACGCCAGCGGCGATTGGCGCTGGGTTGAGGCACGGGGCTGGGTGAACATCGATGCAAGCGGTGCTGCCCACAGTTTTCCGGGCGTTCTGATCGACATCGGGGAGACGCGGCGGGTGGAAGAGGCCCGCGATCTTGCCGAAGGCCTGTTGAATACGTTCGTAGAGGCTGTGCCGGGCGTGGTCTACGCAAAAGACAGGCAGGGCCGTCTGCTGATCGGCAATCGGGGAACGACAGAGCTGATCGGCCGGCCACCGGAGGAATACCTGGGCCGGACGGATGCCGAGTTACTGCACAACCAGGCGCAGGCATCGGCCATCATGGCGGCCGACGCTCGCATCATGGCATCCGGCCAGCTCGAGCAGCTGGAAGAGGAAGTGAACTACCCGGACGGGACTCGCGCCTTCTGGCTGTCGACCAAGGCGCCGCTTCGGGATGCGCAGGGTGAGGTCATCGGGCTGATCGGCGCGTCGCTCGACATCACTGACAGGAAAGCGGTCGAAGCGAGCCACCGGGAAATCGAGGAGCGTTACCGGCTGGCCGCCCTCGCCACGAGCGACGCCATCTGGGATTGGCGGATGGCGGACGGCCACGTGATCTGGAACGAAGCGCTGGCCACGCTCTTCGGACACGAACGCTCCGAAAGCAGTGCGCAGTGGTGGCTGGATCACATTCATCCCGACGATCGTGAACGGATCGGCGCCAGCATCCACGCCGTCATCGACCACGGTGGGGACGCCTGGCAGGACGAGTACCGCTTCAAGCGAGCCGATGGCGGATACGCCCACATCCTGGATCGCGGCACGGTGCTGCGCGGCCCGGGCGGCGAACCGGTGCGCATGATCGGTGCGATGCTCGACCTGACCGGACGCAAGGCTGCCCAGGCCGCGCTCGCCGAAAGCGAAGAGCGCCTGCGGCTGGCGACCGAAGCGTCCGACATCGGTTTCTGGGACGTGGACCTGGTCAATGACCTGCTCATCTGGCCACCGCGCACCAAGGCGATGTTCGGCATTTCCGCCCACGTACCTGTCTCGATGGCGGACTTTTACGCCGGTCTGCACCGCGAGGACCTGGTCAAGACGAGCGATGCGTTCGCCGCCGCGTGCGATCCGGCGCAACGGGCGCTCTACGATGTCGAGTACCGCACGATCGGCAAGGAGGATGGCGTCGTGCGTTGGGTCGCCGCCAAGGGCAGGGGACTGTTCGACGGTGAACGTTGCATCCGCGTTGTCGGCGTTGCGATCGACGTGACGGAAAGGAAGGCCGTCGAAACGCAGTTGAAGGAACTCAACGAGCAGCTCGAAAGCCGTGTTCAGGCCGAAGTCGCCGAGCGGATCCGCGTGGAAGATGCGCTACGCCAGAGCCAGAAGATGGACGCGGTGGGCCAGCTTACCGGTGGCATCGCCCACGACTTCAACAACATGCTGGCTGCGATCATCGGCCCCCTCGATCTGCTGGTGGGACGGCTGGATCCGAGCGATGAACGCGCCCGTCGGTACGTCGACATCGCCATGGAGGCATCGAAGCGGGCCGCCCTGCTCACGCAGCGATTGCTCGCGTTTTCGCGCCAGCAACCCCTGCAACCCGAAGCATTGGACGCGAACAAGCTGGTATCCGGCATGTCGGAACTGCTCGCGCATTCGCTCGGTGGCGACGTACAGCTGGAAACCGTCCTTGCCGGCGGGCTGTGGCGCACCCATGCCGATCCCAACCAGCTTGAGAATGTGATCCTCAATCTGGCCGTCAATGCGCGTGACGCCATGCCCGAAGGCGGCCGCGTAACGGTGGAGACGGCCAACTGCCATCTCGATCACGCCTACGCCGACGACAACCCGGGCATCTCGCCTGGGCAGTATGTGCTGATCGCCGTGTCGGATACGGGAAACGGCATGCCGGCCGAGGTCATCGCGAAAGCGTTCGATCCCTTCTTCACGACCAAAGAGGTCGGACGCGGGACCGGTCTTGGTCTTTCTCAGGTCTACGGTTTCGTCAAGCAGTCCGGCGGCCACGTGAAGATCTATTCCGAAGTCGGGAACGGCACGACCGTCAAGGTGTATCTGCCCCGCCTGCAAAGCGCGAGCATCGAGGCTGCGACGTTGGACACCGTTCGACCTGTCCCGCGGGGCGAGGCACAGGAGGTCATTCTGGTGGTGGAGGACGAGGCTGCGGTGCGGCAGTTCTCGGTGGATGCGTTGAGCGAGCTGGGGTATCACGTCTTCGCCGCCGACAGTGCCGCGGCCGCGCTGCGGGTCCTGGAAGCCGAACCTTCAATCGGCCTGTTGTTCACCGATGTCGTCATGCCGGAGACCAACGGGCGAAAGCTCGCCGATGAGGCAACCAGGCGCTGGCCCCATCTCAAGGTGCTTTTCACCACGGGCTACAGCCGGAACGCGATCATCCACAATGGCGTCCTCGACGCGGGCGTCAACCTGATCGGAAAGCCGTTCACGCTCCAAGAGCTCGCGCATCGTGTGCGTGAGGTGCTGGAGGGCCGCTGATCCCAGATGGATCGCGGAATCAATTTGACTCAGAACCGTGAGAAATCACTATCTGTGCAAGGGCCAGGATACGGGGCGCGTAAATCGTGTTCGAAACAGCAATGCCACTGTCGGTGAACCCTAGATAGCGCTCTTCGGGTTTTCCTTTTAAATCAATAGTTTGCGGCGAACAGGGGTCTGTCGCGCTCTAAGCCATGCCCGCCAGGACTCGATCTTAGGTCAGAAATAGGGTCCAGGACACGAATCAGCGTCAATAGACTATTGGCGGCTGGGAGCCAGCGGCGACACTCAGGATCTACATCAGGAACGGCTGGCTGCATACTCTCAAGATCAGCCTTTCACTTGTCTTCTCGAGTACCAAGCAGACGCGTGCAATTCCATGTTTGGAGGCCAGCATGACCAGTAAGAGACCGCCGGCCGAATACGATCCGGCCGCATTGCACCTGCTCGAGGGCTTAGCTCCTGTTCGCGAGCGCGGGCCGACGATCCTGAACGGAGCGGAGCTTTCCGCTGACGAACTGCAACGGCTTTGCGAAATTCTGGCGGCAAATAAGCACCTCTGGCAGATCGAGGTATTGGACGCTCAGTTGCGCAGAACCACCGTATTTCGTGGGCAGATGCCATCTAACAAGCTGATAAGTGATCCCAGTTAGCGTTGTAGAGCCAACCAGCGAGGGTGAGCTGAGAGGTCAGGTCGACGTGCCAGCTTGCGCGTGCGACGCCTGCAGCGTTATCAATCGGATCACGTGGAAGCGTCACCTCAAAACCTTGCTGGGCATCCCTCACAAAAGACGGGTGCTTAGTTGCAAGCGCTTCTATCTTCAGGCTCCAAATGCGTAGCCTGCCCAGCGCGCCTTGCTTTTCTAGATTGGCTAAATCCACTGTAGGGAAATCCGCGGTGCTGGCTCTATTCGCCACCAGAGATTGACCGGTCACAGCTGCTGAGTGCACGTACGGCACGTCACACCAGGCGATTGCCGTGCCCCCAGAGTCTGGGGTCGACAGGGATCCGCCACAAGTCCGATATAAATATATCAAACTGCATAAAAATCATTGGCTTAGGAGATATTCTTGCATCTAGATCTACGGGCTGAAAAGCGGTATTAGTGGGCCTAACTTTCTCGCAGAGCCTTGATGACGATCATCCGCTAGCCAGCGCGTTGCCCTCCACATTGGGAAAAAAGAAAGCCCGAGCTGGCGGCTCGAGCTTCCTTGGTAACCGGTTTTGGCCCCGATTACCCCCAGCCTGCTCTTCTGAATCCTCGTCGTCAAGAGGAGGGCACCGTGCGGCCTGCATTTTCAGGAGGCCTCATGAAGCAGATCAAACGAGTACCGCGCCCTCTCGCCCCGCTCAATTTGCACGTGGGTGCCCAAGCCCTTTGGGAGAAGCGTCTAGTACGCATAGAGGCGCTCAGCAGTGCCTCGCAGATCTACGTGCGTTGTATCGGTACCGGGGATACCGCGTGCGTGTCGTTGCAGGACTTGGCCGCACCGCGCCCGCTCGCCGTGCGCGGGCCTATCCGCGCCGCAACTGAGCCTGAGGCCGACGCCAACGCCGTAGAGTGGTGCAAACAGCTCAAACAGCTGGAGAGTAGAGAGTGCGAACCCCAAGACGTCGCGCAAAAGATGGGCGTCTCAGTCAAGACCGTCATGCGCCGCCTGTCGAACTACCGCGTCAACCCGCTTCCTGGCGCGCAGGTGAAGGGGATACCCGGCCCTGCCCGCGGTTCAAAGCGCCTGACTCCGGCTCAGGAAGCGATCGTCGCGCACGTGATCGAACAGGACTACCTGCGTCCGGAGCGTCCCACAATCAGCGCCGTGGTCCGGCGCATTGAGCAAGAATGCCGCGCAGCCAAGGTCAAGCCGCCAAAAATGAGATCAGTGCGCGCCCGCATTCGCGCCCGAGATCCACTGCAGGTTGCGAAGGCGCGCCTAGGACCGCACGAAGGGGAGGCCAGGCAAGGTCCGTCGGTTCGCGGGATCGAAACCTCCCGAGCTCTAGAGCTTGTCCAAATCGACCATGCCCTAATTGATCTGATCTTGGTTGCGCCAGGCGAGGGTCGCCAAGTCATCGGCCGCCCATGGATCACATTGGCAATCGATGTGCACACGCGCTGTATCTTGGGCTACTACTTAGGCTTCGAGTATCCGAACCAAACTGCGGTGGGTCTTTGCTTGGAACATGCCTGCCTGCCTAAAGGTCCGTGGCTGAAACGCCTCGAGGTGGATGTCGATTACCCAATGTGTGGGCGCATGGACTGCGTTGCGTGGGACAACGGTAAAACGTTCCAGGCCCTTGGCGTACAAGCCCAGTGCGAACGCTACGGCATCTCCCGTCGCACACGGCCACCTTACAAGCCACATTTCGGTGCCTATATAGAGCGCTACATTGGCACTCTCATGGGCAAGGTGCATATGTTGCCCGGCACCACGTTCTCCAGCAGTAAGCAGCGCGGTGACTACCATTCCGAGCGCCGGGCCGTAATGACCTTGCGGGAGTTTGAGCGTTGGGTCGCCTATGCAATTGCCGGCGAGTACCACCACAGTCCGCATCGCGGTTTGAACGGGTTAACGCCGATGCAAGCCTGGACAACCGCGTGGACAAATTCACGTGGCGAGTTCCAGCTACCCCCACTGATATCCGACCCCCGCGAGTTCATGCTGGGCTTTTTGCCTGCGAAGATGCGCAAGGTCACGCGGGAAGGATTGGCACTGCATGGGCTGCGATACTGGGATCCGGCACTGGCGCCGTTGATCAACAGCCAGCAACCATACCGCGTGCATTATCACCAAGGAGACCTCTCCAAAGTTTATCTATACGTAGATGGCCATCACATTGACGTTCCGCTACTGGATCGCACGCAGCCGCCTTTCTCCATCTACGAGTTGCAGGAAGCTCGGCGCCTGATGCGTTCTGAAGGCAGCCGTACGCAGGACGAAACTGCGTTGTTCTCGGCGATAGGCAAGCAGCGTCAGATTGAAGACGCCGCTGCAGCAACCAGCAAGAAGGCACGCCGCAAGCAGGCGCTGCGCCCGCAAGCCGCCACTCCAGCGAAGACGGCAGTCGATTTCAGTCGACCAGTCATGCCGATAAGCACCGATTGGGAGGACGAGCTGTGAATGAAGACAATGATCCGCGGCTACTAGCGCCAACTAACGCTGGTGAAAGCAAGGAGCTTCGCTTTATCCCAGTCAGCAGTCACCTTGCCGCTCTCAAATGGCTACGACATCTGTACTGCCACGAGTACGGACGAACACGTCCGCTTAGCCTGCACCTTATCGCAGACGCGGGAATGGGGAAGACGCGCATCCTCAAGCACTATCATGCCCTTCACAAGGGACGGCTGCGCGACCCATCCGGATTTCATCCACTTCATGTGATTCTCGTGGAAGCGCCGGATGACGGAGACTGCCGTCGCTTGTGCGAAAGTTTGATACGTGAGTGCCTACCCGGGTTTGAGCCGGGTCGACGGTTCCGCCACGTCGAGATGTGTGTCGAGGTGCTGATCCGCTCCGGTGTGCGTCAAGTTCTGATCGACGAGGCCGGTAACCTACTTCACGCTGGACGCGTTCGCCAACAACAGACCCTTGCGGTTCTCAAGCGACTGACCAACTGTGGCCTGACGCTTTGCATTGCCACCACGGAGAACATGCGCAATGTGCTGGCCTCGGACGAGCAATTGCATTCACGTTTTCGTCCGTTGCTGTTGCCGCGCTTTCAGGAGTCGGAAGAATTGCGTGTGCTTCTGGCCAGTATTGATGCACAACGACCCGAAATTTCGCATTTGGACAGTCAACGCTTCGTACGCTGGTTTCTTGCTAATGGCTATTGCACCACCGGCTCCATCGAAAAACTGATTCACAACGCGAGTCTGCGGGCAGCGCGTCAGCCCAGCTCAGTATTAACATTGGAACTTCTTCAGGAGGCCATGACCGATCCGCTGCCGCCAGTAGTACTGGGGGACGGACAATGAATTTCCTCACGCTTCCGCACTGGGCAACACCAGTGCCAGGTGAATCGCGGGCGTCATGGCTGGCGGCAACGGGTCGGCTGCAGCCAATGGACAGCCGAGAGTGGGAGGACTGGATACGAGCGGCGCCGGAGGAACCGGAACGCCCACAGGCCGGCACCTATTGGGTCAATTTGCCGGAAGTGTTGGGGGACGGCGCATCGGTCGCGCCGACCTGGCGCCTGCACCCTAGCCAGCGCAAGATGTATTGTTCGCGCTGTTACGTCGACGACGAGCCGCAGCAGCGCTGGGTAGTGCGGGCTGAGTGGTTAGACGCGCGGAGGCTAACTTGTCGTTTACATGCGCTCCCACTGTCGCCGACGCTCCCCTCCCATGGAGAAGATGCCGGCTGGCGCAACTGCATGGCTCAACCTGAGCTGCGGGGCTTGGCCAACTGGTTGCACGTCTGGTGCCGTTGGGACGGGCGGGTGCCTGACTGGCAGAGGGAGTCCCTGTGGCGTCGTGACCTCGTGCGGATGGTGGTGCGCAACTGGAGTGCTTTTGTCGACCACCCTCCGGCAACCTCAGCAGCGTGGGAGCTGTACCTGTGGGGATGGCAGTATCAGGCGCGATCGCAGGCGTTCCGACCAGGCGAGCCAGCTCGATTAGGCAGCCTGCCGCCGGCGGAGCGGCTGGGCGCGCTGCTGCTCACCCATCGATGCTGGGCTGCACTGCGTGGCATTGAAGCCGACACGCCGTTGCCGCGGTTGCCTGCGCTTGCCTGGCAATGGTTTCTACGGCGCTGGCTGCCGCGCTTGGACGCCGTTGATCGCGCGCGGGTGGTACAGATTGCGGAGCAGAGCGCGGATACCGCCCGACGTCCATTGCCGAGGCGCGCCATCCACTCGGGCCAATCGCCGTAGTCCGAGTCTGCGACCTCTGCTTCTGTTGCAGGCCGATAGCGGCGGACTGACGGTTAGGGATCGTTATCGGGGGTAGGGGACGGCAGCTTCCGACCCAGAGCGGTCAAGCTGAGGGCCCAACCTCAGTTGCCTGCTAATCATCTGGAGTGCCGCGAAGCCCGTCCGCCAACGGGCCGGCAACAGTCCTATCTGGTTTGCCAGGGTCTGGATCCACCGGCCGACGCACGCTTATGCTGGCGCAGTTTGGGCATAGTCGACTTAAAGGGGAATGCCATGATTCGGATCTCAGCCATTCTGGGGTGCCTGTTGCTGACCGTTGGCGGGGGCGTGGCTGCTCAGGATGCTGCCAACTTAGAGAAGACGTATGCCGCGCTGTGTGTCACGCAGGCTGCGCAACAGGGCGAGACGTGTGTGGCGCTTCGTGAGGCGATTGCTAACAGGTCGAGCGCAACCGGAGGTGGCGCCGATGGCGCGAGCGAACATGCAAACCTGAGCATCGCGGACTGGGGAGTATTGGCTCGCCTGGCAGGGACTTATTGGATCGCCGGCCCTCATTCGGATGGCACAGTAACTATCCACAGATATGTGATCATCGAACATGGCATGGCCGTCGAGTTCACTGCTTACACGCCGGGTCTTCCATTTGGTTCGAGGATCGTGTTCCGCAGGGGAGTCGTGCCTGGGGAACTACTGGCAGACGTGCATGAACTGGGCGAAGCGAAGGGAACAGCTGTTAACTTCCGTGTGACTACTGATGCATTGCAGTCCGACTGGTATCGATTTGCCACGACCCTCGGGATGGGGGGTGTCAATCTGAAGAAGGACATAGAGCTGACCGCACAAGGTGTCTATTTCTATAAGCAGGGGTATGGGAAGGGATCCGATCGCCCTGAACCGGTGAACGCGTTTCCTGACGGATTTGTGCAATATGCCGAGCAAGAAGCCGCGCGGATCGAGGCCAGGGGCGAAGTCGCCGGAAAAGCCGCCATGGATCAGGCCTATAAGGAGCTGGCGCAGGAAAAGCGCCGACAACAACGCGAGCGCTCGGACCGCTTCAATGCCGCCATGTCATCTCTACAGAATGTGCTGGCGACTGCCAATGACATTGCCGTGCAAAGCGAGGCCCAATCGCGCGCGCGTCTGGACGCCACTCTCGACCAGGCGGCACGCCAGGCCACGTCCGAACGCCAAGGCAGTGCGGCCGGATCGGACCAGTACGCCGCGCGCGAGCTCGCGAACGCGCGTGCCGCTACGGAGCGGCAGGAGGCGATTGCGGTGGAATATGCTGACCGCCGTGCGGCTGCGGCACTCAGCGCCGCGCCGGATACTTCCAGTGTCAGAGCAGCCGGTGCAGGCAGCGCATCAACCCAAGATCGCGCCGACACGTGCGTTGGCCAACCTGTCACGAAGACACATGTGTGCCCCAGCAGCAGCGGATTGGTTGGACGCATCGTCAACAATTGCGCCGCCCATGTGGATGTGCGCATGTGCTTCATGACAGATGCCGGCTGGAGCTGCCAATCCAACTATGGCTTGGCGCCCGAGCGTTCCTGGGAGCCGGGCGATTGCAAAGCGACTGGACAGGTGTTCCGTTCGGTGCGTTACAGCAGAAGCAACACACCGCTCGAGTCGCCGTAAGCCAACTCGACATTCGTTGCGCGGCGCCCAAGCCAGCCTACCGCCATCTAAATATCGGCATGGCGAACGCGACATACAAAGCCGCACGCGACTGTAGAGAACAGCGATGTCCTTCACCCGATAAGCCGGCTCCAGTAGTGGCTTGCGGGACATCTCTTGCTGGTCAGGATAGGGACGACGTCAGCTTCTGGCCGGAAGTGGACATCCACTGCTTCGTCCAAATTCGTCAGGGCTGAAATCACTGGACTACATAAATTGGGCGCCGCACTTGAAAGGGCCGCGATGCAGCAGCATGCCCTGCAGCTGAAGTGCTAAACAGGCCCGGCTGAGTTATTGGAAGCAGGTCCTGCGAGCCATACGCGCACTGTCATACGCAGAGCTTCCGCAGTATCGCGAATGCCCAACTCGCGATCAGTCACAGCTCCGCGCAGGAAGCTCACGACATCCGGACTCCACATGATGGCTGTGGTTCGGTCTCCGAACACATTGTCTTCTGGCTCGCTCATGCACGGAAGGATAGCCTTTGGCCGCCCATCCATCACGTGTGCGACGGCTCGTCGCTGGGCTGGCGCGTGAAATGGCGGGGTGGGGCAACATACCCCAAAGGGAGCTAGCTGCACGCTCCCAGCTGTGAAGCCTTGGGCAGACGATATCCAAAAGCTGCCATGAAGCCTCGAAAGGTTAGCTTCTCCTAGCCTGGAGCTGACAGGGGAACGGTGACGGCTTAGTTCTGGCGCGTTGCGTGGTGGGTGCTCTTGCGATCTAAATCGCTTTGTTAGCCTGCTCCACGACTCCCTGGAACGCACATCTCACAGGCGTGGCACCCAACGGAATGAGGCCAGATTCAGTCATTTACATACGAAACTCTGATCTAGAGGCCTCACCCAGAGGGACGTCGATTACTGCTGCCAATGGCAACTGCTCGAAGTCCTCATCTGACATCTCAAGCAGCTGACCTTTCAGGGCGTTGTGGGTCTCTATCCGTCGCCGATCGACCAAACCCTGGAGCACGCTTAAGAGCTCTAGGAGATCCATCGCCTCAAGTTTCCCTAAGGCGAAAAGAGGCATGGGTCTGCAGTCCACCCACAGGTGCCCGTCAAGCCCGATTCCTGCCAAGGCGACTAAGGCTCGCGAAACCCCGCCTGGCTGGGAGACCAATGTGTTGTGTAGGTGCTTGAAATGTCTATGTCGACGTTGAAGCGGCTTTGATAGATGACCCAAAATCTCGCTCGCTCCCCACGGATGCACGCCCCTATCAAAGCAGCGTCCATACATGACCAATGCCACGGTCCACCAAAGGTCTACATCAGCTTCGCCTGGTTCAGCGGTGGCAACTTTATCGGCAAAGTGAGCAGCCGAGGCGAGGTCGTCGGCAATGGCTGATAGCGTTTCCAGCAGGCGCGCTTGGCGTCCATCCACTCGGCGAGCTTCGGACATGTGTGGATCTCCTGAATTTCCGAGGCTTGCATTCCCTACCGTTCCATCATGTATACGACCGATCCGTAGCCATGCAACACCCGCTCATCGGCATGGGTGGACTGCAATCTTTTTGGCCTCTAGGCAGCCCCACATGGCCCGCAGCGTGCTTCAGCAGATAGGAGGCAGTGTCATCCCCCACGTCAGACCAGCGCTTAGACAATACCTATGCGTAGGTCACAAACTAGTAGAATCCCGATTACTCAATTTCGTTCGGGGCTCTCAGATGATGCGGTGGATGCTTCTGGTTCTACTGATGGCAGTCGCTTCTCCCGTTCCCGCACAGGTGTACCGAGCATTTGACCAGCGCTATACCACGACCCTGAACGGCGATCTGGTCTTCCTCGCCAACACGAACCTGACGTGCAACGGCAGTGGAAGTTGCAACTCCGGCATCAATGATGGGCAGACGATGGTGGCGACCAAGCTGCCGGCGGATGTTGCGGACACCAGCATCATAAATTCCAGCAGCGCCACCCTTTCGGCGGCCGATCTACCAGCCGGTGCTCAGATCGTACGGGCCCAGCTTTACTGGGGCGGCTTGGTGGCCAGTGATGGCAGCAGTCAACCCAGCCCCTCCCCAACGGCTACGCCGATCCGCTTTGGCCGGCCCGGCCTCGGCTACCAGGCGCTCCCGCCCGCCGCCTGCGACGTGTCGCCGCGCTCCACCATCTGGGGCGCAGCCCAACCGCATCACGTCTACACCTGCCGGGCCGACGTCACCGCCGCCGTGCGGTCGAGCGGTGCCGGGACCTATCGGGTAGCAAACCTGCCGTTGCAGACCGGTGTGGTGAACCGATTCGGTGGCTGGACGCTGGTCCTGGTGATCCAGAATCCGGCGCGCCCGCTGCGTAACTTCACCATCAACGATGGCCTAGCGGTGATCGCTACCACCGGTAGCGCACCGGTCAACCAAGTATCCGTGACCGTCTCGGGCTTCCGCACGCCATTCAGTGGCGCAGTTTCTGCGCAGCTGGGCTGGATGGCGATGGACGGCGACCGCGGCGCGCCGGACGGTTTCACGTTCCAGGGCCAAGGCTCGTCGTTGGTGAACGTATCTGACGCCTGTAACACAGCCGGCGATGTCTTTAACTCCACGATCTGCCGCCTAGGCAGTGTCGTGAGCCAGCGCAGCGTAGCGAACAACAACTTGGCCAATACGCTGGGTTTCGATGCAGACATCGTGCAACTGGCCAACCCTGGCAACAATGCCCTGGCCAATGGCGCCACCTCAGCCACGCTTACCGCCCGTACGAGCAGCGAAGGCTATGCTATCTCGGTGCTTACCACGGCAATCGACGTGTTTCAGCCTACGGTCGATGCCGCTACTGCGAAGACGCAAACCAACCTGACAAATCCAGGCCTACCCGCCGGACAGGCGCGCGCCGGCGATCGCATCCGCTACACCATCAATCTGCAGAACACGGGACAGGACAATGCGGTGGACGTTTCCATCCGCGATACGATTCCCACCAACACCGACTACGAGCCAGGCAGCCTGCAAGTGACGGCTGGGGCTAACAGTGGCGCCAAGACCGATGGCGTCGGCGACGATACAGGCGAGATGTCCGCTGGCGCGGCGACGTTCCGCGTGGGTACCGGCGCAGACAGCAACCAAGGCGGTTTGCTGCGGTGTCCCGCGTGTATTGGCACGCAGCCAACCTTGACGACGGTTAGTTTCATCGTGCGAGTGCGCGCCGATGCTGCCGACGGCGCGATAGTCCGCAATGTAGCGCAGGTGCGATATGTCGGCGCATCCAGCGGCGAGGAATTCAACGATACGACCAACACCACTGAACTGCGTGTTCAGGCGCCGCCCCGGCTGACCCTGGCAAAGACGATTGCCGGGCGCGTGATGGCGACCGACCAGTTCACCTTGACGATCAACAACGGTGGGCCGAGCGTGACCACTACGGGCGCCTCGACCAGTGTGTCGACTACTCCATTCGTTGGCGCCGCGGGCACAACGTACACATTGTCGGAAGTCGCAGCAGGAACACCTGCGGCTAACCTAGCTCTTTACGATACGCAGTACAGCTGTGTGAATAGCATCAACGGGACCACCGATGTCCCGCCCGGGCAGGGACGCAGCTTCCAGGTCACGCCGGTAGCCGGTGACGACTTGACGTGCACCTTTGTCAACACGCCACGCACCGTCGACTTGGCCGTCACCAAGACAACGCCAGTGACGCAGGTCGTAAAGGGCGGCGCCATCGACTATACGATTACAGTGACACACGTTGCGGGGACACTGTCGGCCGACGGCACGGTGGTCCGTGACAGCCCGGGTGAGGGTCTTAGCTCATGCGCAGTGACCGGCTGCATACCCAGTGGCGGAGCGAGCTGCCCCGCTGATTTGGCATCCATGCTCTCGCCTACCGGTGCAACGATTCCGTTGATGCCGCCGGGAGGGCGGTTGCAATTCGCCGTGCGCTGTAACGCGGATTGAGGCGTCATCAACTACAGGATGGAAGCGACACCGAAAAAACAGTAGGTTTCGAGACAAGTCTGCTTTCGACCTTGGATTCAACCGATCGACGCAACAGTTTGTCGATATCGCTCTGCCGGTGTTTCGTAGCCTAGCGTCTTGCGTGGCCGTTCGTTGAGCTGGCGTGCNCCTTGGATTCAACCGATCGACGCAACAGTTTGTCGATATCGCTCTGCCGGTGTTTCGTAGCCTAGCGTCTTGCGTGGCCGTTCGTTGAGCTGGCGTGCCACGGCATCCAGTCTGGCCTGCGAGATATCCGCCAGACTGATGCCCTTGGGGAAGTACTGCCGTAACAGCCCGTTGGTGTTCTCATTGGTGCCGCGCTGCCAGGGATGATGCGGATCGCAGAAGTAGACCTGGATGTCAGTGGCCAAGGTGAAGCGGCGGTGCGCCGCCATCTCCTTGCCCCGGTCCCAGGTCAGCGACTGGTACAGCTGCTTCGGCAGGCGGCGTGCGTTCTTGATCAGTGCGTTGATCACAGTCTCGGTGTCCTTGCCTGCCACCTTCACCAACATCAGATAGCGTGTCTGTCGCTCCACCAGTGTAGCGATCTGACTGTTCCGGTCACCGAACAGCAGGTCGCCTTCCCAGTGCCCCGGCACGGCTCGATCTTCGGCGTTGGCCGGCCGCTCACTGATCGAGACGGTGTCGGCAATCCGGCCGTGGTTTTCTGTCTTCTGGGTGTGATGGCGTGAACGACGCATCGCCCGTGTGCGCCTCAGGTGCGCGAGCAGCTCCTGTTTCAAGGCTCCGCGCGACTGGATGTAAAGCGTGCGATAGATCGTCTCGTGGGACACCTGACGGCTCGCATCATCGGGATAGGTGCGTTTGAGCCAGCCGGCCACCTGCTCGGGCGACCACTGCCGCTGGATCTTCTTTGCCACGTAAGCGGCCAAGGCTCGATGCAGCGCCAGCTTACAGGGCTTGGGACGACGCGCCCGGTCCCAGGCGGCCTGGTCCGCCTGGCTGGCTCGATAGCCTTCAGGGCCCTCGTTGCGCCCGATCTCGCGGCTGATCGTAGAAGGGGCTCGGCCCAGCGACACCGCTATCGTGCGGATCGATCGTCCCGCTGCCAAGCCGCGGGAGATCTCCTCGCGCTCAGCCAGGCTCAGCGCCCTTGGAGATCTTCGCCTCATCGGCGGACGAATGCCGCCGTGCTCGGCCAGGATGTTTCGGACGGAGCTGTGGTGCCGATCGAACAGGGACGCGATCTGATGCAGAGACTCGCCCTGCTGCCAACGGTCCCACATCAGTGCCTTCTGGGTATCGGTGTAGTAGATCCTCTGCCTGCGCTTCACCCGCAACACTCCTGCTGCCTATGCAGCTATCCGTGTGTTGCGTCGATCATATGAATCCGCG